>SVSL01000048.1 GCA_015064315.1 Oscillospiraceae bacterium
TTGGTCGTCCGCCTGTAAAAAATCTGATTTTCATAAACGGGCGATTCATGAATCGCCCCTACGATCAAGAGGAACGGAAATCGTGGATTACACGGCTACGCTCTTTTATTCGATTTTCCTCAAACCTTGTAGGGGTCGACGTCCTCGACGACCCGAGAAGCAACAAATTTTGCTTTTTAAACGGCTATTGGTATGTAGCCACACGTAAAGCAAACGCTTTTTCTTCTCGGACAGTCGAGGACGCCGGTCCCTACAGGCAAAAATTCAAATCGCATCAACACGCCGATACGGAGCGAAAACCTTATCGTTTTCGGGTCGTCGAGGACGTCGACCCCTACAGGCAAAAAATCAAACCGCATCGATACGCCGATACGGAGCGAAAACCTTATCGTTTTCGGGTCGTCGAGGACGTCGACCCCTACAGGCAAAAAATTCAAACCGCATCGATACGCCGCTACACCTTCTTCAACTAATATCGGTGAGCATTTTGGGTAGCGAAGCGGCGCGAGGGGGATGAATAACATGCCGGGGGCATGTTAGAACCCGAGCGTGACCGAGTTGCAACGAGAGTGGTCCCAAAATGCTCGCGGGAGCTATTCTTTCCGTCTATCCGTTTCCTAACAAATCACGGCAGGGATGTCTGCGGATCGGGACTAAGACTTCCCCTTTTCTTCTAACCTATCAAAAAACTTTTCTGTGAAAAGTTTTCGTCCACCTTTTTCAAAAGGTGGCGCGGATCCAACGCCGCGCGGCGTTGGTCGCGCTCTGCAGAGCGCGAAACTCCCCCCTCTGCGCAAACTAAATTCATGGAGCATTTTGGGTAGCGAAGCGGCGCGAGGGGGATGAATAACATGCCGGGGGCATGTTAGAACCCGAGCGTGACCGAGTCGCAACGAGAGTGGTCCCAAAATGCTCGCGGGAGCTATTCTTTCCGTCTATCCATTTCCTAACAAATCACGGCAGGGATAGCTGACGGTAGGGACTCAAACATTTCCATTTTCTCTACCCTTCCAAAAAACTTTTCTGTGAAAAGTTTTCGTCCACCTTTTCCAAAAGGTGGCGCGGATCCAACGCCGCGCGGCGTTGGTCGTCGTCCGCAGACGACGAAATCCCCCCTCCGCGTAAACTAATTTCATGGAGCATTTTGGGTAGCGGTCCCAAAATGCTCGCGGGAGCTATTCTTTCCGTCTGTCCATTCCCTAACAAATCACGGCAGGGATAGCTGACGGTAGGGACTCAAACATTTCCATTTTCTCTACCCTTCCAAAAAACTTTTCTGTGAAAAGTTTTCGTCCACCTTTTCCAAAAGGTGGCGCGGATCCAACGCCGCGTAGCGTTGGTCGCCCGTCGCAACGGGCGAAATCCCCCCTCCCCATTCCCATAAAACGAGGTACGTATATGAAAAAAATCATTGTTATCGGATGCCCCGGAAGCGGAAAGAGCACGTTTTCACGCGCGCTGGCGGAGAAGATCGGTCTTCCCCTCTATCACTTGGATATGCTCTATTGGAACGCTGACAAGACCACGGTATCCCGCGACGTTTTTGATGCGCGTTTGCAAGAAATTCTGCAAAAGGACGCTTGGATCATCGACGGAAATTACGCGCACACCATGGAAAAACGCTTGCAATTTTGCGACACGGTGTTCTTTTTAGACCTTCCCACCGAGGTTTGCGTAGAAAGCATCCGCGCGCGGATCGGGAAGCCGAGAAGCGATATGCCTTGGGTGGAAACCGAGGAGGACACTGCGTTTATCGAGTACGTGAGCGCGTTTTTCAACGAGCAAAGGCCTGATATTCTCTCCTTGCTTCAACAATATTCGCATCTGAACACCGTTGTTTTTCATTCCCGTGAGGAAGTGGATGCCTATCTGGAACAATAAGGCAACAAAAAAAGAACCGTTCGTGGAACGGTTCTTTTTTTATATAGGCGATCAATTAGCCGATCTTAGCCTGGTTGATCTTGATGCCGGGGCCCATAGTGGAAGCCACTACGCAGCTCTTGATATACTGACCCTTTGCAGCGGCGGGCTTAGCCTTGATGATAGCTGCGAGAAGAGTGTCAAAGTTCTCCTTGATCTTCTCAGCGCCAAAGGAAGCCTTGCCGATGGGGCAGTGGATGATGTTGGTCTTGTCGAGACGGTACTCGATCTTACCGGCCTTAGCCTCGGTTACTGCACGAACAACGTCGGGAGTAACGGTGCCTGCCTTGGGAGAAGGCATCAAGCCCTTGGGGCCCAGAACCTTACCCAGACGACCGATAACGGACATCATGTCGGGAGTAGCGATAACAACGTCGAAATCGAACCAGTTTTCCTTCTGGATCTTCTCAGCGTACTCAGCGCCGCCGGCGTAATCTGCGCCTGCGTCCAGAGCCTTCTGAACGTTGTCGCCCTTGGCGAATACCAGGGTCTTAACGGTCTTACCGGTGCCGTTGGGAAGTACAACAGCGCCACGAACCTGCTGGTCAGCGTGACGGGAGTCAACACCCAGACGAACGTGAACCTCAATGGTCTCGTCGAACTTAGCCTTGGAAGTCTGGCATACCAGCTCCATAGCCTCAACTACGTCGTATGCCTTGGTCTTTTCGATCAGCTTTGCGCTGTCGGTATATTTCTTACCCATTTTTGCCATTTTCGTTACCCTCCTTAGTCCTCAACGGTAACGCCCATGGAACGTGCGGTACCTGCGATCATGCTCATAGCCGTGTCAATGTTTGCCGCATTCAGGTCGGGCATCTTGGTCTCGGCGATCTTTCTTACCTGCTCACGGGTCAGCTTTGCAACCTTGGTCTTGTTGGGAGCTGCGGAACCGGACTCAATGCCTGCTGCCTTCTTAATGAGAACGGGAGCGGGGGGAGTCTTGGTAATGAAAGTGAAGGAACGGTCTGCGTAAACGGTAATAACAACGGGGATGATCAAACCAATGTCGTTCTTGGTTCTCTCGTTAAATTCCTTGGTGAATACGGGAATTGCAACACCGTACTGACCGAGTGCCGGACCTACAGGGGGCTGAGGAGTTGCTTTACCGGCGGGCAACTGCAGCTTGATATAACCCAAAATTTTCTTAGCCATAGTTTTAAAATCCTCCAAATGTGGTTTTTTGCGGAAGAATGTAATAATGAAAGAATTTTCTTCCTCCCACGTGCAACGCTTGATTGGTTGCTAAATTAAATTTGCGATTCTGCCAGCTTTACGTCGTTGACCGAAAGCTCAACCGGCATATCACGGGTTCCGCGCTTGATCAGCACGGTAACGCTCTTGAGATCCTCGGAAATTGCCTGCACCGTGCCGTTGTAGCCGGTAAACAGACCGTTGGTAACGGTAACGCTGTCGCCAACGCCAAATGCCAGCTTGATCTGCTGCACCTGCTCGATGGAGAGTGCCGCAACCTCTTCCTCACTCAAGGGAGTGGGACGCGATCCGGGACCTACAAAGCCTGTCACACCGGTGATGTTTCTTACGGCGTGCCAGCTTTCCTCGTTCATGATCATCTTGATATACACGTAGCAGGGGAAAATCTTGAGCTCTACCTCTTTTTCCGTGTCTCCGTTCTTCTCCACCACGATCTCGGTGGGAATGCGGATGTCAAAGATCATGTGACCGAGGCCACGGTTTTCGATGATCTTTTCGAGATTTGCTTTTACCTTGTTTTCGTAGCCGGAATAAGTGTGCGCCACATACCATCTCGGGCCTACGTTCATTTCATTGATATCACTCATAGCTGATCAATTACTTGCTGAAGAGCTCTACGAACTTCAAGAAGCTTCTGGAAAGAGCCAGGTCGATCAGGCAGATCGCAACTGCGAACGCAATGAGAACGACCAGAACCACCAGCGTGCTCTTTTTGGTTTGGCTCCAGGGCAACCAAACGATCTTCTTTGTTTCACTCTTGTATACGCGGAAGAACTTGCCGATATTCTCGCGGAATCTGATGCACAGAATTACAGCAACTACGAGAACAACTGCGCCGATGATCAGACCGATCAGAGTGCCGGTGCTGATTTTAGAGGCCTCCTGGCCGGCATCGGTTGCTTCGTCCGCAAATGCAGGAATTGCAAAGAGCGAGATCATCATCAGAACTGCACAAAGGGCTGCAGTCCATTTCTTGAACAGAGTACCTGTTTTCATTTGATCTTGATTCCTTTCTTTTTTGTTGCGGAAAAGCTTACTTGGTTTCCTTGTGAGTTGTGTGCTTACGGCAGAACTTGCAGTACTTCATGAGCTCCAGTCTGTCAGGGTCATTTTTCTTGTTTTTCTTTGTGTCGTAATTTCTCTGCTTGCACTCAGTGCATGCCAGAGTAATCTTGACGCGAGCGTCATTAGCCATTTAGCGGCACCTCCTATATTGAATTTATTTGATGAATGAAAAATCATTCACCCTGTGTACCTCCCTCTGAAAGGTGCCCGTCACGCCCGTGTTCGGGTGGCGCTGTGAGGGGCGATCCTGTGCCTGAAAATGGGCACAAAGAAAAAACCCTTTTGCAGAGGTAGAGACATTATACCACAAACAGGAAGGCTTGTCAAGAGCTTTTTGAATTTTTTTTGAAAACTCTCAAACAGAAGCATATATAATAGGAAGATTTTTTTGGCTTTCCCAAACAGTATGCTTGTTTTCGCTCTTTTTTCGCTCTTTTTTGTCTTTTTTTTCACATTTCGCACCATTGTTGATTTTTTAACGATCTTGCGATATAATAGAAGTAAAGCAACGGAGCGCGTTGCTGCAAACTGAAAAAGAGGTATAACGTCTATGCAACCCTACAAGCTAATCACCAGTGATTTGGACGGAACACTGCTTGGAACCGATAAGACGGTCAGCTCCGAAAACGAGCGTGCCATCCGCTCGCTCTCCGAACAGGGCATCTTTTTTGTTCCCTGCTCCGGCAGAGCCTTTTCCGAGATCCCTCCCGAGATTCGCAACAATCCCAACGTAACCTATCTGATCCATTCGGATGGATCTGTGATCTACGATAAGATCCGAAACAAGCGCATGACTGCCGGTATGTCCAAAGAGACTGTTCATCGGATTATGGATATTCTTGCTGACTATGAGGTGAACAGTACGGTTCATTATCTTGGAGCTTCCTATATTGACGCCGAAAAAATGAATGACGAAGCCTATGCCTATTATCGCGTGAACGGCTATTTTGGAAAGCTTTTTGATGCCACTGCCGTTCCTTGTGCGGGCTTTGAGGATTTTTGCCGCTCCAGAGAGGAGCTTGAGCTCTTTTGCGTGTTCTTTCGTCATGACGATCAATTGAAGGAATGCAAGCAACGCTTGGAGAAAATCGGGGAGATTCAGATCGTTTCTTCCGACGTTACCAATCTGGAAATCATCTCCAAGGATGCGGGAAAAGGAAATGCCCTTTTGCGTCTGGCTAAAGAGCTGGGTGTGGAGCCCTCCCGGACGATTGCGGTGGGAGATAGTCCCAACGATCTTTCCATGCTCAGTGCGGCAGGACTCGGGTTGGCGGTGCGGAACGCTTGTGACGCCGCCAAGGACGTGGCTGATGCCGTGATCTGCTCCAACGAGGAGCATATCGCAAGATATATCCTAAATCACTTTATTCACTGATCTTGAGCAATAGGCAAAAATAATTTTTGGCAGCAGAAGCACCGTCCTTCAAAAAGCATGAATGCCTCCGGTCGTGAACTTTTGCCAATTGAAAAGCAGGATCGAAAATCCGCCGTCTCAAAATTCATGAGGCGGCGGATTTTTGATTTGATTGTACCCCGTATATGCATTATTATTTTTTAAAAATTCTATTTCGTCACACAAAAAACGCTTGCATATTCCGCTTCTTTATGCTATACTGGTGTTGGATATTTTTACACTTTCAAAATGGGGGAAAAAAGGATGGAAAACACGAAAACACGCGTTGGTATCATTGGCTGCGGCGGCATTGCAAACGGCAAGCATATGCCCGCTCTCAAAAAGGTGGCGGACTGCGAAATGGTTGCCTTTTGCGATATCGTTCCTGAGCGCGCCGAGCAGGCTGCCGAAAAATACGGTACAGAGGGTGCTAAGATCTATACCGATTACAAGGAGCTCCTCAAGGACGAAAGCATTGACGTGGTGCACGTCTGCACTCCAAACCGCTCTCACAGCTTTATCACCGTGGATGCTCTGGAGGCAGGCAAGCACGTGATGTGCGAAAAGCCCATGGCGATCAATTCGGCGGAAGCCAAGAAGATGCTGGATGCCGCCGCGCGCACGGGCAAGCTGCTCACCATTGGATATCAGAGCCGCTTCCGTGCCGATTCCACATTCTTAAAACAGGAAGCTGAGGCGGGAACCTTTGGTGACATCTACTACGCCAAAGCAACCGCTCTGCGCCGTCGCGCCGTTCCCACCTGGGGCGTGTTCCTCAATGAAGAAGAACAGGGCGGCGGTCCTCTGATCGACATTGGTACCCACGCCCTTGATCTTACCCTTTGGACCATGAACAACTATAAGCCCAAATACTGCGTGGGAACTACCTATCACAAGCTGAACAAGGACACCAATCAAGGTAACGCGTGGGGATGCTGGGATCCCGAAAAATTCACGGTTGAGGACAGCGCCTTTGGCTTTATCGTCATGGAGAACGGCGCCACCATTGTGCTGGAATCGGCATGGGCGCTCAATACGCTGGACTATCGCGAAGCCGTGACCTCGGTTTGCGGAACGCTGGCAGGTGCCGATATGATCGACGGATTGCGCATCAACGGTATCCGAAACAACGTGCAGTACACCCTTCAGCCCGATTTCAAGGGCTCCGGAGCGGCGTTCAACGATTCCAAGAGGGGTGAAACCGCTGCCGAGCGCGAGGCACGCCTTTGGATCGCCGCGGTACGCGGTGGCGAGGCTCCCATCACCAAGCCTGAACAGGCTTATTGCGTCACTCGCATCCTCGAAGGCATCTACGAATCCGCCAAGACCGGAAAGCCTTATTATTTTGATTGATTTTTTGGTTGATTTTTTTGCGGGGGAAGGAGAAAGCTTCTGAAAAGAAGCTTTCTCCTTCCCCCGCACCCCTATCCTCTTTCAAGAGCATCTGCAAGGAAAAGAAATCGTCATACAATCAAATATTTTTGACAAGTCATGCGTTTTTGTGTTATAATAGAGATATCAAAAAACGAGGAGAAAAAAAGTTATGTATCAGCTGTCCGTTCCCATTATGAATTCCACGGTCAATTCCTCCACCCGTGAGGAATATCTGCGCCAATTCAAGGCGTGTGAGGTGAGCCGTGTTTTCATCGTTCCGGATACCGACGTGGAAAACGGCACCGTTCGCGATTTTGACGCGCTTGCCCAAAACCTCGCCTTCTTCTCCTCCCACGGCATTGAGGGAGCCATCTGGGTGGGGGAGACGGTTGGTCACGGAGGCTTGACCCATGACGCCTTGAAAAAGGAGGTCAACCGGTTTTCTCCCTTGGTCAACTTTCAAGGTGAAGCCCGTCCGGGAACTACCTGCCCCTTGAATGAGGCATTTGGAGAGTGCCTTGAAAAAATGTTCGCTCAGCTGGCAAGGGCAGGCGCAAAATTGATTCGTCTGAATGCGAGCGGAAGCCTGACGGGAAACACCGTCGCTCTTTCCGAGCTTCCTGCCTACTCCTTTGCGGCGTTTACGGTGGAGGAATAAAACAAAAGAGGCTGAGTCATTAGAAAAAGGGATCAAGCCTTAGGAATAAAAGGACAGCGTAGCCTTGAAAGGCAAAATTCACGGCTACGCTATCTCTTTGGAATATAGGAAAGCTTGTAGGGACCGGCGTCCCCGACGGTCCGGAAACGATAAGGTCTTCGCTCCGTATCGGCGTATCGATGCGATTTGAATTTTTGCCTGTAGGGGTCGACGTCCTCGACGACCCAGGAACGAAAGAATTTTTAATTTGCAACCGGCTATGATTGGCAGCCGTATAAAAAGCAAAATTTGTTGCTTCTCGGACCGTCGGGGACGCCGGTCCCTACAAATGGTGTTGTTGAAAGCTTCAAGATATATCGTAGCCGGGAAGCTTTGCTTTGCAAAAAGAGGCTGCTTATTCTTCTGAATGAATCAGCCGTTTCAGCTCTGCGCGATAGCTTTCGGGGCGATGGGCGTTTACGCCGTCGTAATCCGATTTTCTCCCGATCTCCACGAGATTTCCCACGTGGCAGTATCCCGTAAAACGGGGCGGAAGGTGGGTGACGGGATCGTTGGCGTTGCGGATCACGTAAAAATGCTCCCAGCGCAGAGCGATCTCGGGGGGAACGCACCCGTAAAGGACACGGGGAGCACCAAAGCCCACGCCGAGAATCCGCTCTCGCAGGTCTGGTCGATGAAACCAAAGATATTCGTGGCACAGAACGGCAAGAGCACCTCCGTGACTGTATCCCACCACTGTGACCTCGGTTACGCTCGGATCCAGCATATGGGGAGTCAGATATTTTTTGACGCTGCTCCAAACGCGAAGAAAGCCCGCGTGGCAGCTCCAAACGGGGTCCATTTCCTTGTAAGGGCGCGCCGAAAAATCCAGATTGTTGAGCCAATCGGTAACACCGTGGCTCTTTTCAAAGAAGATGAACAGACGTTCCCCCTTTTCCGTCTCCTCGCGACGGTAGGCGTAGTTGGCGGCGTTTTCGACCTCGCGGTAATCTGCCGCAAGGCACTCCTCGAAAAGCTGCAGAAAAAGATGAAGCATAGAAGAATCCTCCTCTTTTTCAGTGTATGCCGAGAGGAATCCTTGCGTGCCGCACTTTTGATGCGCCAATTCGCAACGAGAACTCGATAGTCCGGAACCGATGGAGCTTTCGCTCCATATCGGCGTATCGATGCGGTTTGAATTTTTGCCTGTAGGGGTCGACGTCCTCGACGACCCGAGAAGCAACAAATTTTGCTTTTTATACGGCTACCAATCATAGCCGGTTGCAAATTGAAAATTCTTTCATTTCCGGGGCGTCGAGTTCTCGTTGCGACTCGGTCACGCTCCCGTTCTGACACCACACCGTGGTGTCATTCATTACGCTCGCGCCGCTTTGCTACGTCGCCCCCTACAAGATTTGAGGAAAATCGGGCGAAAGAGCGTAGCCACAAAATTCACGGTTACATCTATCCTTGGTCGTAGGGGCGATGGCGATAGCCTTGAATCGCTCGTTTATGAAAATCAGATTTTTTACAGGCGGACGACCAATGGTCGCCCCTACAGGTTTGTGCGCGAATTATCGTTTTTTGTGTCACCTTGAGCGGAGCGAAGCGGAGTCGAAGTTTTGCGACGTAGGAGCAAAACCAAGGAGCGTAGCGACGAAGGGGTCTCCTAAGGACGTTTGCAATCCCGGCTCTTTACGTACATTCTTAAAAAGAAGGGGGAGTGGAAAAGCCTTTTGCAAAACGCTTCTCCCTCCCCCGAGGTCTTAAATCATTCTAAAAATTCACTTTCTCTTTCTTGCGTACCAAATGACGATGCCAATGGCGAGGATCGCCGCAGGCAGAACGATCACAAGGACGGTTCCCCACATGACGAACGCCTGGTCCGAAACGGTCAGATAAGAGGTCTCTTTCACGCGGGCGTCTGCCGAGAAGATGGTTTCATTGGTTTCGGTCATCCAACGGAACGCCGAGGAGACAAGTCCAAAGTTTCCGCCGCCCGACTGGGAATCCACCGCCGCCGAGAGTGCCGAGGGTGTTGCCACCCAAATGATACGGGTATCCCCTTTTTCGGCAATGGCACCAAAGGTGTATACGCCTTCTTCACCCGACTCAGAAGAGGTGTCGCTCGTGCGGAAGGCAGGAACGCCCTTTGCAGAGGTCTGCAGCCAAGGCGTAACGGTAACGCCCTCCACTTCCTTGACGTCAATGATGTGAACGCCGTCGTTCATCAGATCCAGCAAAAAGCTTCCGGCAAAGGTTCCCGTAGCACCGTGCTGACGAATGTGCGCACGCATCAGATAGGTGGTCTGATCCGAGGAGATCGAAATGTAATTCTGATCTCCCTCCATAAGCAGGTGCGTCTGCTCCAAAAAGTCCATGCCGTACTGCTCCAGAACACTCCCCAGGTTGGGCATATCGCCCACACCGTAAAAGGTGGTCAGGAAGAGCTTGCCGCCGTTTTTGAGATAGTTGTCAAGCACCATCTTTTCCAGATCGTTGATATCCTTGGCAACCTGCAAAACGAGCAGGTCGCAATCGGTGGGAATCTTCTGCACCGATTTGAGATTCTTGATCTCGTAGCCGTACTTCCAAAGATCGCCCGTAAGCCCCGTATCAAGCCCCTCATTGCTTCCGGTTACGGCGTAGAGAGTGGAAACGTCATCCATCAGCACGTATTTGAGCGCCGAGATCACCTGGGTCTCGCCATCAAAATAACAAGCGGTATCGGCAACAAACGACTCCAAAACCTGATCGTAGCCTTGATCGGGGTAAGCCGCATGGTATTGCTGGAACATATAACGGTAGTATTCGTATTCCGCAAGGGAATAGCGCATCTTGGCGGTGGTGTTGTAGTAATAGTAAAGCTCGCTGTTCTCCAGGATCTTGTAGCGATTGGCACTCGCTACCAAAACGCTCATATTTTCCTCGGGCCAAACGCCGCCAAAGTCCTTGATAAAATCCTGATCCTTTTGGGGATCGACGATCTCCAGCTGAACGTGACGGTTCTTTTGCGCCACGTCGGAAAGAAACAGATAAACCTCGTTTTCCTCCCCTCCGTTTCCGATCAGATAGATGGAAACGTCCTCGTTCAGCTCGGTCTTGAGCCATTCCGCCGTTTTGGAGGACACCCTGAAGGTGGAGGCACCCGTTACGTTCCACTTCAGAAAATGGGCGGGAACCATTCCAAGCAAAGCATTAAGCAAAACGGAAAGCACCAAAACAACCACGATCACGGCGGACAGGATCACGCCGTGCTTGGAAACGCCCTTGAAATCAAAGAGGGATTTGTTATCACGATTCATATTCGATTCCCTCCCCTCAGATCTTGCGGCGGGCTTCCATAGCCTGCACAGTCAAAAACAAACAAACGAAAATACAAGTGAGATAGAAGATCAAGCCCTCTACGTCAAAATAGCCGTAGAAAAATCCCGCCACCCGCGAAAAGGGATTGATCGCCTCCAAAAAATCGGGAATCAGTCTTTCAAACCACGCCTTTTTAAGGAAGAACAGTGCCAGCGTGGGGACCGCGAGGATCAGTGCGCCGATCAGTCCCACGGCAAGGCTTCTCGAAAGTCTCCAAACAAGAACACCCATCAAAAGGCATACTCCCATGCAGATCAAAAAGGATACCAGAGCATCCCCGGGAATGACGCCGGAGGCATAACGCTGCAAAAACCAGAACGCAAAGCATACCACCAGGCTGACAGCTCCTGCCACGATCTGATTTTCCATCAGACAGGATATCAGCGTACAAAGGGCGATCAGAGCCGCTCCCATGAGAAAATATCCAAACAAAGCCGTATAGGATGCCAGCAAAGAAACCTTTCCCATTGCCGCCATCAAAAGCGGATAACAGCCAACCACCAGGGTGGGGAGCAGGAACACCGTGAGCATGGCAAAGAATTTGCCCAGCACCACGTGGAAAAGACGAATGGGAAGCGAATAAAGCAGCTGATCGGTGCGCGAATGTCTCTCCTCGGCAATGGTGCGCATGGTGAGAAGCGGAACGACCAGAATGAGGATCAGCTTCATGGGGTCAAGAGTGAAAAGAAAATCGGTGTACTCCTGTGCAAGATTGGTAAAGGTGAAGAAGACGCCCGAAAATACCAGCATCAGCGCCATCACCACAAATCCGAGGGCGCCGCAAAAATAGATCTTGAGCTCCTTGCGATAGATAGCAGACATATCAGTTTTCGCCCTCCTCTTTTTCTTCTTCGATCAATTCGTATTCGCCGTCGCGGTCATTGTCCTCCGGCGAGCCCTTACGCGATCTTTTTGCGCGTGCGCTCTTTTTTTCGCCGGAAGCCAGAGCCGCCTCCTCGGTCAAGCGCAGGAAGATGCTCTCCAGCGACTCCTCCTCTTTTTCCATAGAGATCACCGCATAGCGGCGGTCTGCCATTGCAAAGAAGATCTTGTCGCGCAGATCGACCTCGCCCTTGACGCAGAGCGCCAGCGAAACCACGCCCGCCTCATGGGAAGGCTGCAGGGTGCAGGATTCGATCTCCTCTATTTGGTTCAGAACCTCCAGCACACCCGTCTCATCGCCGCGCACCGAAAGCTTCAGCTTTACGTCGGCAGAAACCGATTCGCTCAGCTCCTCAATGGGAGCGTTTGCGATCAGCTTGCCTCCCGAAATGATCAGCACGTGATCACAGATCTCACGGATCTCCGCCAGAATGTGGCTGCTCACGATCACGGTCTTGGTCTCACCAAGCGCCTGAATCAAGGCACGCACCTCAATGATCTGCTTGGGGTCCAGTCCCACGGTAGGCTCATCGAGGATGATGATATCGGGATCGCCCAAAAGAGTCATGGCAATACCGACTCTTTGGCGATATCCCTTGGAAAGGTTCTTGATCAAGCGGTCGCTCATATCGGTGATATCGGTCATCTCCATGGCGCTCTGCGCCTGACGCACGGCACGCTCATAGGAAACGCCCTTTGCCTCGGCAACAAAAACCAGATACTCAAAAGGGGTCAGCTCTCCGTAAACAGGCGGGATCTCGGGAAGATATCCAATGCACTTCTTCGCCTTCATAGGCTGCTTCACCACGTCAAAGCCGTTGATGCGAACACTTCCCGACGTGGGAGCAAGGCACCCCGTCATCATATTCATGGTGGTGGATTTTCCCGCACCGTTTGGGCCGAGAAGTCCGTAGATCTTACCATTGTAGATCTTAAAGCTCAGATCGTCCACAGCCGTGTGATCGCCGTAGACCTTGGTTAAATTTTTGACCTCGATCAAAGCAAATGTCCTCCGTTTTTCAAAGCAAGGGGTCGAAAAGAGACTTCCCCATGCGGATTTTACTGATAATACACATAATATTATAATGATAAATAGACTCCATGTCAAGCATTTGACGGCAAATTGAAGATTTTTTGAAAAAAATGAGCGATGCGCGCAAACGGGAAGCGCATGACAACGCGAAAAAGCCCCCGATCTGCGCAATGCCTGACAGACAAATCCGCGGATCGGGGGGCTTCATTTTCATTAATTTGCGGGCTTAATCTCGCTGAAGCGGTCGATGCCGGCAAAGAACAGCTTGTCCTCGCCAACCTGAACGATGCACCA
Source organism: Oscillospiraceae bacterium (assembly GCA_015064315.1). Classification (GTDB taxonomy): domain Bacteria; phylum Bacillota; class Clostridia; order Oscillospirales; family CAG-272; genus UMGS1865. The sequence continues at coordinate 13,177 of SVSL01000048.1, forward strand.
GATTCCGTCGCTCGACTTTGCTACCATGGTAGCCTTGTCGCCCTGTGCCAGCGTGTGAGGAACAACATCCACCGTGGCAGGTGTGTTGTAGCAGTTTACCTTACCAATGGCATATACCTCGGTGGCGGTGCAAGCCGTGAAGCTCTTGTACTGCGCAAGCAGCTCGGTCAGAGACAGGGGCGCAGGCTCACCGTTTTCGTTGGGCGTGAGATACCTGGCGGTAACGAAGTAGTAAATACCCTCCTGATATTCGATGATATAACGGAGCGATCCACCAACCATTCCGCTTGCCACAACCTTGACTGCTTCCTTGGGCTGCAGGGTTGCGCCAATGTTATCGACGCCTTCGAACACGGGAGTCTTGCGGGCGTTCATGGGTGTGGTATTCACAACGTAAAGGGTCAGCTCGTCACACTTGGTAAAGTCGGGATAAAGCTTGAGGAAGCCCTCCAGCGTGGTGCTCTCAAGACTTTCCTTGAGGCAAGAGGAATGGATGTAGCAATCGGTGTAGGTCTGGGGATCACCCTCCTTAACCGCATCGGGATAGGAAACGCGATACCACTCGGCGTAGTCGCCCTTGCCAATGCCGTTGACCTTCAGCGTAAGAACGGGGTGCTCCTTGTTCACCGTCAGCGTATCACGGATCTGTCCGTCCTTATGAGGCTCCAAGCGAAGATTGTACTGACCTTCTGCCACGTACATGATCTTGGGCTCGCAAGCATCAAAATACTCGGCATAGTTCTTGTCTACGGTGCCCTGAACGGGATCCTTGGAGAGAAATTCTGCCTTCACAAAGCCAAAGGAAACGTTCCCCTTGTCATCGGTGAGCATGACCTTGTTCCAGCTCTCGCCCTTGGCAACCACGGTAACGGTTTCGTTTTGCTTGAGACCGCCAATGGAAACCGAAATACTTGCGGTAGCAGATGCATACTTACGGATGTTGACACCGGTGGTGGCATACATGGTCTGAGCGGGCGTGCAAGCAGCAAAGCCCTCTCCCAACAGATCGTCAGCAGTCAGAAAATCGTTGGCAATATAGTAGGTCGTTCCCTCGTATTCAACCTGGCTCCAGGTTGCGCTCTTCTTCACACGGTGAAGCTTGGTGGCACCCGCAACCCTTACGCTGCCCTCAACGGTGGATACGTTTACGCGAAGGCTTACGCTGGTCTCGGTGGTGTAGATATAATCATCCGCGTCCTCCCAAGTAAGAGGTGCGGGGGGAATTGTAATATCCTCAGTAGAAGACGGAGGCTTTTGCTCTCCCTCGGTCCCTCCTACCCCACCGGGGTTTGTACGCTCTCCCTCACGGGAGATACAAGACGCCATGGAAGCAGTCAAAAGACCTGCCAATAACAGTGCCAATAATCTCTTTTTCATCTCAATTTCCTTTCTTTTTTGTTCCCTCTTTTTCACAGTATATCGATCAGGAGAAAAATTCTCCGATAATACTCCAATATTAGTATATCATACAAAAAAAGTCTTGTCAATGAATTTTGAAAGGTTTTTTGTGAAATTTTTGATATTTTTTCACACTCCCCTTTTTTGCGCCAAAAAGCATAGAACAACAACAACCGCACATACTATTCTAAACACTTTTTCGATCCTTTGCAGAAAGGCAAGGGGGAGTTTCGCCCTCTGCGGAGGGGTAAGGGGGATTTCGCCCGTTGCGACGGGCGACCGGGGCTCTGCCCCTGGACCCCGCAAC
>SVSL01000049.1 GCA_015064315.1 Oscillospiraceae bacterium
ACGAGTGGGGCTCCATGATCTACGACCGCTTCATCATTGAAGGCAAGGACGTGCCTCAGGATCCCGTAGAAGCACTCCGTCTGCATCAGGCAGTATGGACCTGCGGCGTTCGCGCAGCACTCGCCAACGGCGGCGTTGTAAACGACCACCACGGTGTTGGCATCAAGCTGGGTCGCCTGATGAAGGAGCAGTACGGCCCTGCTATGCAGGTATTTGAAGGAATTAAGAAGCAGCTTGACCCCAACGGCATCATGAATCCGTTCAAGCTCGGTCTGTGAGATAGGAGGATCACCGTTATGATTATGTCTGAAAAATGCAAGCAACACGTAGATTCCTGCCGTTTTTGCTGGATGTGCCATCACATCTGCCCCGTGGGCAACGCAACCGGTCAGGAAAGAAATACCGCCAGAGCAAGAGCGCTCGGCATCTCCCTTGTAAATCGCGAAGCCATTGATCTTTCCGAGATCATGGACAACATCTTTGAGTGCGCAACCTGCGGCGCCTGCGTTCACGATTGCGTCACCGGCTGGGATCCCGTAATGTTCACCAAGGAGACCCGTCTGCAGGCGGCTCTGGAGGATAAGCTCCCCGCATACATCAATACCCTGCTCGACAACACGCTGGAAACCGGCAACGCCTACGGCAAGACCGCAACCTGCGAAAAGCTCGCTGAAATGATTGCCGCTCACACCGCTAAGAAGGATACCCTTCTCTTCCTCGGTGTTGACGCCAAGTTCATGGTCTGCAAGCAGGCTCGCAAGGCAGCGCTGGTGCTGGAAAAGGCAGGCGTGGAGTTCTCGATCCTCGATAACGAGCCCGCATCCGGCGCACAGCTCGACTTCCTCATTGGCGCGGCTGACGAGACCAAGGCACAGATGTCCGCCTGCGCGGCTGTTCTGAACAACTACAAGACCGTTGTTGTTTACGATCCCGCCGACGCAAAGGTCATCAAGCAGCTCTACAAGGAATACGGCATTGAGGTAACCGCCAACGTGGTCACCTACACCGCATACGTTGCCGATCTGGTCAAGAGCGGCAAGCTGGCATCCAAGAAGAGCGGCAAGACCGTTGTCTTCCAGGATCCCTTCCAGCTCTCCCGCGACCTTGGCGAGACCGAGGAGGCACGCACCGTGATCTCGGCTTTCGCAGAGCTTCACGAAATGCTCCTCAACCGCGAGGAGACGGTTTGGGCAGGTAACATCCTTATGGCACAGTACAAGCCCGAAATGATCAAGAAGGTTGCCGCGAGAAGAATCTTCAACGCCAAGAGCATTGGAGAGAAGACCATGGTGACCGCATCGGTTTCCGAGTATGCGGCACTCACCTCCGTAGAGCAGAACGACGTGGAGATCCTCTCCATGGAAGATCTGATCCTCGGTTAATTAGGAGGCATCTATGCTGGTAACATTGCAAGAGATCATCGGAATGGCGGAGGCAGGCAATTTCTGCGTTCCCGCATTCAACGTATATAACACCGAGACCATTATGGGTGTGGTAAAGGCTGCTGAGGAAGCAAAGGCTCCCGTGATCATGCAGCTCTATCCCCGTCTGGTCAACGAGGAGGTTGGCTATTATCTCGCTCCCGCCATCATTGCGGCTGCAAGAAAGGCAAGCGTTCCCGTTTGCTTCCACCTCGACCACGGCCCCTCCGAGCAGGAGGCAATGCGCATTCTGCGCTGGGGCGCAACCGGCGTCATGCTGGACGGCTCGGTTCTTCCCTTTGAGGAAAACATCGCCCTGACCAAGCACATCGTGGACATCTGCGGCGCGGTTGGCGTTGGCGTTGAGGGTGAGCTTGGACACGTGGGTAGCGTTAACGACGATGCCATGGAAGAATTCACCGATCCCGCAGAGGCAGGCGAATTCGTAAAGCGCACCGGCGTTTGCTGCCTTGCCGTTCTCATCGGCAACGCACACGGTCACTACAAGAAGCCTCCCAAGCTGGACATTGAGCGCGTAAAAGCCATTCGCGAAGCCACCGGCGGACTTCCTCTGGTTCTCCACGGCGGCTCGGGCATTCCCGACGATCAGGTTAAGGCTGCCATTGCGGCAGGCGTGCGCAAGATGAACATCGGTACCGACGTTTGCTGCGCATTCGCAGACGGCACCAAGGAGACCTTGGACGATCCCAAGCGCAGTCTTGCCATCGACCTGTTTATGAAGCATCCCATTGAGCGCGTCAAGCAGCTGGCTCTGGAGAAGATCAAGCTGGTAGGCGCTGAAGGAAAGGCGTAACGCATGGCAAAGATCGTAGGAATCGGCGCGTGTGTATTCGACACGCTCTACACCATCCCCACCTACCCCACCGAAGATACCAAAATGCGCGCCGTCAGCTCCAAGGCATCCGGCGGCGGACCTGTTGCAACCGGTCTTGTGGCGGCGCAAAAGCTGGGAATCGATACCGCTTATATCGGTGTGCTTTCCGATGACAACGGCGGACTTTTCCTCAAGGGTGACTTTGAAAAATACGGCGTATCCACCGATCTGATCGAGGTAAAGAGCGGCTTCCGCTCTTTTGCCTCCACCCTGCTCCTCTGTGCCGATTCGGCAACCCGTACCTGCGTTTTTGACAAGGGAGATCTTCCCGCCCTCGTTCTGAACGAGAACATGAAGCGCGCCATTGCCGATGCCGACATCCTGATGGTGGACGGCAACGAAATGGACGCCGCGGTGGAAGCTGCAAAGATCGCACGGGCGAATGGCACCAAGGTGCTTTACGATTGCGGCGGTCTCTATCCCGGTGTGGAGAAACTCCTTGCATGGACCGATATTATGATCCCCTCCGAGGAATTTTCCTTGGGACATACGGGAGAAAAGACCGCAGAGGATGCGGCAAAGAAGCTCTTTGAGCTCTATTCTCCCGAGATCGTGGTCATTACCCAAGGCAAGCGCGGCGGCATCTGCTACGACGGCAAAACGGTCACCCCCTACCCCATCTACCCCGCAAAGGTGGTGGATTCCAACGGCTCGGGCGACGTGTTCCACGGTGCCTTCGCCGCGGCAAAGGTGCTGGGCTACGAATCGCTCAAGTGCTGTCATTTTTCCAGCGCGGTTTCCGCCCTCAAATGTATGGGCGTGGGCGCGCGTGAAAGCGTTCCTTCCTTTGAACAGGTAAAAAAATACATGGAGGAAAACAACTATGAGTTATAATTACAAAAAAGCATACACGCCCGCCAAGGGCTATACCCCCATCTGCAAGATCGGGGAATGCTCCCTGAAGAAGCTGGAATTCGGCATCATCGAGCTGGACGCCGGCGAAACCGTTGCCTTTGATGCGGCTGACAAGGAGACCGCGTTCATCATTTTGGAGGGTCATTGCAACGTTTCCTTTGACGACGTCAAATGGGAAAACGTGGGCAATCGCGCAAGCGTTTTTGAAAATCGCCGCGCCGAGAGCTTCTATATGCCCCGCGAGCAGAAGCTGACCGTTGAGGGCGTGGATCACGTGAAGATCGCTGTCTGCGCAACCCCCGTGGCAGAAAAGACCCAGCCTCAGCTCCTGAAGGAGGATCACGTGGTCCTCAAGCTGCTGGGCGAGGTTCCCTTCCAAAGAGAGACCAGCTTTATCATCGACGGCAACAGCAACGCCAAGGTGCTCACCATTGGCGAGGCTTACTGCACCGAGGGCAACTGGGCAGGCTTCCCTCCCCACAAGCACGACGTAAACGATATGCCCCGCGAGTGCGTTGCCGAGGAGATCTATTACTTCCTCTTCGAGCCCAAGCAGGGCTTTGCGGTACAGTGCCTCTACACCTCCGACGGTTCTCTTGACGAAGCCTACCGCGTAAAGAACGACGAGCTGGTGGAGTTCCCCTACGGCTACCACACCACCGTTTCCACCCCCGGCTACAAGAGCTACTTCCTGTGGCTCATGGCAGGCGATTATCAGGGCTTTAACCGCTCCAGCGACCCCGATCACGCTTGGATCGAGAAGAGATAATAGATTTACCGAAAAGCTTATTTTACAAAACACGCTTTGTATATACAACGGAATTCGAAAGGCTCCCTTGTGTAAAGGGAGCTGGCGCCGAAGGCGGCTGAGGGATTGTTTAAGTACAATTTCAAAGCTTTCACAATCCCTCCGCCTCGTTCCTCGGCACCTCCCCTTACACAGGGGAGGCTTCCTTTTATTCTATCTTCGTATACATTTTACGAAGCATACTCAAATCTGAAACATTAGGAGAATCCCATGAAATACGTACTGGGAATTGATTTTGGCGGCGGCGCCTCCAAAGCCACTCTGTTGAGCGTGGATGGCAAGATCGTTGCCACCAATACCGTGGAATATCCCACCCATTATCCCAAAAACGGATGGAGCGAGCAGGATCCCGACGATTGGTATCGCGCCACCAAGGAAAACATTATCGCCGTTTTGCAAAAAAGCGGCGTTGATGCCTCCGATATTCTCGCCCTCTCCCTGGACGCGGCAACCCATACCGCCGTTCTCATGGATGAGAATTTCACCCCTCTCCATCCTGCCATCTACTGGACCGATACCCGTTCCACCGAGGAATCGGCTTATCTGCGCGCGCATTACGCCGAGCTGATCAACGAGCAGGCGTTCCATACTCCCGATACCATCTGGACCCTTCCCCAGCTCATGTGGGCAAAGAAGAACCTCCCCGAGATCTGGAAAAAGACCCGCAAGATCCTGTTTGCCAAGGACTACGTCCGCCACCGTCTGACGGGAGACTACGTAACCGACTATATTGAAGCCGAGGGCAGTATGCTCTTTGACTTCAACAAGAAGTGCTGGTCGCGCGAGCTTTGCGATCTCCTTGAGATCGACACCGCTATGCTCCCCACCATCGTGTCTCCCACCGACATCGTGGGCAATATCACCCCCGAAGCGGCGGCTGACACCGGACTTTCCACCTCCACCGCAGTGCTTTGCGGCACCACCGATACGGTCATGGAGGTTTTTGCGGCAGGTGCTGTGGAAAAAGGACAGATGACCGTAAAGCTGGCAACCGCCGGACGCATCTGCGTCATCACCGACCGTCCCTACAAGAGCCGTCATCTGGTGACCTACTCTCACGTGCTTCCCGACCTCTGGTATCCCGGAAGCGCCACCAAATCCTGCGCGGCATCCTTCCGTTGGTACCGCGACACCTTTGGCGGCGACTACATGGAGCTGGATGAGGGCGCATCGAATGTTCCCGTAGGCTCGGACGGACTCATCTTTAACCCCTACCTCAACGGCGAGCTGACTCCCTACGCCGACCCTGCCCTTTGCGCAAGCTTCATCGGCATCCGCGCAGGTCACACCAAGGCACACTTTACCAGAGCCGTTCTGGAGGGCGTTGCCATGTCGCTCCTCGACTGCAAGAAAGCGCTGGAGACCCTTGGGCTTCCCCTGGGCGACTCTGCCGTGATCATTGGCGGCGGCTCCAAGAGCCCTCTGTGGCGTCAGATCACCGCCGACGTGCTTGGCATGACCCTTGCGGAAAAGAAATACGCAGACTCCTCCTTTGGCTCTGCCATGCTGGCAGGCATTCGGATGGGCGTTTGGGCAGATCCCAAGGCAGCCCTTGCCGCCTGCAACGCCGACAAATCGGTGACAAAGCCCAACGAAGAAAATCATGCGGCGTACGAGAAGGTCTTTGAGCGCTACAAGGCGGTTCACGACGCGCTGGCACCCATCTATCACGCCAAATAAGAGCAACGTATGAAGATTATCGTATGTGTAAAGATCATTGGCGGCGAGCTCAATCCCTTTGACGAATGCGCGCTGGAGGAGGCTCTCCGTATCCCCGGCGCGGAGGTCACCATGCTTTCCATGTGCCCTCCCACGGCTAAGGAAAAGCTTTTGACCCTGACCCGTCTGGGAGCCAGGAAGGCGATCCTTTTGTGCGATCCCGTATTTGCGGGCTCGGACACCCTCGCCACCGCCTACATTCTCTCGGAGCAGATCAAAAGGATGGAATACGATCTGATCCTCTGCGGCAGACAAACCACCGACGGTGACACCGCGCAGGTGGGTCCCTGTCTTGCCACCATGCTGGGAATCGGTCTTGTCACCAACGTGATGAAGATCCGTGGCGTGGATGAAACCATCGAATGCACCACTCGCCTGGGCGAGGAATCGGCAAGGCTTCCAGCCCTCTTAACGGTGGAGCGCATCAACAACCTGCGCTTCCCCTCCATCCGCTCCAAGATGGGCGAGGTGGAGATCCTCAACAACCAAGCCCTTGGCGCCGATCCCGCCCGTTGCGGACTGCACGGCTCCCCCACCCGCGTTCTCAAAACCTTTGAGAACACCTCGGGGCGCAGAAAATGCAAGTGGATCAAGCCGGAGGAGCTGAAAAAAGTGTTGGAATCCCTCCCCAAGGAGAAGCAAAAGGTCTCCGTTGCCGAATCCCCCGTCAAGCTGAAAAGCCTTTGGGCGATCGGCCGCGAGGTTGCCGAAAAGGGCAAGCTTCTTGCCGATGAGGTGATCCTCATTTCCGACACCACCAACGTAGACCCCTACGCGCTGGCGGAACGTGCGAAGAAAGAAAAGCCCTCCGTCATCCTCTGGAACGCCGACCTTCTCGGCAGACGGAACGCCCCCATTCTTTCGGCACTCCTGCAAACCGGTCTTTGCGCCGATTGCACGGCTTTGGAGACCGATGGTGAAAAACTGTTCATGTACCGCCCCGCAAAGAGCGGAAACATCATTGCCAAGATCGAGTGCGCCACCCTGCCCCAGATGGCAACCGTGCGCATTGAGACCCCCTCGGACGATATCATCGTCTCGGGCGGCAAGGGCGTTGCGGGACAGTTTGACCGCCTCAAGGAATTTGCCGCCACGCTGGGAGCGGAGGTCTGTGCCTCCCGCGCCTTGGTGGATGCCGGCATTGCCCCCTACGAGATGCAGGTGGGTCTGACCGGAAAGAACGTCAGCCCGCGCGTCTACATCGCCGTAGGCATTTCGGGCGCGGTGCGCCACACCTGCGCCATCGAAAACGCGGGAACCGTCATTGCCGTCAATCCCGACAAGGACGCCCCCATCTTCGACTCTGCAGACTACGGCATTTTGGCGAATTTTGAGGAGATAGAGCTTTAAGAAAAAAGAACGGTGAAAAAAATCACCGTTCTTTTTTATTCTGCAATTTCTCACCATTTGGTGGGAACGCCGTTCACGTAGCGCCAATATTGGTTGTTCGTATCGGTGGGGGTAGATTCGGAATAGTAATAGACGGGAGTCCCCTGCGGATTTTCATACGTCCCGTTTTTTACGGTAACACCTGCCCATTCCTCGGCACTGCCCTCGTAATAAACACAAGTCAAATCGGAAATCACCTCAAAAGAAACCAAATCAACGTACTTCACCGTCTTGGGAAGCACCAGTGTGGTAAGCTTTAATCTCTCACTTCCGGTAAATACAGTCAATATAAGCCCTACCGTATCGGGGCGCAGGGAGGCTTCGGTCACCCCGGGATCAATGTCAATCGCCCATTTGCCTACGTAGGAAACGCCGTTCTCGATCTGCGCCAGCTTTTCACAGCCATAAAAAGAATTCCCTTTCATTAAGATTACACTATCGGGAATCGTTGCAGTTCTGAGATTTTCGCAATGCCAAAAAGCACTCGACCAAATCTCGGCAACACCGTCTCCTATGTTCAGGACCTCAAGATCGCTGCACCCAAAAAACGCACCGTTACCGATGATTTTAACCGTACCGGGAATGGTAACGCTGACGATCCCCAAAGTGCCTTCAAAGGCACTGTCGTTGATCTTTGTGATTCCCTCGGGAATCACAAGCTCGGTAATCTGTACGCCGTCAAGATACAAATATCCCGAGGGCTTGGCGCCGTTCAGCCCAAACTCGATCCCAAGCCACGCCGCAAGATCGGTAAGGTAAACCTTAATATCTCCCTTGCAGGATTGAAACGCGTTATCCCCGATACGCTCAAGGCTCTCGGGAATATGAATGGAAGAAAGCACTTTACAACCGTAGAACGCGCGATCTCCGATTTCAAGCAAGCCTCGCCAAGAGTGACCTCCTGTAGCTTGTCACAGAGGGAAAAGGCCTCCAAACCAAGATACTTGACGCCCTCCGGAAGGGTTACGGACTGAATCGCGCACTCTGCAAAGGCGGCATCGGCTACGCCCACAGTCCCCTTGCGCAAATTGAGCTCGGTAACGCCTTTCTCGCAAGCAACCGCCCAATTCCCCACGTAGGAAACGCCGTTCTCCACCTCTGTCAGAGCATCGCCTCCGCAAAAGGAGCTTTGCGCGATTTGGGTAAGGCTCTCGGGGAATTGGATTCCCTTGATCTCGGCGGGGTCAACCGGGCTCTTGATCCAGCTCGTACTGATCTTGTTTTGCTCACACAGAGTGATCAAGCGGTTTGCCGCCGAAATACCTTTGGCGGGCGAATAATCGGTATATTTTTCAATATACTCCGAAAGCCCCTCCCATTCCGCGGGGCTGAGATCATTTGCCAACACATACAGATCGGTAATCGCAAGCACGGGGGAATGAACGAGAGCCTCGGCTTTTAAAGCCTCATCCTGAACCCCCTCAAGGCTCTTTCTTTCAAAGCAACTAAGTACCTTGCGATACATAAATTCGCTGATCTCGCCGCGCGCCGCCGCCTGCTTCATGGGTACATCGATCAGAGCTTCAAAATCGGCAGGCAAAAGCATACGGGGAAGCTCGGGATGAGTCAGGGCGTTGGTTGAATACGCCACCACACGTTCTCCCATGGGAGAGGTGGCAGGAAGCTCAACCGTCAGATCTTCAACGTTTCCAAGAAAGCAAATATCGCTGACGTAGCAGGTGCCGTCACCGTTGGAGGTATAGCAGATCTGATAGCTGCCTTCAATCTGAATTTCCTCCGTCAATTCGCTTTCGGATTGGGTCTGCTCGGTGCTCTCTTTGGTCTTATCCTTTTCATCGCAGGATGCCAAGGCCGCCGTACCGCACATCAACAACGACAAAAGAATGGCTGTCAATCGAACTCTCTTTTTCATAAAAAATCCTCCTAAAGCTTATCTTTGAACCTTCATTATATCAAAAACGAAGTATTCTTATTTCAAACAACCTTATTATACCATATATACCAAGTGTTTTCAAGATGTTTTCAAAGAAAATCTGCCAAAAGTTTTTTCAACCTCGCTCTCCCCCAGCACCTCGATGCCGTTCTCCGTCAGAAGCGCGGCGCAGATGCCGTTGCCATCGGTCAGGGTTCCCGTAAAGCTTCCGTCGTAGATCCGCCCTTTTCCGCAAGAGGGGCTTTTTTCTTTCAGAAGCGCCAGCGTACAGCCCTCTCGCCTCGCGATCTCCAAGGTAGCCTCCGCTCCCGCGCGGTAATTGGCGGTAACGTCTCTGCCCTCCCGATTCACCACGCGCCCGTCGGCTTGAATCTCAGCAGGCGGTCTTGGGGTGGGAAGTCCCCCCATACATTCGGGGCAGACGGGGATGAGATGATAGTTCTTTTTCAGCTCTTCAATGGCTTCACAGGGCTTGCTTTTGCCGTCGTATCGGCAGGATTCTCCCAGCAAGCAAGCACTAATGATCAGTTTTTTCAATTTTAATACCTCTCTTTTTGGCATTTTTCACATTTTTTCAAAAAATCCAAACTTTTTTTCAAAAAGGGCTTGCAATTTGAAAAAAAGTATGGTATAATATGCGAGTCATGTGGTCATGGCCCCTTAGTCAAACGGCTAAGACGTCGCCCTCTCACGGCGAAGATATGGGTTCGATTCCCGTAGGGGTCACCAATTTGGTAGGAGCTTCCTGCTATACTTAAGCAAGTTTCCTTTTCGCAGTTGGTATGCGGCTATGCCGATCAATATTCTCTGCGCTGCTCTTGCTCCTTTGAGAGTGGAGGAAATCTTGCAATGTTCCCCGAGAAGAAACCGCGAAGAAAGCGGTTTCTTTTTTGTTTTCTTATTGTATCATAAAAAGAAGAAAATGTCAAGATAAAAAGCGGAGCAACGCAAAATTGTTCCGCTTTTTCTTTTATTCCGCAAAATGATAGCTTCCCTCGCCAAGAGTCGCCTCATATCCCGAGGGCAAGCGCAATTTTGCCGTCACGCCGCGGGGAATTTCAAATTCATAGTAAACCGCATCGCCCTTATAGTACCAATGAGAGCGAAGGCTTCCCTGCCTCGTTTCCAGAACCGCTTTGGCAAAGCCGAGAGCCTTGCTTGGATGAGGCTCGAGCCTTACCGTTTTGTAGGCGGGTGCTTGCTCCGTGGGTGTGATTCCCGAGGCAACGCCAACGATCCAATCCAAAACCGCTCCGTAGGCGTAATGGTTGAAGGAGTTCATTTTGGTGCTCCAAAAGCTTCCGTCCTCCTTTTGGCTGTTCCAATGCTCCCACATGGTAGTAGCGCCGTGGCAGACCGAATAGAGCCAGGAGGGGGCTTTTTCCTGCAGGAGAAGCTCGTATGCAAGCTCGGTGTATCCATTCTCCGAAAGGGCATGAAGCAGATAGGGAGTTCCCACAAAGCCTGTGGTCATGCGCGTGCCGTTTTCGCGGATCATCTCGGCAAGACGGGATGCAAAGAGCGCGCGTTCCGCCTCCTCGCAAACGCCGAAATAGAGCGCTAATACGTATGCGGTCTGCGTTTTGAGGGTTGGCTCGCCATCGCCCTCCTTCCAGTCGTTGGGAAGAAGACGAAGGTCACCGTTTTTCATATAGCGTGCGCGGATGGCGGCGCGGATTTTTTCATAGAGATCTTCATATTCGCCCATATCATATCCCAGCACGCGCCCCGCCTTGATGAGAAGCGCGGTGGAATGAAGATAATAAACGCTGGCGATGTAGTAGGTGGGCGTTGCACCATCATAGGAATCGGGACCGTTATCCATGGCAAGCCAGTCTCCGTAGTGCTTTCCGTCCAGCCACAGGTACTCCTCGGGTCCTGCGTGGCGGATATATTCCACCCATTTTTTCATCATAGGAAAATGCTTTTTCAGCAGCTTTTCGTTGCCGTAGGAAAGATAAAGCTGCCACGGGATCACGGTTGCCGCGTCTCCCCACGCCGCCGAAACACGGGAATGATGCCCCGGCAGACAGTGGGGAACAATGCCCTCCACCGAGCCATCCTTGTTCTGCTCCAGCGCCACGTCGCCCAGCCATTTTTCAAAAAAGCGCTCCACGTCGTAATTGAACGCCGCCGCGCGGCAGAAGATCTGGGCGTCTCCCGTCCATCCAAGGCGCTCGTCACGCTGAGGACAGTCGGTGGGAATATCCAGATAATTGCTCTTTTGTCCCCAAAGGATGTTGTGATAGAGCTGGTTGATCTTTTCGTTTCCGCAGGAAAAATCCCCCGTTCTCTTCATCTCGGAGTGAACCGCGATGGCGGTAAAATTCTTGGGCTCCACCTCCTCAAAGGGATATTCGGTCAGCCGAATATAGCGGAAGCCCTGGAAGGTATAGGTAGGCTTGAAGAGATCCTCGCCGCCGCTCAGCACGTAAATATTTTCATTCCGCGCCGCGCGATAGTTCTCGGTATAAAAATTGCCGTCCTGATCCAGCACCTCGGCGTGGTGGATAACGATGCGATCGCCGCGCTTTCCCTTGGCACGCACCTCCACGTAGCCCGTCATGTTCTGACCGAAATCGATGACAAGCTCTCCACGGGGCGTGCGGAGGATCTCCACGGGAGAGAGCCGCTCCTGCTCGGTGATCCATTCACCGACCTGAGGAATCAATTTGGTCTGAACGTCCGAAAGAACGGCGTTTCCGATCCTTTCAACAGAGGCGGTCAGATCCACCGTCTCGCCGTGATAGATCTCGCTCGACAGCACCTGCGAGGAATACACCTGCCAGCTCTCGTCGGTCACAATGCGCTCGCGGCTTCCGTCGGTATAGATCACGTCCAGCCAAGCGATCAGCGAAACGCGGTCGGCAAAAAAGTGATTGCTGTGCCCGTAGCCAATGTAACCCACAGCCCAGCCCTGTCCCACGCCGAATTCCAAGCGGTTTTCGGACCTTAAAAGAGCGGTCACATCATAGGTCTGGTACTGTACGCGGTGGCGGTAAGAGGTCCATCCGGGCGTCAGGATGCCCTTGCCTACCCGCTCGCCGTTCAGAAAGAACGCATATACACCCATGGCAGAAGCGGAAACGGTTGCCTTTTTGATCTGCTTTTGGGAACAAAAATCCTTACGGAAGCTGACCGCCGCACATCCCACGTCTCGGGGAGAAGCGATCCATTTCGCGTTGTTTTTCATTTTCTCACTCCTTGAAAAAAGAAATTTCAAAAAACTCTTGCATATAGTATACAGGATATGTTATAATAAATCAACCAGTAATTTTGAAAAAAAGGGGGTATTTTTTATGGATGACGAAAAAAATCCGTTAAATTGGGAAAAATTCATGCCGCTTTTAAAAGAAGACAAGTTCTATATCATCACCCATCGGAAATATAGGGAAGTCCCCATGCACTCTCACTCCTTTTTGGAGCTGAGCTATATTATCGGCGGATCCATTGAGCATAATCTGGATGGTCAGATCACCACCCTCTCCCCCGGAGACTATCTGATCGTGGATTACGGCAGCAAGCATTCCTACACCAGCCTTGACGGCAACAATATCGAAAACATCGATTGTCTCTTCCTCCCCGAGCTTCTGGATCCCATCCTCAAGGGCACCAAGAGCCTGCGTATGCTTTTGGAGCATTATCTGCTTCATTTTAACATTCAGGCGTTGGTGCAAAATCCGGCACGCATGGTCTTTCACGATCACAACGGACAGATCCTCAAGCTGTTGCATCTGATCAACGACGAAGCGCAACGGCGCGAGGCAGGCTATATCGCGCTGATCCGTTGCTACCTCATCGAAATTCTCCTCCTCACCATGAGACGGCTGGAGGATGCTCGCGTTGCCGCCACGGGACAGGATATCGGTGCGCTGATCATTGCCTACATCTCCGAGCATTACATGGAGCCCCTGACCCTGCAGGAGCTTGCCCAACGTCTCAATTACAGTCTGCCCTACATCAGCAAGCGCTTCAAGACCGACGTTGGCGTATCCTTTGTCAGCTATCTGCAAAACTACCGCGTTATGCAGGGCTGCCGTCTGCTCTCCTCCACCAACAAAACCATCTCCGAAATCGCCGAAATGGTGGGCTACCACGACGTAAAATTCTTCTCCGAGGTGGTCAAGCGCATCACGGGACTCTCTCCCGCGGATTTCAGACGAAAGAAAAAGATCTGAATTTTTCACAAAAAAAGAACGTCAAGCGCAAGCCGCGTTGACGTTCTTTTTTGTTTGAAGCTTAAAACTCTGTGCTCCATCCGTCGTAAGCGACGTCAAAGTCGTATTCCGACATCCGCGCCGCCAGCGTGGCGTGATCGGTGTGCAGAGTCCGCGCCATGTGGCTGATGCAGAAGCGTTTGACAAACTGCTTCAGGTACTCCGACATGGAGATCACCATATTCATATCGCAATGCTCGAAAATGCGAAGGTCTCCGCGATGAAAGCCAACCGTGCCGTCAAAAACGGCAAAATCGATCTTCTTCTCCTCCTTGATGGCGCGCATCTCCTCGTAGAGAAGCCATGCCGAATCCAAGCCGTAAAAGAGCTTGCTCTTTCCGTCGTCAATGATATAATGCTGCACGGCGGTGCTGTGATTGCCCTTCATGGCGCGGATGCGGTAGCCGTCCACCTCCAGCGTCTCGCCGTTCTCAAGCTTTAACGCCTTGGCACCTTGGCTCTCCAGCCAATCCAGGGTGTTCTGATTGAAATGATCGCCGTGCAGGTGGGTCACAAGAACGTATTTGATCTTCTTTACGTCCACGCCAAAGCACGCTATGGCATCGGGAACCAGAGGACCCGGATCAATGAGAATAACATCATCGATGAGCGCACTGCTGTATCTGCGGTAGCCCTCCATTTCTCGGTGCTCTGCCTTATAGTCGGCAGCACCCGTTCCCAAAAACAAAATCTTCATAATAAAAAATCTTCCGTTGATCGGTTTATTTGATGCGAAACAGCTTTCTCAGTCGAAATAGGTAAAAGGTGATCAGACGGGTCAGGGCGATATCGTAAAGCACGAAACAGACAAGCCCCAAGGCGTAAAGCGCCAAAAGCATCCAGCCCATTCCCATATCCTCCAAGGCAGCGGGGATGAAGAGCTTGAACACGCCCCACATCAGTCCGATGGAAAGATGGAAGACCACCAGCTTCAAGATCCACGAAAGAAGCCTTGAGAGCCGCTCCAGCTTTTCCTTGAGAATGGGATAAAAGCCAAAGAACAGAGCGTAAAACACGGCGGGGGTTTTGATGGGGAGCAGAATGAGGGAGAGGATCGAGGTCACAAGCCAGATCATCCAAGGGTAGCTTCCGCGGATCTCGATAACGGCATAAATGCAGAGCATGGATGCCAGCACCGCCGTGCTCAGATCCAAAACCTCAATAAAGGCTCCGATCGCCATGATGATCACCCCCAATGCAGAAAGCATGGCGCCAAGGGTGATATATTTGATTTGTTGACTGCTTTTGCGCATGGCTTATCTGATCCTTTCTTGGAATAAAAAACGAGAAAATATCGCAACAAAACGGGAAATATCGCAGAATTAAAATAGAGAATATAGCAGAGGCTATTCAAGACGATCGCCATCGCCCGACCTCAAAAATTCAGAATCCCTAAACGGGCGATTCGTGAATCGCCCCTACGGTCAAGGTTGGATGCAATCGGGAATTTTGCGGCTACATTCTTTCATCCGAGCTCCCTCAAACCTTGTAGGGGGCGACGTCCTCGACGCCCCGGAAACGAAAGAATTTTTAATTTGCAACCGGCTATGATTGGTAGCCGTATAAAAAGCAAAATTTGT
>SVSL01000050.1 GCA_015064315.1 Oscillospiraceae bacterium
GGAAACGAGCGTGAGCACTGCCTTTTCCTGCAGCTCGGGAATGGTGAGCGCGCCGCAGTTGCACATGGTGGACTTCACCTTTGCCAGCGACATTGCCACGTTGTCCTTCAGGCTTCCCGCGTAAGGAACATAGGAGTCAACGCCTTCCTCAAAGGAGAGCTTCTTGTCGCCACCCAGGTCGTATCTCTGCCAGTTTCTTGCACGCGCAGAGCCCTCGCCCCAGTACTCCTTGTAGTAGGTTCCGCCAATGCTGACCTTGTTGGAGGGGCTTTCGTCAAATCTTGCAAAGTATCTGCCAAGCATTACGAAATCCGCGCCCATTGCCAGGGACAGGGTGATGTGGTGATCGTAAACGATACCGCCGTCGGAGCATACGGGAATATACACGCCGGTCTCCTTGAAGTACTCGTCTCTTGCGCGGCAAACCTCGATGAGAGCTGTTGCCTGTCCGCGACCGATACCCTTGGTCTCACGGGTGATACAGATGGAACCGCCGCCGATACCAACCTTGATAAAGTCAGCACCGCAGTCAGCCAGAAAACGGAAGCCCGCAGCGTCAACCACGTTACCTGCACCGATCTTTACGGTGTCGCCGTAGTTCTCGCGAACCCATGCAAGGGTGCGCTTCTGCCACTCGGAAAATCCTTCGGAGGAGTCGATACAAAGCACGTCGGCACCTGCCTCTACCAGAGCGGGAATACGCTCGGCGTAGTCACGGGTGTTGATGCCCGCGCCAACCACGTATCTCTTGGAGGAATCCAACAGCTCGTTGGGGTTCTGCTTGTGGGTGTCGTAGTCCTTGCGGAATACGAAATAGCAGAGATTGCCCTTCTCGTCCACGATGGGCAGAGAGTTGAGCTTGTGATCCCAGATGATATCGTTTGCTTCCTTGAGGGTAGTGCCTTCCTTTGCGGTGATCAGCTTGGAAAGAGGAGTCATGAATTCCTTTACCTTGGTAGCGGGATCCATGCGGGTCACGCGGTAGTCGCGTCCGGTCACGATGCCCAAAAGCTTGCCGTTGGGCGTGCCGTCCTCGGTAACAGCCACGGTGGAGTAGCCGTTTTCTTCCTTCAGAGCCACCACGTCTGCCATGGTGCTCTCGGGGGTTACGTTAGAGCCGCTGACTACAAAGCCTGCCTTGTAGTTCTTGGCACGGCGAACCATAGCCGCCTCATCCTCAATGCTCTGAGAGCCATAGATAAAGGACACGCCGCCCTCGGTTGCCAAAGCAACTGCCAATCTGTCGCCCGAAACCGACTGCATGATTGCCGAAACCATGGGAATGTTCATGGTAATGGCGGACGTCTCGCCCTTCTTGAACTTTACAAGCGGGGTCTTGAGGCTGACGTTTGCGGGAATGCATTCCGCGGAGGAATATCCGGGGATCAGCAAGTATTCGTTAAAAGTATGAGAGGGTTCGTTAATAAAAGTAGCCATTTTCTTCAAATCTCCTTTATCAATTCTTTGCGCTCGCAGTAGATACATCTGCAAATGTGGTTTTCTTTATCGGTAATCTTAAAAATATGCTCCAGCTCTTGCTCCACAGAGGTAATACAGCTGGGATTTTTGCATTGCAGAGAGCCTCGGATATATTCTGCGTTCTCATCGGTATGCTCTGCCTCGTCAAGGCTTTCCAAAAGTCTGAGAATGAGTGCCATACGGATATATTTTCCGTTGCTGACCTGCTTGAAGTAGCAGGCTCTGGGGTCCTTGTCCACCTGCACGCTGATCTCGTTGACGCGAGGCAGGGGATGCAGAACCGCCATATCCGATTTTGCCAGTGCCATCTTCTCGGGGGTGAGAATATAGCTATCCTTGAGTCTTTCATATACAAAAGGATCGGCAAAGCGTTCTCTTTGAATACGCGTCATATAAAGGATATCCAGCTCGGGAAGCGCCGCCTCAAGGCTCTCGGTCTCGATATAATCCATCTTATTCTTTTCCAGATCATCGTAGCGAACGTAGCTGGGAATTCTCAGCTCCTCGGGGGAAATCAGCACGATCTTGATGCCGGTGTAGCGGGTCAGCGCTGAGATCAGAGAGTGCACGGTTCTTCCGTACTTCAAATCTCCGCAAAAGCCCACGGTCAGATCGTTGAGTCTTCCCTTCTCGCGGTAGATGGTCAAGAGGTCGGTCAGTGTCTGGGTGGGATGGTTGTGTCCGCCGTCTCCCGCGTTGATCACGGGAATGGTGGCGTTCTGCGCCGCAACAAAGGGGGCTCCCTCCTTGGGATGTCGCATGGCAATGATATCGGCGTAGCAGCTGATGACCTTTGCCGTGTCCGCCACGCTCTCGCCCTTGCTTGCCGAAGAGGAGCTTGCCTCGGAAAATCCGATAACGCTTCCTCCCAGCTCCAGCATTGCCGCCTCAAAGCTCAGACGGGTACGGGTAGAGGGCTCAAAAAACAGGGTCGCCAGCTTTTTGCCCTTGCATTTCTCGGCATACGCCGCGGGATGCTCGATGATATCGTTGGCGGTGTGGATCAGCTCGTCCAGCTCCTCCACCGAAAGATCAAAAATATCAATCAGACTTCTCATGTTTACCTCCGTTTGACAGAAATGATCTTGTTATGCTTTCTTACGCCTTTGCGCCGTTGATGGCAAGATAATTCTTGATGCGAGCAACATTCTCGGCGTTCTTTTCATCCTCTTCCAGATATTCGATGATATCATAAACGTCAACCACCGAATAAACCGGGAAGCCGAACTGCTCCTCGATCTCCTGCATAGCACCCTTCTCGGTCTGCCCCTTTTCCTTGCGGTCAACCATAATGAAGGTAGCGGCAACGCGGGTGCCCTCCAGGTGAGAGAGGATCTCCATGCTCTCGCGGATGGCGGTGCCTGCGGTGATCACGTCCTCGATAATAACGATCTCCTCGCCTGCGGTGGGAACGTATCCAACGAATACGCCGCCCTCGCCGTGGTCCTTGACCTCCTTGCGGTTGAAGAAGAAGGGAACGTTCAGCCCGTTCTTGGAAAGGGCAACTGCCGCGGAAACGGCAAGGGAAATTCCCTTGTAGGCAGGTCCGTAGAGAACCGCCTTCTTCTCGCCCAGCTTTTCAAAATAAGCTCTTGCGTAGAACTCGCCCAGCTTTGCAATATCCTCACCGGTCTTGATCATGCCGGCATTGATGAAATAGGGGATCTTGCGTCCGCTCTTGGCGGTGAAATCGCCGAACTTCAATACGCCCGCGCTCTCCAGAAACTGTATAAACTCTCTTTTATAGCCTTCCATTTTTCTCCATCTCCTTATCTCTTAGTCAACAAATTCGGCAACGCATCTCTCGTATGCGGCAACGGGATCGGGAGCAGCGGTAATGGGTCTGCCCACTACGATGTAGTCCGAGCCGATCTTCTTTGCCTCAGCGGGAGTCATCACTCTCTTCTGGTCGCCAATGTCACCGTCGGCAAAGCGAACGCCGGGGGTTACGGTGAGGAACTTCTCGCCGCATCTCTCGTGAACCTTACCAGCCTCCAAGGGAGAGCAAACCACGCCGTCAAGCCCTGCTACCTTTGCGTTGTGCGCGTAGTGCATTACAACCTCGGCAATGGGCTCCTTGATGAGCAGATCCTTTTCCATGCGCTCCTGATCGGTGGAGGTGAGCTGCGTCACAGCGATCAGAAGAGGACGGGTGCCGTCGGGTCTGGTCAAGCCCTCAATGGCAGCCTCCATCATGGAGCAGGTTCCTGCGGCGTGCAGGTTGGTCATATCAACGTCCAAACGGGAAAGAACCGCCATGGATTTTTTCACCGTGTTGGGAATATCGTGAAGCTTGAGATCCAAAAAGATCTTATGTCCGCGCTTCTTGATCTCTCTTACAATGGAGGGACCCTCGGCGTAGAAGAGCTCCATGCCGATCTTTACAAAGGGCTTTCTTCCGGTAAACTGATCCAAGAAAGCAAATGTTTTTTCCGCGCTGTCAAAATCACAGGCAATAATAACGTCTTTTCCCATCTTTTTATCTCCTTGTGTTTTATAAATTACAAACGTAAGTTTTCAGCCCACGCGGCAGCCAGACGAACCCACTCGGCAACTCGGGGGTTGATGTGATGAGGTCTTCCCATCGCGGTGATGCGGTTTGCTACCGAAAGCCCGTGAGGCCCTTCGGGGAAAACGTGCATCTCAAAGGGAATCCCCGCCTCGGCGTAAGCCTTTCCCAGCACCATCACGTTTCGAACGTCCACCGTAGGATCTGTGTAGGTGTGCATGATGAAGGCAGGAACCGAATCGGCATCCACGTGCTTTTCCACCGCCGCGCTGTCCAGCTGCTCACGCGTGGGATTTTCACAGCCGAGAAGCGTGCCCCAAGCGTTTGTATAACGCTCGCAGTTGGAATAATCGGGGGAGGTCATGGGGTAGATCAGCATTGCGCCCTTGGGCTTGTTGTAGCCGTAGGGCATTTCAATGGCGGAATACACCGCCTCGGATTTCCACATGGTGGCAACCGCTCCCGCAAGATGTCCGCCTGCGGAGAAGCCTACCACAAAAAGCTCCTCGGGATCAATGCCGTACTCCTCGGCATGATCCTTGATATGCTTGATGGCAAGGGTCGCCTCGATGAGCTGCTCGGGAAACGCCCTGCCGCTATCGACGCCAACCGTGTAATGAAGAACAAAGGCGTTGTATCCGTAGGGCATGAACGCCATTGCCACCGGCTCACTCTCACGCGCCGAGCAATACTCGTACGCGCCGCCGGGAATGATCAGAAGCGCCTTGCGGATGAAATTCTTCATGGGCTCGGCAATATAAGTGTCCATCCAAACGTCGGGGCGTCCCGCCACCAGTTCGATTCGTTCCGTTTTCATAGTCGTTTGCTCCTTACGCCATTCCGATGATCTCGGAAAGCGACTTGATACCGTATTTTTCCATCACGGCAGGCAGATCTCTGACAATGTCGCGGCAAGCGTAGGGATCCACCAGATTGGCGGCTCCAACCTCAACGGCAGTCGCGCCGGCAAGCATCATTTCGATCACGTCCTCAGCCGTAGTAACGCCGCCCATTCCCACCACGGGGATCCCCACCGCGTGGGCTACCTGATAAACCATGCGAACGGCAACCGGGAAAATCGCACTTCCCGAAAATCCGCCCATCTTGTTGGCGATCACAGGCTTTTTGGTGCGCAGATCGATTCTCATTCCAAGAAGCGTATTGATCAGGCTGATGCCGTCAGCACCTGCCTCCTCGCAAGCCTTGGCAATGGAAACAATATCGGTTACGTTAGGGGATAATTTAATAATCACGGGCTTTTTGGTAACCGCCTTGACCGCGCGGGTCACGGTTGCCGCCGCCTCGGGGGAGGTTCCAAAGCTCATGCCGCCGCCGTGTACGTTGGGGCAGCTGACGTTGACCTCCAGCCAGCCAACCTGCTCTTCCTTGTCAAGCATCCGGCAGGTGTAAGCGTAATCCTCCACCGAAAATCCGCTCACGTTTGCCATGACCGGCTTGTGGAAGCACTGCTTCAGCCTGGGAAGCTCCTCGGAGATCACCTTCTCCACACCGGGATTCTGAAGTCCCACCGCATTGATCATGCCCGCAGAACACTCGGCAATACGGGGTGTGGGATTTCCAAAACGGGGATCCTTGGTGGTTCCCTTGAAGGAAAAGCTTCCAAGACAGTTGATATCATACAGCTCCGCGAACTCGTATCCGTAGCCAAAGGTTCCGGATGCGGGAATGATGGGGTTATCCATCTCGATGCCGCAGAGGGTCACTTTCATTTCTCCCATATGATCTCCTCCTTCTTCATCACGGGTCCTTCCTTGCAGATGCGCTTGTTGCCCGTCAGAGTCTTGCAGGAGCATCCCATGCAAGCGCCAAAGCCACAGCCCATACGCTCCTCAAAGCTGAGCTGACCGCTTGTAACGGTCGCCTTGGATACGGCTCTGAGCATGGGCTCGGGACCGCAGGTGTAAAAATGGGTGTAGGAGAGATCCTTCATGGCATCGGTGACAAAGCCCTTAACGCCGTAAGAGCCGTCTGCCGTAGCAACCAAAACCTTGGCGCCGATCTCTTTAAATTCTTCCTCGTAGAAGATCTCGTCCTTGGTGTTAAAGCCAAGGATCACGGTAACGTCCTTCCCTTCCCCAATCAGCTCCTTTGCAAGGAGGTAAAGGGGAGGAACGCCAACGCCGCCGCCAAGAAGCAGAGGCTTGTCTCCCGAAAGGCTCAGATCGTATCCGTTTCCGAGTCCCGTGAGAATATCGAGGGTTCCCTCGGTCATTTTGCTCATTGCCTCGGTTCCCTTGCCCACCACCTTGTAGACCAAGGTGAGGGTATCGCCCTGACAGTCACAAACCGAAATGGGGCGACGGAGGTAAAATCCGTCCAGCTTGACGTTTACAAACTGTCCCGGGCGCGTGATGTGGGAGGTGTCTCCCACAAGACGCATCCGATAGACGCTTGCCGTCAGGCGTGTATTTTCGATGATTTGAAAAAGTCCTTGTTTCATAATAACCTCTTACGCGTCGATGGTGGAAATACGCAGAGTGGTTTCATCCAGAACGTCGAGAAGCACCTTTACGGTATCCAGAGAGGTGAACATGGTCACGTTGCTCTCGGTGGCAAACTTTCGGATTTTAAAGCCGTCGTTGGCAGTTCCGATGTCGCCGGGATCCGAGGTGTTGATGACGTACGCAATGTGACCCTGACGGATGGCATCCTGGATCTCATCGTTGTCCTCCTCGATCTTCTTGAGGATGTGGGTACGAATGCCGTTCTCCTTGAGGAACTGTGCGGTTCCCGCGGTTGCCTCAATATTGAAGCCAAGGTCGTAGAAGCGGCGAATGAGGGGCAGAGCCTCCTCCTTATCCTTATCGGCAATGGTCGCAAATACCGTGCCGTAATTCTGCAGGTGCATACCCGATGCCTGAAGCGCCTTGTAGAGCGCGCGGTTGAGCTTGTCGTCGTAGCCGATGGCCTCGCCCGTGGACTTCATCTCGGGAGAGAGGTAAGCGTCAAGACCGCGGAGCTTGTTGAAGGAGAAAACGGGAACCTTTACGTACCATCTCTTCTTCTCATCGGGATAGATGTCAAAGATGCCCTGCTCCTTGAGGGTCTTGCCCATGATCACCTCGGTGGCGATATCGGCAAGGCTGTATCCCGTTGCCTTGGAAAGGAAGGGAACGGTACGGGAGGAACGGGGATTGACCTCGATTACGTAAACGTCATCCTTTTCGTCCACGATAAACTGAATGTTGAACAGACCCACAATGCCAATGCCCAGACCCAGCTTCTTTGCATACTGGAGAATGGTTCCCTTGACCTTGTTGGAGATCGAGAAGGTGGGATATACCGAGATCGAGTCGCCCGAGTGAACGCCGGTGCGCTCTACCAGCTCCATGATACCGGGAACGAATACGTCGCGTCCGTCGCAGATGGCGTCGATCTCAACCTCCTTGCCCTGAACGTACTTGTCAACCAATACGGGCTTGTCCTCGTCGATCTCAACGGCGGTGCGCAGGTAGTGACGCAGCTGCTCCTCGTTGGCAACGATCTGCATGGCGCGACCGCCCAGCACGAAGGAGGGACGAACCAGCACGGGATAGCCGATCTCAGCTGCTGCCTTGATGCCGTCCTCGATCTTGGTCACGGCGTGACCCTTGGGCTGAGGGATCTGCAGGTCGGTCAAAAGCTTTTCAAAGGCATCGCGGTTCTCCGCCTTGTCGATTGCGGCACAGTCGGTACCAATGATCTTGACTCCGCGATCCATCAGAGGCTGTGCCAGATTGATGGCGGTCTGTCCGCCAAGGGAAGCAACCACACCGTCGGGCTTTTCAAAGTTGATGATATTCATCACGTCCTCGGGAGTGAGAGGCTCAAAATAGAGCTTGTCCGCGGTGGTATAGTCGGTAGAAACCGTCTCGGGGTTGTTGTTGATGATAATCGCCTCGTAGCCGGCTCTCTTGATGGTCTGCACGGCGTGTACGGTGGAGTAGTCGAACTCAACACCCTGTCCGATACGGATCGGACCTGCGCCCAGCACCACGATCTTCTTTTTATCGGTCAGAATCGAGGAATTCTCGCCGGTGTAGGAGGAATAGAAGTAAGGAATGTACGCATTCGTGTGGCAGGTGTCTACCATGCGGAAGACGGGAGCCAGATTCTTCTCAAGGCGGAAGTTATACACCTCAAGTTCGGTGCACTTCCACATTCTTGCCACGTACTTATCCGAGAAGCCCATTTCCTTGGCGGCGCGCAGAGTCGCAAGATCAAATACGTTCTTGCGCAGCCTTTCTTCCATATCCACAATATTCTTGATCGCCTCCAGGAAGTAAGCGGTGATCTGTGTAGCCTCGTGCACCTCGTCGATGGTTGCGCCGTGGTAGATCAGCTCGGCAATGGCGAAAACGTTGTCGGAATGGAACTCGCGCACGTATTCCAGGAGCTCCTCCTTATTCATGTTGTCAAACTTGGCGTGATAGATGTGATCCACACCGATCTCCAGAGAGCGAACGCCCTTGAGGAGCGACTCCTCAAGAGTGGAGCCAATGCCCATGATCTCGCCCGTTGCCTTCATCTGGGTACCCAGAAGATTGGAGGCAGAGGTGAACTTATCAAAGGGGAAACGGGGGAACTTGGAGATCACGTAATCCAAACGGGGCTCAAAGGCGGCGTTGGTGTTGGCGATCTTAATTTCCTCCAGCGACATACCTACGGCGATCTTGGCGGTCACGCGGGCAATGGGGTAGCCCGACGCCTTGGAAGCCAGTGCGGAGGAACGGGAAACACGGGGGTTGACCTCAATGAGGTAATACTCACCCGAGGTGGGATGCAAAGCAAACTGTACGTTACAGCCGCCGGAGATCTTCAGCTCGCGAATGATCTTAATGGCGCTGTCGTTGAGCATCTTCTGCTCTTTTTCGGTCAGGGTAAGGATAGGAGCTACTACAATGGAGTCACCGGTGTGAACGCCAACGGGATCGATGTTTTCCATACCGCAAATGGTAATGGCGTGATCGCTCGAGTCACGCATAACCTCAAACTCGATCTCCTTGTAGCCCTTGACCGATTTCTCGATGAGAACCTGATGCACGGGGGAGAGCTTGAAGGCGTTGGTACCAACCTCGATCAGCTCCTGCTCGTTGTAAGCAAAGCCACCGCCCGTACCGCCAAGGGTAAACGCGGGACGAAGCACAACGGGGTAGCCGATGCGTGCTGCCGCTTCCCTTGCCTCTTCCAAATTGTAGGTGATCTCAGAGGGGATAACCGGCTCACCAATGGACATACAAAGCTCCTTGAACAGCTCTCTGTCCTCGGCTCTCTCAATGGATTCGGAGCTGGTGCCCAGCAGCTCAACGCCGCACTCCTTGAGCACGCCCTTTTTCTCCAGCTGCATCGCAAGATTCAAGCCGGTCTGTCCGCCGATGCCGGGGACAATGGCATCGGGTCTTTCGTAGCGCAGGATCTTTGCAATGTATTCCAGCGTCAGAGGCTCCATGTAAACCTTGTCGGCAATGGTGGTGTCGGTCATAATGGTTGCGGGGTTGGAGTTGACGAGGATGACCTCGTAGCCCTCTTCCTTGAGCGCAAGACAAGCCTGCGTGCCCGCGTAGTCAAATTCGGCTGCCTGACCGATAACGATCGGTCCCGAGCCGATGATAAGAATCTTCTTCAGATCTGTTCTCTTTGCCATTTTCGTATCCTCCCGTGATCTATAAGCTCAAAATTATCAAACCGTTTCATTCTTGTAGACGACTCTGCCGTCGCAGACCGTCAGCATATTACGCCCGAGAAGCTCCATGCCGGTCAAGGGCGTTGCTCTTCCCTTGGAAAGAAATTCCCGGGGATCCACCGTAAAGCCCGCGCTCAGATCCCACACCGAGAAATCGTTCCCCATGGGAATACCGAATCGCTCTCTGGGATTGACTGCCAAAAGCTCCACAAGCCGCTCCAGCGTGATGACGCCGGTCTTGACCAGCTTGGTGTAAAGCAGGGGGAAGGCGGTCTCCAGTCCCACAATGCCAAAGGCACTGTTGGCAAGTCCTCTCGATTTTTCCTCTGCCGAGTGGGGGGCGTGGTCGGTGGCGATCATATCGATAGTGCCATCAAGAATTCCCTCCACAAGGGCTTCCCTGTCCTCCTTTGCACGCAAAGGGGGATTCATCTTAAAGCGTCCGTCCTCCTGCAGATCGTTTTCATCCATCACCAGATAGTGGGGTGCCGTCTCGCAGGTCACATTCACGCCTCTCTTCTTTGCTTCGCGGATGAGTGCCACGCTCTCCTTGGCGGAGATGTGACAGACGTGATAGGCACATCCCGTCTCCTCGGCAAGCCGCAGATCACGCGCGATCTGCTCGTATTCACTGGCAGAGCAAATGCCCTTGTGTCCGTGCGCCTTGGCGTAGATGCCATCGTGAATGTAACCGCCGTGCAAAAGGTCGTTGACCTCGCAGTGCGCCACGATCATCTTACCCAAGGACTTGGCAAGAAGCATCGCCTCCCGCATCATCTCCTCGCTCTGCACGCCGCGTCCGTCATCCGAAAAAGCGATGGCATCCTTTGCCATGTCGGCAAGCGCGGAAAGCGCCTCTCCCTTTTGTCCCACGGTAATGGAGCCATAGGGGTAAACGTGAATGCAAGCTCCCCTTGCGATCAGCTCCAGCTGCTCACCAAGGTGCGCGGCACTGTCGGGAACCGGATTGAGGTTGGGCATGGTGCAAACCGCGGTATAACCGCCCCGCGCCGCCGAACGGCTTCCCGTTTCCACGGTCTCTTTATAAGAAAAGCCCGGCTCGCGAAAATGCACATGCACATCGCAAAAACCGGGTAGAACAACATAATTCTCCTTGTCAACAAAACCGAGATCCTGACAAGAAAAGGAATTGGCAAAAAGAGACAAATAGCCGGTGCGCAGAACCGAAGTATTCGCCTTTCGCATTTCCATTACGTTTGCCATAACGACTCCTTGAATTTTATTTTACATATTATATCATAGCAAAGGAATTTTGTCAAGAGAAAATCTGAAATATACAACGATTTCCCGATTTTGACAAAATTTTTTCTCCCGTCCGGCACCTTCTTGGAGATTTTGTGTGCTTTTTCAAAAAAGACCGCGCAGAGCCCTGAAATCTATTGACAACCCCCTATAAATATGCTACAATAAGCCAACGGACAACATCCCAATTCTTTTGAGCAAGTAGGAGGTTTATCATGCGATTTGATCAAGTATGGAACGGCAGAAATTGCGACAAGAGCCCCTCCGAGTGGTTCCCTGTCAGCGTTCCCGGAAACATCCAATATGACTACGGGGCATTCCACAAATTTGAAGATCTGAATTATTCCGACAACTATAAACAGTTTCTCCCCCTTGAGGATGACCATTGGGAATACCAAGCCCTTCTCAACTATGACAGAAAGGACGGCGAGCGCGTCTTTTTTGTCAGCGGCGGCATTGACTATCAATATGACGTGATCATCAACGGCGAGAGGATCTACTCCTACGAGGGAATGTTCCGTGGCTTTGAATTGGATCTGACCGAAAATCTGAACGGGAAAGAAGATATTTTAACGGTTCATGTCTATCCCCATCCCAAAAGCACCGGGGGCAGACCCAACACCCGTGACGAGGTGGATCAGAGCTGCAAGCCTCCCCTTTCCTACGGCTGGGATTTTAACCCCCGTCTGCTCAATTCGGGCATGTGGGAGGAGGCATATATCGAAACGCGAGGCGCCTCCTACATCGGTGACGCCGAGGTTCTTTCCCATCTTTCCGATGATCTGAAAATCGGCACCGTCACCTTTGATTTTACCTGCGAGCTTCCCTGCAAGACCGCCCTTTACGATATGGACGGCAACCTTGTTTACGAAGGTACCGACCGAAAGATCACCGTGGAAACGCCCAACCTCTGGTGGTGTAACGGACAGGGTGTTCCCTACCTCTACCGCTGGGAGATCCAAAACGAAAAAGAAAGCAGAAGCGGAACCCTCGGCTTCCGCACACTGCGTCTGGTGCGCAACCCAAGACCGCGTCTGAGCTCCTTCCCCAAGGGAAGATACGATGCTCCCATTACCGTGGAGCTCAACGGACGTCGCATCTTTGCCAAGGGCACCAACTGGGTAGCCCCCGCTCTCTTCTGGGGACATTTGAATGAAACAATCTACGAGGAGCACGTCAGATTGGCATACGAAGCCAACATGAATATGTTCCGCATGCACGCAGGCTCCGGTCGTCCCAAGCGTTACTTCTACGATATGTGCGACCGCTACGGCATTCTGCTCTGGCAGGAATTTTCCTTGGCTTGCAACAACTATCGGGCAACTCCCCACTATCTTGGCGTGCTGGAATCCGAAGCGATCTCTATGATCAAGGATTTTCGCCATCACCCCTGCCTCGCCTTCTGGTGCGGCGGCAACGAGCTGTTCAACGACTGGTCGGGCATGGATGAGCAATCCCACGCTCTGCGTCTGCTCAACAAGCTCTGCTATGAATTGGACGACGAGCGTCCCTTCCTCTACACCTCGCCTCTGATCGGCATGGCACACGGTGGCTACACCTTTTACGCCGATCATCAGGATGGCGAAATCCTGCAGTCCTTCCAAAAAGCCAACAACACGGCATATCCCGAGTTTGGTATTCCCTCCATCACCAATGCCAAGCTTCTGCGCAAAGTGATTCCCGCGGAGGAGATCTCCTTCCCCATTCCCTACACCAAATCCTGGATCTCCCATCACGGCTTTGATGCTTGGGGACGCGAGCGTTGGCTCTGTCAGGACGTGCTGGCGCGCTACTTCCCGCAGGCAGCCTCCTTGGAGGAGCTTGTGGAGCAATCCGAATGGCTCCAGGCAGAGGGATACCGCGGACTCTTTGAGGAAATGCGCCGTCAGTGGCCCTCGTGCAGCATGGCGCTCAACTGGTGCTTCAACGAGCCCTGGACTACCGCCGCAAACAACACCCTCTTAGCCTTCCCCTCTCATCCCAAGCCCTCCTATTACACCGTCAAGAGCGCATTGCGTTCCACCATTTTCAGCGCAAAGATCGAAAAATTCGTGTGGATTGCCGGCGAGACCCTTGAAGCCGAGCTCTGGCTTCTCAACGACGCCCCCGAGGCAGCACAGGGCAAGGTCCGCGTAACCATTTCTCTCGGAAGCGAAACCGCAGAGCTTTTGGAATGGAGTGCCAAGGCAGATGCCAACAGCAATCTGCAGGGCCCCACGGTGCGCTTCAAGCTGCCCAAGATCGACGGCATCGATCGCCTGACTCTTCGCCTCATTGCCGAGGACGGCATGGAAAACGAGTACGTTTATCAATACCGTCCCACCAAAAAGGTGGTCAATCTCCGTGCCAACAACGGAGTGGAATGACAGAAAATCAAAAAGAACCGCAAAATCCCCGATTTCTGCGTTGGCAGGATTGGGGATTTTCTATAAAAAATTGCACAACAGGGGTAAAAAAAGAGGGGGAATCGGTTCGTCCGTTGAATGAATGATCACCGTTCCCCCGTAGGGCGGGGGCTTGTCTCCCGCCGTTTTTTTGTTCCATGAAATCCGTTTGTAACGGCGGCACCAAGGCACCGCCCTACCATAAAATCTGCCGTTTTGTCGGATCGTCACCCGCATCGCAAACGCTCCTCGATCCCACAGGGGCGACCGCCACGCTTGCGTGGTGTTTGGTCGCCCGCCTGTAAAAAATCTGATTTTCATAAACGGGCGATTCATGAATCGCCCCTACGATCAAAAGGAACGGAAATCGTGGATTACACGGCTACGCTCTTTTATTCGATTTCCATCAAACCTTGTAGGGGGCGACGTCCTCGACGCCCCGGAAAGCAACAAATTTTGCTTTTTAAACGGCTACCAATCATAGCCGGTTGCAAATTGAAAATTCTTTCGTTTCCGGGGCGTCGAGGACGCCGACCCCTACAGGCAAAAATTCAAACCGCATCAACACGCCGATACGGAGCGAAAACCTTATCGTTTCCGGGGCGTCGAGGACGTCGCCCCCTACAGGAAATTGCAAACATCTTTGCTCCGCTCAGGGTGACACGTATCCGGTTATGTATGATTGCATCTTCCCTTCGGGGCAATTTTTTTACGAAAGGCTCCCCTTTGGGGGAGCTCCCACCGCAGGTGGGTGAGAGGGGCATTGTAGGGCGGCGCCTTGGTGCCGCCGTTACAAACGGATTTCATTAAGCCAAAACGGCGGGAGACAAGCCCCCGCCCTACAAGATGGCGCTCGTAGAACGGATTCGATATTTTTAGAAACGGGCGATTCATGAATCGCCCCTACGATCAAACAAAGAAGAATCGCCGCACATTCGGTGTGTTGATGTGTTGAAATATCGGTAGGGGACGGCGCCTCGACGTCCCGAGAACAATGTTTTTTGATCCGCCTCGATCTGTTGATGCAGTTTAAAATTTGCCCGTAGGGGCGACCATTGGTCGCCCGCCCTTAAACAGACGAAACTCCTTAGCCGCTTTTTCTTTGACACCACAGGGGCAATTCAATTGTAGGGGTCGACGTAGCAAAGCGGCGCGAGGGGGATGAATAACATGCCGGGGGCATGTTAGAACCCGAGCGTGACCGAGTCGCAACGAGAACTCGACGACCCGAGAAGCAACAAATTTTGCTTTTTATACGGCTACCAATCATAGCCGGTTGCAAATTGAAAATTCTTTCGTTTCCGGGGCGTCGAGGACGTCGCCCCCTACAGGCAAAAAATCAAAC
>SVSL01000051.1 GCA_015064315.1 Oscillospiraceae bacterium
ACGTGACCGTACTGGCCGGAACCGCCGTTCTGCTTCTTGTGCTTGCCTTCTACGTCAACCTTCTTGGTGATTTTTTCGCGATAAGCCAGCTTGGGAACCTCAAAGCGAACGTTCAGTCCGAAGCGGCTCTTCAGCTTAGCGGCGAGAACAGACAGGTGCATATCGCCCAAGCCATAGATCAGAAGCTGCTTGGTCTCGGCATCGTTTTCAAACTTGAGGGTGTAATCCTCCTCGATCATCTTGGCGATACTCTGAGAGATCTTGCCCTCGTCGCCCTTGGATACGGGGATCATAACCTTGGTCAGGTAAGGAGTGGGATACTCAATGTGAGAGTAGCTGAACTCGCGATTCCAAGTCAGGGTGTCATTGGTGTTGGTATTGGAAAGCTTTGCCACCATACCGATATCACCGCACGCCAGCTCGTCAACCTCGGTCTGCTTCTTGCCCTTCATCACGTAGATGTGCGCCAGCTTTTCACTGTCACCCGTGGTGTTGTTGCGCAGAAGCATATCGCGCTTGACGTTACCGCTCATAACCTTGAAGAAGGACATTTTTCCAACGAAGGGATCGGCAACCGTCTTGAAGACGAAGATTGCGGGCTCACCGTCGGGAGCGATCTCAAGGCTATCACCGTCGGCAAGAAGCTCCTGCTTCTTTGCGGTGTGACGGGGGAAGGATTCACCGATCTTATCCAGCATGGTCCATACGCCCCACAGCTTGGTAGCCGCGCCGCAGAATACGGGAACGATGCTACCGTGGATAATACCCTCGTGAACGGCGTTGATCGCCTCCATGTGGGTGATCTCCTCGCCCTCGAAGTATTTCATCATCAGATCCTCGTCGGTGCTTGCAACCGCTTCCATGAGCATATCGCGGTACTTTGCAACGGCTTCCTTGGATTCCTCGGGAATCAGCTCGATGCTGTGACGTCCGTTCTTATCAAACACGTGAGCACTCTCGTCGATCAGGTCGATGGCACCAACCACAACGCCGTCCTTTACCATAGGAATGGTCAGAGGACATACGTTTTTACCAAAGGTGGTGTGCAGAGCATCCAGAACCTTACCGAAGCGTGCTTCGTTATCATCGAATTTATTGATGAAGAATGCGCGGGGCAGATCTGCCGCTACGGCGTAATCCCACGCCAGCTCGGTACCAACCTCAATACCTGCCTTGCCGTCAACCGTAATGATCACGCTGTCGGCAACGCGAAGAGCCTGGAGAACCTCGCCCGAAAAGTCCAGATAACCGGGGGTATCAATGACGTTGATCTTAACGTCCTTCCACATCATGGGAGCGACTGCCGCGGAGATCGAGATCTTTCTTGCTACCTCTTCGGCATCGTAGTCACACACGGTATTTCCTGCGGTGGTGTTTCCAAGTCTGTCGGTTTCGCCCGTAATATAAAGCATTGCTTCTGCCAGCGAGGTCTTACCCGAGCCGCCGTGACCGAGCAGTGCGATGTTTCTGATGTTTTTGGTTTCGATTTTTGCCATTGTCTTATACCTTTTTTGTACCTTTCGTTTGTATTCCCGATCAGATCCCTCTCCGCAAAACGGGAGAGCACAAGTGTTTTTACGCCTGATGTCTGAACGGCTTTTCTCTATTATACAATAAGAAAGGATTTTTTGCAAGTGGATTTTTCAACTTTTTCACCGAGGGGACGTAAAAATCAAATTTCGTTTTTTGTGCATTTTCAACAATTACAAGCCAAAAAGGCGGCTTGCGTTCTCGTAGGTCGCTCTTGCAGCCTCCTCCAAAGAGCAATTCCAAAGCTCCCCCAACGTCTCCAGAACGTAGGAAAGAAGCCCCGAATGATTCATGCTTCCGCGCAACGGATGAGGCGCGAGATAGGGGGCATCGGTCTCGATCAGAAGGCGATCCTTCGGCACGGCAAGAGCGGCTCTGCGAACCTGCGACGCATTCTTGAAGGTCAGGGTTCCCGAAAAGGAGATATACCATCCCCGCTTCACCAGCTCCGTCGCCATTTCGGCACTTCCGCTGTAGCTGTGAAAAACCCCCTTCACCTTGGGATATTTCAATACCGTCTCAAAGCAATCGCCGTGTGCCTCGCGGTCATGGATGATAACGGGAAGATCAAAATCTCTCGCCATTTCCATCTGACATTCAAAGAAGAAGCGTTCCCTCTCCTTGTCCATGGGAATCTCCCCATAGGCTTCGAAATGATAGTCCAGACCGATCTCTCCCAAGGCAACGATCTTGTTTTTCTTCCGCTCCTCACGGTCCTCCAAAAGGGATCGGAGCGCCGCAAGCTCCGTTTCGGGATCGGCAACAAAATGGCAATCGCCGGGATGGATCCCGACGGCGGCGTACATTCCCTCGTATTTTGCCGCCTGCGCGATGGCACGACGGGAGCTGGAGACGTCGGTTCCCACGTTGACAATCCGCGCCACCTGCGTGGGATAAATGGCATCGAGGAGGGCATCCGCGCCCCCCTCGTATTCACTTTCAAAACGCCGATCAAAATAATGGGCGTGACTGTCAAATACAAAATTCATAATTTTTCTCTCATCTTTTTTATCGTTGTAATTCCCGCTTCAGGCTTCTTCGGAAGAGGTTGCCGATCTGGGTCTTGGGATCTTGATCTTCATACAGGGATCTGTAAACGGCTTCGCAGATGGGAAGATCCACGCCGTATCGCAGGGCAAGCCCGTGAATGGCGGCGGCTGTGTAGTACCCCTCTGCCAGCTGATCGAAGGACTCTCCCTTAATAAATGCCTCACCGAATTTGCGATTGTGGGAAAAGGGAGAAAAAACGGTCGCCTCGTAGTCGCCCAAATGGCAAAGCCCGTATGCCGAGAAGGGATTGCCTCCCATTGCCTCGATCAGCTTGGCGATCTCGTGGGTTCCGCGGCTCATCAGCGCCCCCTTGAGGGTGGAAAGATTCATGCCGTCAAGGGCTCCCGCGGCAATGCCGATGACATTCTTGGCGGCGGCGCCGATCTCGTTTCCGATCAGATCCTCGCCATAGTAAAAGCGGATCAGATCCCCCGAAAATTCATCCACCAAACGCGTTTTTACCTCCTCGTGACGGCTGTCGATGACCATACAGTTGGGGATTCCCGCGTAAAATTCCTGCACGTGTCCGGGACCAAGCCATACGGCAACTCGGTTGGAGGGCTCAAGCGTTTCCTCCACGATCTGAGAAAGCCGCTTTCCGCTCTCCACCTCAATCCCCTTCATGCAAAGCACAATGATCTTGTTTTGCAAGCCCATAGGACGCAGCTCTCTATCCATCAAAGCGCGCAAGCCTTGGGAATTGATGGAAACGATCAGAACCTCGGCATCCTCCACACAGGAAAGCTCGGTGGAAAGCGCAACGCTTCCCGGAAGCGTTAGCATTCCGTTGCTCCGTGTTTTCAAAAACTGCTCCATATGAGCCGAGCCCGATCTGCCGTAAAGAGTCATTTCATGCCCACGGCGATCAAGATACCAAGTGATGAGCGAGCCCCAGCGTCCACAGCCGATCACGGTAATTTTCATAGATTTTATAAACGGGAGAAGCCGCAAAAGACCTCTCCCGTGTTCCTTTCACAATCGGTATTTGATATAATTACAGGTTGTCTGAATTTTTAAATATGAAGCTCCACGCCGTTCTCCACCAGCTTTTTCTGCAGAGCGGAAACGTCAAGAGCGGTCAGATCGCCGCCCATAGCAGCGGCAATTCCGGCGGCTTCGCCGGTAACGGCGCAGCAAGGAATAACGCGCATAATATCCCACATGGCGTCGGTGTTGGAAATACATCTGCCGGCAGCAATGACGTTCTTCAGATCACCAATGAGGGCTCTGTAGGGCACCTCGTAGATGGGTCCCTTCTTTCTCCAGTTACCGACCATGCCGATGCTGTCCTCAAAAAACTTGTGGTCATCATCGGTGTCCATCTCGTATTTGCCCACGGGACGACGGGTCATACGGATCTGGGGGATGGTGGGCATGGTGGCGAAGAAGTGCTTATCGGTCAGCTCACCGTCTGCCAAAAAGCCTTCCAACATCTTGTCGTGAGAGAGCTGCATCATCTCCGAAAGCTCCTTGCCCTCAACACCCGAGAAGCGTTTGTCCACAAGGTGGAATTGCTCCGCCATGAGTCCTTCGCCCTTATCTTTTCTCTTTTTTGCCTTCTCCTCATCGGAAAGATCGGCAGCCCCCAGCATATGAAGCTTGACCGCGCCGTCATCAACCGAATAATGCCAAGCCGCCAGCACGTTGCCCTGTCCAAAGTGAGCGCAACGGGCGCCTGCCAGATGGAAAATATCAGCGTCACCGGTGCAATCCACCACGCTCTTTGCAAGGATCGCCTGCCTGCCCGATTTGTTCTCAATGATCAGCGCCTCTACACGTCCATCATTCACAACGGTGTCACACACGGAGGTGCCGTAGAGGATCTCCACGCCCTCTTCCTTCAGCTTTTGCTCGGCAAGGATCGCAAAAATCTGAGCGTTGAAGCGCACACGGTAACGATATTTCTTTTTGTCCTCGTCGCTTCCGTTCTGCCAAGCGAGGTATTCAGCGCCTTTTGCCTCAATGCCGTGCTTGACCGAAAGCTTGATCAGCTCCTCGCAAATGCCAAAGCTGACCTGTCTGCCGTTGCCGTCACAGAGAGGAAGATAAATGGTAACCAAGCCAAGGGTGGCAAGACCGCCCAGCGCAAATTCCTTTTCAATGAGCAGGGTCTTAGCGCCCTGTCTGACTGCCGCCAGAGCCGCCGCGATGCCAGCGATACCGCCACCGGCGACCACAACGTCGTATTCCCCTGCCACAGGAATCTGCTTGGGAGCCTCCTGAATGTATTTCATCATGACAATCATCCTTTCAAACTCTATTTACCTTTTAACGAATTATCGAATGCGCTCGCCAAGAGGCGTATCCTTGTCAAGGAATACCACGCGCACCGTCTCCTCACCCGAAGCAAGGATCATGCCGTTGGACTCGATGCCGCACAGCGTTGCGGGCTTGAGGTTGACCACCACAATCACCTTTTTGCCAATCAGATCCTCGGGCGTGTACCACTTGGCAATGCCCGAAACCACCTGTCTCTTTTCGTAGCCCAGATCGATCTGAAGCTTGAGCAGCTTCTTTGCCTTGGGAACCTTCTCGCATTCAAGAATCTTGGCACTGCGAAGCTCCACGTTCATAAAGTCCTCAAAGCCGATGAGCGCACAGCCCTCGGGCTTTTCGGGAATGGCGTTTGCCTTCTCGGCAGCCTCTGCGGCGGCAATCATTGCCAAACGCTCGGCTTCAAACTCCGCCAGCACCTTTGCCTCGTCCATACGGGCAAAGAGCACCTTGGAATCCTTTACGGAAACGCCTGCCGCAAGAGCACCGAACCTCTCGGCAGTACCGATGGAAGCATATCCCGTCGCCTTGGTGTTCAGCTCGGAGAGGATCTCCTCAGCAGTTGCGGGAATAAAGGGACGGAGCAGAACTGCGCCCCAACGAATGGCTTCGAGCAGGGTATAAAGAACGGTTCCCAGACGCTCACGCTGAGCATCGTCCTTTGCCAGCGACCAAGGAGTGGTCTCATCAATATACTTGTTGGCACGGGAGAGCATGGTGAAGATCTCCTCCAGCGCGTCGGCAATGCGGTAGGCATCCATGTTCTCAATCACCTTCTCGTACGCCTTAACGCACGCCGCAACGATCTCACCGTCAAGAGCATCCTTGGCAACGGGGGCTTGGATCACACTGCCGAAATACTTCTTCTGCATATCCAGCGTTCTCTTGCAAAGGTTGCCCAGATTGTTTACCAGATCGGTGTTGAAGCGCTTGATGACGTTCTCGTAGGTAATGGAGCCGTCGTTCGCGTAGGGCATTTCGGCAAGAGCGTAGTAACGAACGCCGTCCACGGTGAACTTCTCCGCCAGCTTGTCGGCGTAGATCACGTTGCCGCGGGACTTGGACATCTTATCCATACCAAAGTTGAACCAAGGATGCGCAAACACCTTCTTGGGCAGAGGCAGATCCAGCGCCATAAGGAAAATAGGCCAGTAGATGGTGTGGAAGCGGATAATGTCCTTACCGATGATATGCACGTCGGCAGGCCAGTATTTCTTGAATTTCTCACTCTGCTCCTCGTAAGACTTGTCGGGATCGTAGCCCAGAGCCGTGATATAGTTGGTAAGAGCATCCAGCCACACGTAGGTCACGTGCTTGGGATCGATCTCCACGGGAATACCCCAGGTAAAGGAGGTACGGGAAACGCAAAGATCCTGCAGACCTGCCTTGAGGAAGTTGTTGACGATCTCCTTCTTGCGGCTCTCGGGCTCAATGAAGCCGGGATGCGCCTCGATATAATCCATCAGACGGTCGGCGTACTTCTTCATATTGAAGAAATAAGCCTCCTCGCTGGCTCTCTGTACCTCGCGTCCGCAGTCGGGGCACTTGCAATCCACCGCCTGCGTATCGGTAAAGAAGGACTCACAGGGAACGCAGTACCAGCCCTCGTAGCGGCTCTTGTAGATGTCTCCCTGATTGTAGAAGCGGGTAAACATCTTCTTGACTGCCGCCTCGTGGTAATCGTCGGTGGTGCGGATGAAATGATCGTAGTCCACGTTCATGTGATCCCACAGATCCTTGATCTCACCTGCCACGCCGTCCACGTATGCCTTGGGGGTGATGCCTGCATCCTTTGCAAGGTCCTCGATCTTCTGACCGTGCTCGTCGGTACCCGTGCAGAAGAAGACGTCATAGCCTCTCTCCTTGCGATAGCGTGCCAAGGCGTCGGTCATGATCGCCTCGTAGGTGTTGCCGAAATGGGGCTTCTTGGATGCGTAGGCAATCGCCGTTGTCATATAAAACTTTTCACTCATGATCTTTATGTTCCTCCAAACGTTTTATCAAA
Organism: Oscillospiraceae bacterium; assembly: GCA_015064315.1. Taxonomy (GTDB): domain Bacteria; phylum Bacillota; class Clostridia; order Oscillospirales; family CAG-272; genus UMGS1865. The sequence goes on from SVSL01000051.1 coordinate 6,860, forward strand.
TCCAATGTTTTGTTGCATTCGCAAAAATAGGTAACCGTCATCACCGGCAGAGCCTCTGCCACAAGATAGATCCCAAGGGTTGCGATTCCCAAAAGGATCCGCGGAATAAAATAGAGCCAGTACAAAAAGGGTGACCAAGGACGGAGCATGTGCATCATTTTGGTCTTTTGTCGGATGACTCGCCCGGGAGCGTCGGGATATTCCATGGCAACCGGAAGCGTTCGGAAGTACCGTCTGCCGATCACCATACAAAGAAAGATCTCGCCCACAACAAAGAGAAAGCATATCACGAAAGCCAGGAAAGCACTCCTCAAGGACGCTTTCACAGCCACACACACCACATCTCCCAGAATAACGGCAACCAGCGCACGCCAAAGGAATCCGTCGGCAAGCCTTACGGCGCGTCGATAGCTCTTTTTTTGCGCAAAGGGCAGAAAGATCTCCGCCAACGGAACGCTCTCCCCGCGGCTCATACCGTGCGCCACAAGCATCACACCGTAAAAAAGGGGTATTACCACCAGCCGTGTATACAGCAACGATAGCACAAGGTATCCACCGGTCAAAAGGAAGTTCCAAAGTCCCGTATCCAGATAGAAGAGCGTTGCAAACAGTCCGATCCCCGTAAACAGAAATCGGTAGATCAAAAAGGATGCCATCCACACAAGAAGCGCGCCGATCAGGGTTATGCGGTTCCCGTTTTGGGAAAGGATCTCACGCGCCCTTTGGGCAGATGCCGAAATCCCACGTTTTTCGCCTGTCATACCGTACCCCCTTCCTTATTTTACGTCATGCTTTTTACCGATTTTTATCTATACCTTTTTATTATACCAAATTTATCATTATTTTACAATAGCTTTTTGAATTTTTTTCGTTCTTTCCACACATAATTCAAAAAGAACGTCAAAAAGGAGAAAAAAGATGCTTGACAAAAGAATGGAGGAGTGCCGTGCCGAGAGTATCGCCAACGAAAAATTGACCGCGAACAAGCATTTTTCTATCTATCTCTACCGTATTTTTACCAATGCCCCCCTTTATCTGCAATGGAAGCGCCTCCTTTCTTACGTCAGAAAATTCCGCACGGTGGCGTTTATTCTTCGCGTCATCGGCATTCTCATAACGATCCTTGAGACAGGCGCTTTGGTGATCCTCACCACCGCGATCTTTCTCGTTCTGCTCCCCATTCTCACCGCGCTGATGCTGGGCATTCTCATCGCCGCCCAAATGGACGCGAGAGGCGCCAATCGGAGCATGAAAAAGGCGCTGGATGGCAAGCGGGTCTATCTGTTCTTTCTTCCCCGTGGCAATGCCTCGTTTCTTTGCGCATGGGCAAAGGAGCTTGCCAAGGAAGGAACCGCCGCCGTTTTGATCTCGCCCTATTGGATCTCCCCACGTGGACTCGGAGGCAAAAAATTCTATTTTACCATCCGTACGGAAGAAAAAAATCTCTATCTCATCCGCCGCTACTACTTTTTCAGCCTGCGAAAGAGGGTGCTGAAAAACGAGGCGACGGTGATTGTTTATTAAAAAAGAACCGCTCCGCCCTGCGGCAAAGCGATTCTGATTGATTATTTTCTGATTTTCTTCTCCACCCGTGCGAAAAAGCGGAGCAATCCCTGCATCAGCACCGAGATCGCCACAATGCCTGCCGCCATACCAATGCTGATCTGCAAAAGGTTCTCCAAATGGAGCGACAGCTGCTCTGACTTTTGCATGATCAGGGCATTCATGGTGTAATAAAGCGAGCTTCCGGGCACGATGACCACGGGGGCTGTCAGCAAGAACACCACGGTGGGGGCGCGGAAGAGGCGCGCGCAGACCTCTGCGCAAAGGGTAACGAACGCCGCCGCCAAAAACGCCGCCAAAAAATTGGAAAATTCAACGTACACCGAAATCTCCCACACCGCATAGGTCAAAACGCCGAGAAGCGAGATCACGGGCAGATGTCTCCTCTTGACGTCAAAGAGCAACGCGAAGCCCAGCGTGCCGAGAAGTGCCGCCACCCAAATCACAATGGGATGGATCCCTGCACTCATCAGATTCTCCGGCACCGTATTGCCCAGCCAAAAGATGGCAATGGAATATCCCGTGGCAATGAGGATTGCGGAGATACAGGACTGCACCGTCTTCAGGATTCCCGCCAGAAGATCGCCGCACAAAAGATCGCGCATGGCGTTGCCAAAGGCAATTCCGGGAATCAGAAGCATAATGGTCGCAATCATGATCATATCGGCTCTCTCGCCAATCCCGATGAGAACACTCGCGTAGGAAAGCGTTCCCGCAAGGAAAGAGAGCAACAAGGTTTTTGCAAGGGGATTGATATAATCCGAACGGATGCTGCTAACGAACGCCAGCACAGCCGCCACCAATGCCCCCGCCAAGCTATCCCAAAGGCTTCCGCCAAAGAGAAGCGCAAAGGTTGCACTCACAAGAGCGTAGACCAACACCGTCATCCAAAGCGGCATCTTCTTGCTTCGCTTTTCCTCCTTGATCATGCGATCCACCTCCTCAAGAGGAGGCTTCTTCTCACAGACCTCACGGGAAATGCGGTTGAAGCTTTCCAAGCGTGACAGTCGGTTGGAGCTGTCGTATACACGGCGGATCTGGGAGGAATAGCTGTTGTCCCCCATGCGCACCGATGCAATGATCAGCGACGTAATGGCAAACACCTCTACGTGCACCGCCCCGTAGGCGTGACAAACGTGCTGGATGGTATCCTCCACCCGATGCACCTCGCCGCCGCTCTCCAGAATCGCTTCCCCAATATCCAAGGAAAGGCAAAGCAAGCGATCGGCAAAGGTCTGCTCAGATCCTACCGTTTCGGAAAAAGCGGGAAATTTCATGATCAATCAAGAACAGGAAGGCTTACGATAGCCTCCAGTCCCGTGGAAGCGAACGCCGCAGTTGCCTCGGTCTCGCTCATAGGTGCGGAAACAACGGCAAATCTGCCGCCCTCCAGCATCACGCATTCCTCGGTCTTCAAAGCCGCCTTTGCCTTCTCTGCGCAGCGAACGCAGCCTTCTACCAGATATGCGCGACGGCATACGTAGTCGGCAGAGGATGCCATATCGGCTTCGGTTGCAACCTTCCACACGGGCATCTTGCGCTCGGAGGTCTTGTTGGAAAGAATATCAATGATATCGGCTACCACCGCGCTGGCAGTGGGAAGCTTACCGGCACCCGCTCCGTAGAAGAGGGCGCGCCCCAGCATATTGGCATCCACCAAGATGCCGTTGAAAACGTCGTCCACGTGGCTCACGGGATTTGCCGCGGGCACGAAGAAGGGCATGACAAGTGCCAAGGTCTTGCCGCCCAACTGCTCGGTATGACCAATGAGCTTGACCGCGCCGCCAAACGCCTTTGCGATGGCGATGTGATCGGCGGTAATACCGGTGATTCCCTTGGTGGTAATCTTATTGGGATCGAGAAGCACGCCAAAGGAGAGTGCCGCCAGAATGGTGATCTTTCTTGCCGCGTCAAGTCCCTCCACGTCGGCGGCGGGATTTGCCTCGGCGTAGCCAAGACGCTGTGCCTCCTTCAGAACGTCGGCAAAGTCAGCACCCTCACGGATCATCTTGGTCAGAATAAAGTTGGTGGTGCCGTTGAGGATTCCGCTCACGGCAAGGATCTTATTGGAGGCAAGATCGGTCTGCAAGGGACGAATGATCGGAATACCGCCACCCACGCTTGCCTCAAACAGATAGCTCACGCCATGCTCACGGGCAAGCTCCAAAAGCTCTGCGCCAAAGTTGGCAACCACCTCCTTGTTGGAGGTTACCACGCTCTTGCCTGCCTTCAAGGCCGCTACGGTAAAATCGTATGCGGGATGAGAGCCGCCCATCATCTCGGCAACCAGAACCACCTCGGGATCGTTCAGAATGATATTGATATCGTGTACCACGCGATCGCCCAGAGGATGCTCGGGGAATTCGCGCAGATCCAGAATGTACTTGATGTTCACCTCGTCACCGATGCGAGCGGTGAGAAGCGCTTTGTTTTCTTCAATGACCTCCGCCGTGCCGCTTCCAACAACGCCAAAGCCCAAAATTGCAATTTGAATCATATTCAACAACCTTTCTTTTACGTAAAAAAACGCAAAAAATATTTTTACCCCTATATCATACCACAAAAGATTCCAAAATGCAAACAAAACTATTGAAAATTTTAAAAAAATATGCTATACTTGGGATAAATTCCAAAAAATCCCCCAAAAAGAGGCAAAACGGAGGTCTTTCCACATGGCATCACCCATCGGAAGCATGAACAACGTCAAAATTTTCGTGCTCTATCTCATGCGTAATATCAATTATCCTTTGGATTTCGTAACCGTCAACGACGTGGTTATGCAGAACGACTATATCATGTACCTGGATTTTTCCCAAGCCTTTCACGAAATGCTGGATGGCGAGCTGATCCGTGAGGACGGCGTAAACGAGAACGGTGACGCCCTCTATTCGGTAACCGCCAAGGGTGCCATGGTGGCAGAGCAGCTCCGTTGCGATCTCCTCCCCTCCATCCTCGATCAAAGTCTGGAATGTGCCCTGCGCTATCTCGACTTCAAGCGTCGCGGCATTACGGTGGACTGCACCTCGGAACGCCTTGGGGATCAGACCTTTGACGTGACCGTTACGGTCTTTGAAAAGAAAAAAACCATCCTCACCACCACCGTCAACGTGGACTCGGAATACAGAGCCCACCTGATCCGAAAGAAATTCCGCGAGCACCCCGAGGTCATTTACCGCGGAACCATGGCACTTCTGTGCGGAAACGTGGACTTTTTATTCGATCTGAAATAAATCGCTTTCAAAAATGTAACAATCTTTTTACATTTTATCTGTGCAGAATGCACAAATACAGGGTTTCGACTTGTTTATTATGATAAATTTGTCGAAGCCTTTTTTGTTCAAAAATAACACTTTCTGTGCATTTGCACAAAAACAATCCTGCTTTTTTGGATAAATTTCTATTGACATTACACAAAAAAATTGATATAATATGCTTAATAGGGTAACTGTGCTGATATCACACCCAAAGCAGCTTGCAAGAAAGGTTCTCAGGGCGCAAATGGAACAGGAAAATCGCGAAAACAATCTCATGCTCCAATCTCTCATCCGTTTGGCACAGGGTCAGGATGAAAACGCCTTTGAAGAGCTTTTAAGCCGTTACACGCCCTTGATCGAGAGCATGACGCTGCAATTTTCGACGCAGAGCGCGGGGCAGGACCGAGAGGACCTTCGTCAGGAGGCGATCCTCGGCTTTTACAAGGCGTTGACCCGCTTTGACACCGAACAAAACGAGGTGCAATTCGGTCTTTACGCCAAGGAATGCATCCGCAACCGCCTCATCTCCTATCTGCGCACCGAAAAAAAGCGCGTGCCCGTTCTCCCCTTGGAGGCAGAGGAATCTGCCGAGATCGCCGATGCGGAGCAGGATCCCGCGATCCGCGTGGTCGAGCAGGAGGATTATCTGGCGTTGTACGATCGCATCTGCAATACGCTGTCTCCTTACGAGAACCGTGTTTGGTGGATGTATCTCTCGGGCAGAACCGCCTCCGAGATCGGCAAGCAGCTTGGCAAGGATGCAAGATCGGTGCAAAACGCCGTGTATCGCATTCGCCGCAAGCTGCGCGCAGTGCTTCCCTATCAGTAAGCAGGTCCGTATAGTTCAACAAGAACGCCGAGAGATCGGAGACGGCGGTTGAAATCCGCCACGGGCAAAAAGTACATCACAACAAAGAGAGGTTTACACACATGTTGCAAGAAGAAAACTACGGTGCAGTAGAAAACGAGTACGTCGACGAGACTTTGGTTTGCAAGGACTGCGGAAATGAATTCGTATTCACCGCCGGCGAGCAGAGATTTTACGCTGAAAAAGGCTTTTTGAACAAGCCCAAGGCGTGCAAGGCTTGCCGTGACGCAAAGAAGAACGCCGGCATAGCTCCCCGTGAGTACTTCACGGCTGTATGCGCAGACTGCGGCGGAGAGGCTAAGATCACCTTCCAGCCCTCCAACGACAGACCCGTATACTGCAGCGCTTGCTTTGAAGCAAGAAAGAAAGCGCAGGACTAATTCTATCTGTATCCATTCGATATAAATAGAGTTCTACAAAAAAGACGGTTTTTAAAAACCGTCTTTTTTGTTTTGGATAATAGAACCATTCTATTGCAAAAACTGTTAGCCACTTTTCTTTTTGACTCCATAGGCGCAAAAAGAAAAGTTAACAAAAGAAAAACGCCGTTTTGAAGATTTCGACCTCTGCGGAGGTCGAGGAGGGCTTCGCGCCCTCCACCCGCGCAAGCTTTTGAAAAAGCTTGACTAAAACTTTACCAGCGCGGAATTTACAGCGTTGCTACCCTTACCGCTCTCTCGTACGCTCTGCGGAAGAATTCCTCGGCGCTCCAAGCTTGGTAGGCATCGTTGGTGTGGCGTCCGGGGTTGTTGGCAATTTTGAGCTCAAAGGTCAAGATCCCCTCGTACCTCTCGCGACGAAGCCTTGCCATGATCCCCGCCCAATCGGCAATGCCGTCAAGGGGGAGCATATGGGCGTCATCGTGCCATGTGATGTTCACCGTGGGATCGGTTCTTCCCATGTTGTCGTTCAGATGGGTCGCCACCAGCTTCTTGCCGTAAAATGCAAGCATATCCTTGCTATCGTTGTAGCAAAGCTCGTGCCCCGTATCCCAGCAAAAGCCCACGGCGGATGAATCTCCCAGCCGCTCCATGAGAAGCGCCAGATATTCCTCCCCCTCCAGATTTTCAAAGGCAACGCAAACACCCAGCCGCTCGGCTTCCTCCACCAGAACCGCATAACGTCTTACGCCAAGCTCGGTGGGATTGTGACGGTCCATGCCGATGATGGGATGGGTCACCATAATGGGAACGTCCAAGCGCTTGCAATCCCGCAAGCAGGAAAGCAGCATGGAAAGATATGCCTCGCCCTCTTCTCCCTCGTCCTCCCAAAGTCGGGAGACCTTATGAAAGGGTGCGTGGATCGACTGATAGATCAAGCCCTCCCTCGCAACGGCATCGGCGCGCGCATCCATTACAAACGCATCCTCGCTCCAGCCCGTAAAGCAGGCATCAAAGCCTGCTCTGCGAATATAAGAGATCAATTTTTCGTCGGGCTCGGCAGAATTAGCCAGCACGTTAATACCCAATAAACGCTTTTGTATGTTCATAATTCTCCTTTAATCCTCCACGGTAATGGGAACGCAAAGAATACTCTTGCGCTTCACGCCCTCGGCATCGGGATAATAAAAATCACTGTAAAAGAGCATCGCGGTATTGTATCCGGTGGCAAGAATGGTGGGGTTGTTCCCCGCACCGTCCCACTCGTGAAACACGGGATCCTCGATCTTACCATTGGCAAGATGACTGCGATCGCCGTTGGTCATCACCTCCAGCGGCTCGCCCCAATCCAAGCCCTTGCCATCGTTGCAACCGCTGACGTAGATGCCCGGGCGGGCATAGCAGACCAAGGTTGCGCCGCATTCCAGATGGCAGGTTCTGGGAAATACCCCAACGGGTGCAAAGGGCATTGGCTTTGACCAGGTTTTGCCAAGGTCCTCGGAGCGCGCCATATACATGGGCGACCACTCATAGCCCGTGGATGCCATCCACGCCGAGCGCATAAACCACACAATCGAGCCATCCTCCAGAAAGGCAATATCGCTATCGCTGAAGCCGCCGCTCTGATAGGGGTAGGTCCCGCTTCCGTCGGCAGGATATTCCATATTGGCGTGAAGCTGAAAGCTCTTGCCGTTATCCTCCGAACGAAAGATCTGCGCCGAATAATAGGGGG
>SVSL01000052.1 GCA_015064315.1 Oscillospiraceae bacterium
GATTGGCAATGGATGTAGAAAGAGGTATCCGTTCTGAAGATATAATTGAGCGAAGCATAGCAAGAATACCGATGTATCAAGCATTGGGTACCATTAAAATTGATACCAACGCCAAAACCGTGGCTATAATTGCCAATGAGATAAAGCAGTTGTAATATGACAAATTCCAATTTGTCGAACAGGATCACATAAAATTACCCCAGCAGACTTTGAAAATCTGTTGGGGTTAATCTTTGTTTTCTACGTATCAAATTTTGATTATCCGTAGGGCGAACACAGTTCGCCCCTACCGTGTGTTATGCAAACATCCTTATGAGAACCACCCTTTGGCGAAGTTCTTTTATTTTATTCATTCTCCTTGCGCTCCTTGGTGCTCTGTGACACGTTGCCGGGAAAGCGATCCTTGCGCAAGCGCACGAAGAGTGAGAGGAATGCGCGGAAATGAAAGGGAATGAGGGGATAGTTATTGATTCAACTCCGATGCAAGCATTGCACGTGGCAGTCCGCGCTATCGTGCAGAAGCCAGAACCCACTATCCGCATAAAAAGGGGGAGGCGTAGGGCGGGGGCTTGCTCCCGCCGAAATGAAGGCATTTACAAATTCAAAAACGGGCGACCGCTGGTCGCCCCTACAAATAAACATCTAACCAATGTAGGGGCGAACATTGTTCGCCCGTGTGCATTCAATGAGTGCCCCTACAAATATTATGAAAACGAACGGCGGGAGCAAGCCCCCGCCCTACGTTATGAAATTGAATTTTCCAATAAGAATGCAAAGCCGAAGCAAAGCTCTTTTATTTTATTCATTCTCCTTGCGCTCCTTGGTGCTCTGTGACACGTTGCCGGGAAAGCGATCCTTGCGCAAGCGCACGAAGAGTGAGAGGAATGCGCGGAAATTAAAGGGAAAGAGTGGATAGAGATAGGAGTGCTTTCCGTTGACGGTTCGATTGGAAAGAAGCAGAAGAATCACAACGGCGCATCCCAGGGCAAATCCAACAACGTTGAAGCACCGGATCAAAATCACCAACAAGATCCGCATAAACTTAAAGGCGTAGCCCAGCTCGTAGCTTCTTTGCGAGAAGTTTGCAATCGAAACGAACGCCATATACACAATGACCTCGGGGATCAGCCAACCGATACTCACGGCAAAGTCTCCAAGAATCAAGCCTCCCACCACCGAGAGCGAGTTGGACAACATATCGGGGGTGTTCATGGACGCCATCCGCAGGCCGTCCACCACCAGCTCCACCAAAATGAGCTGCACGAAGATCGAGATCTTTCCATGCTCCTCGGGAAGCACGAATTGTAGCCACGGGGGCACGTAGCTCGGATTTCGCACCATCAAAAACCATGCGGGAATGAGGAAAAGGGTGGACCAGAACACCAAGTGCCGCACGAGTCGGATATAGGTTCCCGTCAGCGGTGGAAAATAGAAATCGTTGGTTTCCTGCAAAAAGTCAAAGATGGTGCTGGGCAGGATCATGACCTCGGGAGAGGTGTCGCAGATGACCAACACACTTCCCTCCAAGAGCTGGGATGCCGCCACGTCGGGGCGCTCGGTGTACCGGATCTTGGGAAAGGGGTTGTACCACCTCCGCTTGATCAAAAGCTCGGCAACCGATTCATGCCCAAGCGTCACCGCTTCGGTCTTGATGCGCTTCATTTTCTCTGTCAGATAAGAAACGTATTTGGGATCGGCAAGCCCTTTCACGTAGCAGATCGCCACGTCGGTTTTGGTCTGCTTCCCCACCGTGAGATATTGCATGGTCAGTCTTGGATCGCGGACGCGGCGGCGGATCAGAGCCGTATTAAAGACCAGCGTCTCCACAAATCCGTCGCGGGCGCCCATCATCACGCGGTCATTTTCGGGCTCGCCCACCGAGCGCGTGGGATAGGTTCTGGAATCGATGATCACGGCATAGGAGCCAAAGGTCTCCCCCAGCATCAGAGTGGTTCCCGAAAGCACCATTTGCAGCATCAAGGAAGGATCGTTGGTCATTTCCCCCTCCACGTAGGGCAAATGATGCTCCACAAAAAAGCGTGTTGCCGCCTCGCCGCCCGTCTCCTTGGGCTCTCCCAAGCTCTTGAGAGACAGAAAATAGATCATCAGCTTGCTCATGGGTCCGCTGTCCACAAAGCCGTCGATATAGTAAAAGGTGACCTCGTCCTTCCCAAGAAACAAGGTCTTTTTGATGATGTCAAAATTCTCCTTGACGCGCAGAACCTCGTCCACACGCCGAATATTCTCGCGGTAATCCTCACACAATTCCAGCATAAGCTTCTCCGTAATACTTTTTTCATTAGCCTGTCCGATTTTCAAAAAAATATTCCCGTTTCGGTTATTTTCCATCACAACGCCTCATAAAGATAGAAGGAAAAGAATGGAACATGAAAAAACGGAGGTTTTAGAAAAGATGATTGAACAATTTAAGCCCGAAGGTGCGCTTTTACACACCGCCGAAAACCGAGACTGTCTTGCATCCCCCACGGGGCTGGAGCGTGCCATGGGCATGGGAACGATTTTGGAGAGCGTGGTGACCCTTTGCGACAGTGATCTGCGTCTGCACGTGGAGCTTCCCTGTGCCCAAGGGATCATTGAGCCCGAGGAGGCGGTCTATTGCCGCGAGGGAGACGCGCGAAAGGACATTGCCATCATCACGCGGGTCGGCAAGCCCATCGCCTTTTGCGTGCGCGCCTTGGAATGGCAAAACGGAGAGCTGATTGCCCATCTTTCCCGCAGAATGGCGCAAAAGAAATGCACCGAGCGGTATCTTTCTTCCTTGAAGCCAGGCGATCTGATCCTCGCCAAGGTTACCCATCTGGAGCCCTTTGGTGCCTTTTTGGATATTGGATGCGGTGTTTCCTCTCTGCTCTCGGTGGATTGCATTTCGGTATCGCGAATCTCACATCCCAAGGATCGCTTGCGGTGCGGAGACAGCCTCACGGTTGCCGTCAAGTCCGCCGATGCCGAAAGCGGGCGGATCTACGTCACCCTCAAGGAGCTTCTCGGCACGTGGGAGGAAAACGCGCAGAATTTCAAGACGGGGCAAACGGTTTCGGGCATCGTGCGGAGCGTGGAGAGCTACGGTGTGTTTGTGGAGCTTGCCCCCAATCTGGCAGGGCTTGCCGAATTGCGGGAGGGCTCTGTTTCCGAATTGCAAGGCATGATTGGCAAGCGGGTTGCCGTTTACATCAAGAGCATTGTCCCCGAGCGCATGAAGATCAAGCTGATTCTGGTGGACTCCTGCGCCACCGACGCGCCGCCCCAAAAGCTGAAATATTACGTTGACCCCGAGCAAACCAAGCATCTTTCCCGTTGGATTTATTCCCCCGAGAAAGGAAAAAAGGTGGTAGAGACGGTGTTTGATTGAGAAAGTAGATATCTCTCTAAGAAAAAATTGCACAAAAGCATGGAATAAAAAAGCTCCCCTGTGTAAGGGGAGCCGGCACCGAAGGTGACTGAGGGGTTGTTTCCGTTATTCTTCTAACCTTATACAATCCCTCCGTCTCGCTTCGCGATCCACCTCCCTTTGCACAAGGGAGGCTTTTTTGTGCAATTTCGCTTTAATGAATCAGCCATTCTTTGTTATTGTAATCTTTCTTAATCAGATTACGATAGTACAGATTGATACAAAGCATATTTAAAATCAGTCATGCGCGAGCTTCTCGTACGACAGACCGTACTTTTCCGCGATTGCCGAGGCGTAGCTCTTCCCCTCAGGCTTGGAGCGTGTAATGCGGTAAGTCCTTTGCTTACCACCAAAGATACCCGCGCAGAGATAGTCGAAACTTTGACACACATTCAACTCCGTCTTTGCCTCGTCGATCAAGCGAACCAAATGGTGAAAATGGGTACCAAAGATGGCGTGTGCACCAAAGCTTTCTATGGCACGCAAGACTTCAAAAGCAAGCTGACAGCCTTCATCAGAATCAGTAGAAGAAAACGTCTCGTCAAAAAGGCAGAGGCTATACTCATTGATGGTTGCAAATATATCTTTCACGCGAGCACATTCATCCTCCAAGCGTCCCATCTTTTCCTTCGTCTGATATTCCGGAAAATGCACGTAAATATGATCTACCGGGCTGATATCAAGCTGCTCGGCAGGAACAAGCATTCCTAACTGCGCCAAGATCTGTGCCATTCCGACAGACACCATGAAAACAGACTTTCCGCCGTTATTGGGACCCGTTAAAATATATATTCTGCCTTTGTCATCAAACTTAACATCATTTCCTACGAGTTTTCCACTTTCCCCTACCTCGCTCATACGGATTGCCAATGCGGGATTATAGAGCCGCTTCGCGTGAAATACGCGCTCATCTTTCCCATGATAATTGGGAACGCACATAGGCACGCCGGACTCCATAAGCTTTTTGTGTATCTCGGTAACGACAAGAATAAACTGGAAATCTGAGAGCAGATTCAAAAGAAAAGAAAGCTGATCCTCAATATATTTCGTAAATTCACGCGGCCAGTCCCTGATAGCACGGGTAAATATCTTATCAACAGCGCGAAGAAGCGAATTTTGCAAAACATCAAACTCATCCGAGAAAAGAGTCTTATCAACAGCGACAATGGGTTCAATGGCTTGCAGACCGTCTGCTGAAAAGTCCATACGCAAAATTTTGTCTATCAGCTTTCCCGATTGGATATATTGATCGTTTATCGAGGTGATTCCCATCTCAACAGGGGACAGCTTGGTATCAAAATTAAAGCCTACTGAAATACTTTTAATATGAGTAATCTTGTTTATCAGCTTATGGGTGCCTTTCTTAAGGTCAAGATATTCCTTACTATTTGCAATAGTATGTATCTGCTCAAAAAGCTGCTTGAATTCCTCAGAAGCAAAAAACTCCTTGTCCGGAAGAGTTACATAGTATTGCTCTGCCTCGTCAATGATTTCAAAATAGAGTTGTAATTGCTTGGCACTGAAAATCGATCTCTCCTTGTTTCCAATTTCTGATTCGCTTCGCAAAATTTCAGAAAAGCTCGACAATCGCTTCGTCATTTTTTGCAACAAATCATAAAGCCCCGCAACGTTCAAAACATCTCCAAAAACAACGCTTCTTCTTTGCAATACTGCAATATCATCGGTAAAATAATCGGAGATATTGAATTTTGGGTTATAAAGCAGTTTATCAACGCCCAAACTTTTTAATGTCTCTTTATCACAGATCGGAAAGAAACCTTGCTCCAAAAATTTTTGCAACATAAAAACCTCACTTTAACTGAATATAGACTGTTACCACCATTGAAACCACTTTAGCTTAATGTAGATCGTCACAACGAGCACAACCGCTTGCACTAAAATAGGCCATACAAGAGAATAATATCTTTTCCAAATTCGATAATGCTGGAGAGACATCAAAATGACAATCGCCCACATCGGCCCCGAAATTTGCAAAAGCAGATTAAACCCCAAAAACACAACAACCGTCTGAATCACCAAAATCAACAATCCCCGAGCAAACAACATCGTCCGTGGAACGGTAAGACGTTCAACATGATCTTGTGTACAGATCTCCCACCATTTTTCAAAAATATTTTTCACATTAAATCTCTCTCATTTGTTTTTTTGATTGAAGAATAAAGAAATTCATCATCGGAATAAATCAACCTAAATGCCTTACATCTCATGGACCCATTCGAATCTTGCAGGTTCTTGCCACCTCTCGGGAGATGATACGCCACGCTGAAAAGACGATCCTTCTCACCGATGGATCTTCACCAGTCTCTCGATCTCGGTTTTGAGAGCTTCTGCGAGGGCGTCCACGTCCTCACGGGTATTTTCATATCCAAAGCTGACGCGGAGGGAGCATTCGGCTTGTGTATCGGGAAGCCCGAATGCAAGGAGCGCCGAGGAGACCTTTTTGGCGTGGGTGGAGCAAGCCGAGCCTTGGGACACGCAAATTCCATAAGACGAAAGTGCGTGGAGCATGGTCTCGCTCTTGATATCGGGAAGGGTCAGATTGACGATATGGGGCGCGCGGCTGCCGCTTGGAAGGTTCAACTGCAGACCAAGCGCTGACAGTTTTTCCACGGCGTAATCCCGCAGGTCACACAGATGGCGCGTGCGCTCCTGCAGATGGGAAAATCCATCCTTTGCCGCCGCGCCGAAGGCGGCAATGCCAATGAGGTTCTCGGTTCCCGAACGGAAGCCGCTCTCCTGTCCGCCGCCCAAAAGAAGCGGAACGTAATCACGTCTCTTGAGCGCCTCGGGAGAGACGTACAGGGCGCCAATCCCCTTGGGCGCGTGGATCTTATGACCGCTCAGTGTCACAAAATCCGCCTTGATGGCGGCAGGGGTAAAGGGGACCTTGAGGTATCCCTGCACCGCATCGGTGTGGGTAACGATATCGGGGTTCTTCGCCTTCGCCATGGCAAAGGCTCTTTTCAGATCGTACCAAGCCCCCGTCTCGTTGTTGACCATCATCATGGAGACCAGGAAGGTGCGATCGTTTAGTGCATTTTTGTACTGCTCAAAATCAAGCTCGCCGCCCTTAGTGGAAATGCGAATCACCTCAAAGCCGTCATTTTCCAAAGCTTTCATGGCGTTTTCCACACCCGCGTGCTCGGAATCGGTGGTGATGACTCTTCCCCCTCGTCTTCTCGACTTTGCATAAGCAACGCCAAGAATGGCAAGGTTATCGGACTCGCTTCCGCAGGAGGTAAAGACAAGCTGTCCCGCTCCAAGGGGCCCGCGAACGCCCAGCGTTGCGGCAATCTCCCGTCGCGCCTGCTCCACAATGGCGCGGGAGCGTTGCCCCACGGGATGGAGAGACGAGGGATTGCCGTAGCACTCCACGGCATCCGAAACTGCCTTTTTTGCCGCCTCCGACAAAGCCGTGGTGGCACTGTTATCCAAATAAATTTCTTTCATGCTTTTCATAAGGGGAAACCTGACGGTCTCCCCTTTCCTTTTCGTTTTTAGTCGTTCAACGGAATTCAAACGCATCGATCATGGCGTCCACGTCGGCAAGGTGCGCCTCGAAGTTCTCGGGGGTTGCCGTGTAGGTCATGCTGTAAACCATGCTTCTGTAAACCGCAACCACCTGCTTGTACTGATAGGTCTTGCCGCTGATCTTGTAGGTATATACGTAGACCATAGCGTTTCTGTCTCCAAGGGTGGTTTCCTCCTCGGAGATCATCACAAGGCTGTCCTCACCGCCGATATTGATCATCTGATTCTGGCAGATCGAGAAATATTCGGCAACGCTCATGCCCTCCTTTTGAGGCATATAAGGGATCACGCTGACGCTGGAGCGGTCATCCTCGCGGTACGCCGCAAAGATCTGCTGATCGTAGTTCGCCTTCCAGGAATCGGGAGCGTAGAATCGGTACGCCACGTCGTTGTTGGAGACCAAGAACATTCCCTCGGGTGCTTCGCCCTCGCCCAATTCACGGGCGTAATCGTCGGGATTGTAGGGGTCGGCAAAAATAAACTCGTCAAGCATCCGCTCTACGTCGGGAAGAAGATTCTCGTAAAGATCGTCGGAGCAGGTAAAGGTGAACACGTAGAACGCGCCGCCCTTTTCACAAATCACCTGCAAGAAGTGCAGATTTTCTCCCTTCACGGCGGCAACGTAGTGATACTGCCGCGCGGTCACGCCGTCCAAAAGCGAGATATCCAGATTCAAATCCTCGTTGGAAACCTCTCCCACCGCCTGCTCGGCAATGGCTTTTTTACAATACAGCTCGGCGTAGGTGTCAATGCGCACCGCGTTCTTTTCGGCATCGCCGCCCGCGGGAAGAGCTGCCTGCATTTCCTCGGTAACGGGGTATTTCACCACGCTGACCGTGGACTGCACACTGATATTGTAGTATGCGCCCGCCACGCCGTAGGCATTATTCAGATTCCACGAGGTGGGAACGTACAAGCGAAAATCGTCTCCCTCGCAGTTGGCGATCTGCATTCCTTCGGGAATCGCCTCGCCCTCGTCCTTGCGACAGGCAACAAGAGAGCCCACCAGAATACCGATCAACAGGAGGAGCGAAAATCCTCTGAGTGTCTTCTTTATCATGTAAAAACTTCCTTCCTTGGTCCAATATGCTTCATTGTAGCATACCGACGCTTAAACATCTTCAACTTTTTGTAAACTTTACGCCTTTGCCTCGCGCAGAACGCAGTCGGCTGCCGCAAGAATACCGATCTTTCCGCTCTCATAGGTAAGACCGCCTTGGAAATAAACGGTATAGGGGGGACGGATGGGGCCGTCGGCAGAAAGCTCGATGGAGCTTCCCTGGGTAAACGCTCCCGCCGCCATGATGACGCGGTCACTGTAGCCCGGCATTGCCCAAGGCTCGGGGGTTACGAAGGAATCCACGGGAGAGCCCATCTGAATACCGCGGCAGAATGCGCAGAGGCTTTCCTCGCATCCCGTGATCACGGTCTGAATGATATCGTGGCGCACCACATCCCAACGAGGCTCCACGTTGTAGCCCAGCTTTTCAAAGATATACGCCGCCAGATGTGCCGTCTTGAGTGCCTGTGCCGTGGTATGAGGAGCGTAGAAAAGTCCCTTATACATCAATTTATTCTGCCCCATGGTGGCACCCACCTCGGCACCAACGCCCACGGATGTGAGACGGTAGCTTGCCAGCTCCACGGCTCTCTTGCTTCCCGCAAGATAACCGCCGGTCTCCGCCATACCGCCACCGGGATTTTTGATGAGAGATCCGATGATCAGATCTGCTCCCACGGCGGTGGGCTCACGGGTCTCTACAAATTCGCCGTAGCAGTTATCCACCACCACGTAGATCTCGGGATCAATATTTTTTACAAAGCGAACCAGCTCTCCGATCTCGTCCACGCTCAGAGTCTTTCGATTGAGATATCCCTTGGAGCGTTGCACAAAGACCATCTTGACCTTCTTTCCAAAGGTGCGAAGCTTGTCTCCGATCTCGTCAAAATTGAAGCTTCCCTCCTCCGTCAGATCGGTCTGCTCGTAGGTCACGCCAAAATCGCGAAGCGAGCCGTCACCGGGATTTCCCGTAATGCCAATGACCTCCTCCAAAGTATCATAGGGCTTGCCTGCCACCGAATACATGATGTCTCCGGGGCGCAGAATACCAAAGAGTCCAATGGAAAGGGCGTGGGTTCCGCTGACGATGTTATGGCGCACGATGGCAGCCTCGGCATCCATGACGCACGCCCAGATCTGATCCAGCACGTCGCGTCCGCGATCATCGTAGCCGTAGCCGCTGGTGGTCTGGAACATTCCGTCGGCTACGCGGAATTCACGGAAGGCGTCCATCACCTTCTGCGTATTCTCAAAGGAAATGGCGTCGATGCGTTCAAAATGAGGCTTTAAAGCCGCTTCGGCTTCTATGGAAAGCTGTGTGATCTTTTGGGAAAATTGCATGGTTAGAGTTCTCTTTCTTTTTAGTCTTTATTTTCGTTGCTTTGATCCTCGGAAGCAAAGGTATAGTCATCGGGATCCAGGCTGGGAAATTCCGCCTGTCTTGCCGCCTCACGGTTGGCGGCGTCATCGTAAAAAGCCGCATGAGACACAAGCACGTAGGTCAGGAAGGGGAAGATTCCCACGAGCAAGCCGATAAGGCAGGTCAAAGTGCCTCCAATGGCAAGCACAAAGAACCAACCGATAAAGCTGACGTGCAGACAGAACAATCTCCACTTTCTGCCCTTCATCATGGCGGCGGAGCTGCGCATCACGTCAACGGCGCGCATTTCGGGGTATTCGGCGAGAATGAAATGTGCCATGCTGTAACGGTAAACGAAGCCAATAACCAGCACCATGCTTACGATATAGCATACCAGGCGCAAGGAAAGTTGGATGGCATAGCCCCATCCGACGGTGATATCAATGCTCTGCTCCATAAACCAAACGGCAACCTCCGAAGCGACTGCGGGAAGCAGGCAGGCACAGCTCAGCAAATTGTAAAGGAAAAGATATTTTACCGAACTCCAGTATCCCTTTTGATAGCGGGAAAAGAGGTTCTCGGTCTCAATGATTTTGCCGTCAAGGGTATCCAGAAGCAAGCGGTAATAACCAATGGTAAGGGGCGCCGTAGCAAAAAGCCCCAAAAAAGATATGATAACAGACACAATATCGGCTATCTTAAATCCAACGATCTCGGCTTCTCCGTAACCAAGAACTCTCAATACGATTCCCGAAATAAGTCCACTGACAAAGCTGATTCCCACAGCAATCAGGAAATACAACAACGCCATCACCGACACGTTTACAAACTTCCCCTTCAACACCCCTCTCGCCTTAGCGCGGAAATACGCCGCGTTCTTGATCTGCACAAAGGGGATCTCCTGATCCTCACCGGGCTGATAATTCTGAAAGCTGGAAAAATTCTGATCCATTTTTTTAATTCCTTTCCTGTTTGAATGTATTTATGATAGCACGGAAGCGATCTCCGCGTTCTTCAAAGTTTTGAAAAGCGTCAAAGCTGGCGCAGGCGGGAGACAGAAGAACGGTATCCCCCTTCTCTGCCACGCTTTTTGCCAAACGAATTGCTTTTTCAAAATCCCTGTCCTCAAGAACGGGTAGTGCACCGCTCTTTACGGCATCGGTCTCTTCCAACGCCTTGCGGATCAAGGGTGCCGATGCTCCCGTGAGCACCACCGCCTTGGCGTGCGCGCAAAGACTCTTTGCAAGGGGCTCGTAGGGCGTTTTTTTATCGTATCCGCCGCAGATGACAATGGGACGCCTCGGTACCAATGCCGATAGCGCGGCGGCGGTACGCGTGGGGGTGGAATCGATGGAGCTATTGTAATAAGTCACGCCGTCGATCTCGTCAATCATCTCCAAGCGATGCTTGACCCCTCGAAAGGCGGTAGCCACCGCGAGAATGCTCTCTTTGGAAACCAATCCCCGTGTCAGCCCAATGGCGGTCATGTAGTTTTCAATATTGTGCTTGCCGGGCAGAAGGATCTTTTCCACGGGCAGGATCGGATCAACGCTTCCGTTCTCACAGAAGCAAATGACACCGTCCCGAAGGAGCACGCGCCTCTCGCCGTATCCCTCGCCCTCTCCAAAGAAGAGGGTCAGGTCCTTTTCATATTCCCTTGCCAGCGCCTGCGTGGTCTCGTTTTGTCCGTTGGTAACGAATATGGCATTGGGAGAATGGCGGTAGATATTGGTCTTTGCCCCCACGTACTGATCCATATCGGCGTGCCAGTTGAGATGATTGACCGAGATATTGGTCATGGCGGAGCGCTCGGGCGACCGTTTCATGGTTTGCAGCTGGAAGCTGGAAAGCTCCACCACCGCAAAATCATCGGACTGCATTGCCTCCACAAAGGGCAATAACGGCTTGCCGATGTTGCCGCCTACGTGAACGTGTCCGCGTCCTCGGCGCTTGCATTCCTCCTCTAAAAAGAGTCCCGTAAGCGTGGTGGTGGTGGTTTTTCCGTCACTTCCCGTAATGCCGATCACACGGGCGGGGGTCAATTCCATGAACAGCTCCATCTCGGAGGTCAGAACCGCGCCTCTCTCCACCGCCGCCTCAATTTCGGGCAGCCACGGCATGACCGCGGGCGCGCGAAAGATCAATTCCTCGTCCAAATCATCCAGATACCCCTTGCCGCACCGCAAGCGGACACCGGTTTGCTCCAATCGGTCCAACGTCTCGCCAAGCGACGCTCTCAGCGCATCGCGCTCCTTGGCGTCTCTGGCAACGACCTGTGCTCCATGAGCGAATAAAAAAGCAATCACGGCAAGATTGCTCTTGCCAAGTCCGATCACGGCACAGCGCTTGTTATGAAAGCGTTCAAAAAGCGTTTGATCTGCCAAGACATCCCCTCCCATTCACAAGTCTGCATGATACGTCAGTATATATTATATTATATTTTAATCCAAGATGCAAGAGAAACTTTGAAAAAAACAATTTTTTTACAAAAAAGAAGGATTTTCCCCTTTTCAAAAGCGAAAATATCTGTTATAATAGGGGTAATGAAATTGAAAGGGACAAATCATGGCGACGAAAAGCACCCAAAAGCAGCAATATAACGATCAAAGCATCAAAGCCCTCAAGGGAGCCGACCGTGTGCGCAAGCGTCCTGCGGTCATCTTCGGCTCGGACGGTCTGGAGGGCTGTGAGCATTCCTTCTTTGAGATCCTCTCCAACTCGGTGGACGAGGCAAAGGAAGGACACGGCGACGAAATTAAGATCACCGTCTATGCAGATAAGAGCATTATGGTGGACGACCGCGGACGCGGCGTTCCCCTTGGTTGGAACGAAAGCGAGGGACGCTGGAACTGGGATCTGATCTACTGCGAGCTCTATGCCGGCGGTAAATACGAAAACAACAGCGGTGACTCTGCCTACGAATATTCACTGGGTCTGAACGGTCTTGGCGCCTGCGCTACGCAGTACAGCTCGGAATTTATGGTGGTCAAGTCCTATGACGGCACCACCGAGCGCTCCATCTCCTTCAAGCAGGGCGAGGTTGTGGGAGACCTGCAGGAAAGAGCCCTCTCCCCCAAGGAAAAGCGCACGGGTACCGTGGTGCATTGGAGACCCGACCTGGAGGTCTTTACCGACATCAACATTCCCCACGAATTCTTTTGCGACGTGCTTCACCGTCAATCGGTGGTCAATCCCGGCATCTGCTTTACGCTTCTCCTTGAGAATGAGAGCGGAAAATTTGACGAGCAAAAGTTCTTCTACGAAAACGGCATCTCCGACTATATCCGCGAAACGGTGGGAGAGGCATCCCTGACCGAGCCCGTCAACTGGCACTTGGAAACCAAGGGACGCGACAGAGCCGACAAGGATGAGTATAAATTCAAGGCGGATATCTCCTTCTGTGTTTCCAACACCGTAAATATGCTGGAATACTACCACAACTCCAGCTTTTTGGAATACGGAGGCTCCCCCGACAAGGCGGTAAAGCTTTCCTTTGTTTACGCCCTTGACAAGTACCTCAAGGCAAACAACCGCTACACCAAAAACGAAAACAAGATCACCTTCAACGATATCTCCGACTGTCTGGTGCTGGTCATCAACAGCTCCTCCACCATGACCTCCTACGAGAATCAGACCAAAAAGGCGATCAACAACACCTTTATTGCCGAAGCGCTCAATGAATTCCTGCGCAAGCAGATGGAGATCTATTTCATTGAGAATCCCAAGGCAGCCGACCTCTTTGCCAATCAGGTTCTTGTCAACAAACGCAGTCGCGAGAACGCCGAAAAGGCGCGTATTGACATTAAAAAGAAGCTTTCGGGCACCATTGACGCCGCCAACAGCGTGGAGAAATTCGTCAACTGCCGCTCCAAGGACCCCAACGTGGCAGAGCTCTACATCGTAGAGGGTGACTCGGCGCTGACCTCCTGTAAGCTGGCGCGCGCGGCAGATTATCAAGCCATCATTCCCGTTCGCGGAAAAACGCTGAACTGCCTCAAGAGCGATTATGACAAAATCTTCAAAAACGAGATCATCACCAATCTTCTCAAGGTCATCGGATGCGGCGTGGAGATTCAAGGAAAGAAAAAGGCAGACAACAACACCTTTGATCTTTCCAGCCTGCGTTGGTCCAAGATCATCATCTGTACCGATGCCGACGAGGACGGCTTCCAGATCCGCACCCTGCTTCTGACCCTGTTCTACCGTCTGCTCCCCACCCTGCTCTCGGAGCACCGCGTGTTCATTGCCGAATCGCCTCTGTTTGAGATCACCACCAAGGATGACACCTATTTCGCCTACGACGAATTTGAAAAGGCGGAGATCCTCAAAAAGCTGGGCAACAAGAAGTATACGCTGCAACGCTCCAAGGGTCTTGGCGAAAACGAGCCCGAGATGATGTGGCAGACCACCATGAATCCCGAAACGCGCCGCCTCATTTCGGTATCCCCCGCGGATGCCGCCGCCACCGAATGTATGTTTGATACCCTCCTTGGCGACAACCTTCCCGCACGTAAAAAATTCATTGCCGAAAACGGAAGTCGGTATATGAAGGATATTGACGTTTAAAAACGAATACACGATTGCCCCATGCTTGCGGCTTGCAAGCGTGGGGCAATTTTTATTTTTGACCGATTATTTTTTTCGTTTCTGTATAATCCGACCGTCAGAAAGGAAAAATAGCGACAAAGGCAATTTGGGACATTATGTGAAAGGATCAATCACCATGAAAGAATTTACCTACGTGATACAAGACAAAAACGGAATGCACGCCCGTCCCGCGGGCAAGCTTGCCACCTTTGCCAAGCAATTCACCTCGCAGATCAGGATAAGCTGTGGAGGCAAGGAAGCCGACGGCAAGCGACTGCTTGCTCTGATGAGCCTTGGAGCCACTGCGGGGGCTGTGCTGAGCTTTTGCATCTCGGGGGAGGATGAGGCGGAAGCCTGTGCCGCCTTGCAAGCCTTTTGCATCAATTCCTGGGGGCGCGGAGAATGAGTATGAAGGCCGCAAAGGCAAAAAACGCCGTTCTGCACGGCATCGGCATCAGCAACGGACGTGTGGGAGGCGTGCTTCGTTTTTTTCACCGTCAGAAGCAAGCTCCGAACACAACCGCCCTCCCTCCCGCATCTCCCACCGCAGAGCGCAAACGCCTGCAAAAAGCGTTGCAAGATG
>SVSL01000053.1 GCA_015064315.1 Oscillospiraceae bacterium
TCTCCGCTACGCTTTGTTCGGCTTCCAAATGCGTAAAGATTGAACATAAAATGTGTATACAATCCTCTTGCACAATTGTTTACAATCTTGCTCTTGACAGAGGACGTCGCCCCCTACAAGGTTTGAGGAGAATCGAACGAAAGAGTGTAGCCGTATAATTTCCGATTTCATCTACCCTTGAATCACTCCTACGGGTTTGCGCGTAAATTATCGTTTTTTTGTGTCACCCTGAGCGGAGAAAAATATCCGGTGGATGTTTTTTGGAGTCGAACCCGACCTTAGGGAGGGCAGCGTGCGCAGCACGATGGGGTCTCCTAAGGACGTTTGCGATCTTTTTTCACACAAACGCTACAAAAAAAGGGACTGTTCATTCTTCTGAATGATTCAGTCCCTTCTGTTTTTGCTCATGGGCGCATAAACTGTTATACCGTTTCGTTTTTCTCGTACTCCGAGAGGTCGATCTCGCGGAGGGCGGCGGCATCGATGCGCCCCTTGGCGCGCTCAAAATACTGCACGTTGTTGCGCAGGAGCATGATGATGTGATTGTTGGGTGAGCGTCCCTCCGCACGGCTGACGTACAGAAGCTTGCGCAGCAGATCCTCGGGGATGCGAAGATTCATTTCGGGTTGATTTTTCATACCGTTTTCCTCCGATTTTGTTAATGGACGTTCTTTTTGGCGGCAACTGCCGAGGAATTGTAAAAGCGGAAGACCTTGAGTGCCTTCTCGGTGGGTTCAAACCACAAAATATAGCGCGTTCCGTCCTCGTTCTTGCCCATTGCAGCCCAAAGCTCCGGGGCATTGGGAGAGGAAGCCGCAAAAAATTCCTTGTCGTGCGCAAAGGCGTTGATCCTCTCGGTATAGGGCTCCTCGCAGGGACAGACGCCCTCAAGCTCGCGAATGGTGATCTCTGCAAGCTTTTTTCTGGTTCGTCCTCCGTAGATACGGCTGACCGTGACCACGCCGGAGAAGAAGGAAAGCTCGTATTCGATTACGGTAAAACGCCAGGTCAGAAACAAGAGGATCCAGAGCGTCAGCGGCACCAGTGCCATCAGCGGTACAAGAAGCTTGGTGGTAATACCCACCACCAAAAAGCCAGTCGCCCAAAGGACGTAAAGCAGAATCAGACAGATCTTTTTACAGATCAGCGCAGCACTCTTTTTCTCGGCAACCACGTACTCGTACGCCATGCCGGAGCCGATCCCCAAATCGTTCATAAAAGCACCTCCATATCATTTCTTTCTCTATTTTATCATGCTTTTGGAAGTATGTCAACGAAAAAAAGAAAAGTTACGAAAAAGTTTTTAAAAATCTCCCCTCGGCACTTGACAAAATCGGGAAAATAAGAGATAATATAGGAGTAGATAAAATTCCACGCACAGAAAGGACAAACACACTATGAAAGCAGTGATTACCGTTACGGGTAAGGACACCGTTGGTATTATCGCAGAGGTTGCCACCCTTTGCGCAAAGCACGACGCCAATATTCTGGACATCACGCAGAGCGTTCTCGGCGAATATTTTGCAATGATCATGCTGGCTGACATCTCAAAGCTCGGCATTGAGTTCTCGGCATTTGTGGACACTCTCTCGGCATTGGGAGAAAGCAAAGGTCTTGTGATCCACACCATGCACGAGGATATCTTTAACACCATGCACCACATCTGAGGAGGCTTATCCCAATGATCAATACACAGGACGTCCTCGAAACGATCGGCATGATCCGAGAGGAAAATCTGGATATCCGAACCATCACCATGGGAATCTCCCTTTGGGATTGCGTGAGCGAGGATACCGACAGACTTTGCCAAAAGATTTACGATAAGATCACTGCCAAGGCAGAAAAGCTGGTGAAGACCGGCGAGGAGATCGAAAAGATGTACGGCATTCCGATCGTTAACAAGCGCGTATCGGTAACCCCCATCTCCCTCATCGGTGGCAACACCACTCCCGAGGGCTACATCAAGATCGCCCACACCCTGCAAAGGGCGGCGGACAATCTTGGCATCAACTTTATCGGAGGCTTTTCCGCGCTGGTGCAAAAGGGCATGACCGAGGGCGCGCGCCGCATGATCTCGGTGATCCCCGAGACTCTGACCGAAACGCAGAACGTCTGCTCCTCGGTCAACGTGGCTTCCACCAAGGCGGGCATCAATATGGATGCCATTGCTCTGATGGGCTCTACCATCAAGCGTGCCGCTTACCTTACCCGTGATAACAATTCCATCGCCTGCGCCAAGCTGGTGGTGTTTGCAAACGTACCCGAGGATAACCCCTTTATGGCAGGCGCCTTCTGCGGTGTCGGTGAGCCCGATACCGTGATTAACGTGGGCGTCAGCGGCCCCGGCGTAGTGGCATCCGCCATTCGCCGCGCGGGAGATTGCGACCTTTCCGAGCTGGCAGACGTGATCAAAAAGACCGCGTTCAAGATTACCCGTGTGGGTCAGCTGGTGGCAAATGAAGCCGCCAAGCGTCTGAATACGCCCTTTGGCATCGTAGACCTTTCTCTTGCTCCTACCCCCGCTATCGGTGACTCGGTGGCACACATTCTGGAGGGCATGGGACTGGAATCCTGCGGAGCCCACGGCACCACCGCCGCGCTGGCAATGCTCAATGACGCCGTGAAAAAGGGTGGCGTTATGGCATCCTCTCACGTGGGCGGACTTTCGGGCGCATTCATTCCCGTATCCGAGGATGCCGGCATGATCGCCGCCGTGGAAAGAGGCGCGCTGACGCTGGAAAAGCTGGAAGCCATGACCGCCGTTTGCTCGGTAGGACTTGACATGATCGCCATTCCCGGTGACACCCCCGAGGATGTGATCAACGGCATCATTGCCGACGAGATCTCCATTGGCGTGGTTAACACCAAGACCACCGCCGTTCGTCTCATTCCCGCCTACGGTAAGAAGGCAGGCGACAGCGTGGAGTTTGGAGGACTCCTGGGATACGCTCCCATTATGGAGATCAATACCTACTCCCCCGCAAAATTCATCGCCCGCGGCGGACGCATTCCTGCTCCCATTCACAGCTTGAAGAATTAAACGAATACTTTTTAAGACCGCGGGGAAGGGGCTGTCTCATTAAGAACACCTCAAAACCGAAAGATAGCGTAGCCTTGAAGTTATTTCATGGCTACGCTATCTCTTTGAATGACCCAAAAACTTGTAGGGACAGGCGAAAGGCTATCGCCGCCGGTCCCTACAGGCAAAAATTCAAACCGCATCAACACGCCGATACGGAGCGAAAACCTTATCGTTTCCGGGTCGTCGAGGACGTCGACCCCTACAGGCAAAATGTTTAACTGCGGCAACACGCCGAACGTGCGTTTTTTCTCCGCGCAGGGGATATGGAAAATCGTTAGGAGACCCCAACGCCTGCGGCGTTGCCAGCCCTTTGGGCGATTTCGACTACGCTTCGCTCCGCTCAGGGTGACACGAAAACGATAAATTACGCACAAACCCGTAGGGGCGATTCAAGGATAGATGAAATCGGGAATGATCCGGCTACGCTCTTTTATTCGATTCCCCTCAAACCTTGTAGGGGGCGACGTCCTCGACGCCCCGGAAATAAAAGAATTTTTAATTTGCAACCGGCTATGATTGGTAGCCGTATAAAAAGCAAAATTTGTTGCTTCTCGGGTCGTCGAGGACGTCGACCCCTACAGGCAAAAATTCAAACCGCATCGACACGCCGACACGGAGCGAAAACCCTATCGTTTCCGGGGCGTCGAGTTCTCGTTGCGACTCGGTCACGCTCGCGTTCTGACACCACACCGTGGTGTCATTCATTACGCTCGCGCCGCTTTGCTACGTCGACCCCTACAGGTAAAAATTCAAATCGCATCGATACGCCGATACGGAGCGAAAACCTTATCGTTTCCGGACCGTCGGGGACGCCGGTCCCTACAAACGAATTTTTCACCGAATCAATACGCCGATACGGAGCGAAAACCCTATCGTTTCCGGGACGTTCAAAGAACGTTCCTACGAGCCCCCTTGTAGGGCGGGGGCTTGTCTCCCGCCGTTTTGGTTCAATGAAATCCGTTTGTAACGGCGGCACCAAGGCGCCGCCCTACAATTCCCCTCTCACCCACCTGCGGTGGGATCTCCCCCCAAGGGGAGCCTTTCGAAAAATGCCCATCGGTAAAAAATTCAATCCTCATAAACGGGCGCTTCGTGAAGCGCCCCTACGGGATTGTAAAACCTTGTCATTTACGTGTCACCCTGAGCGAAAAAAACATTCCGGGGGAATGTTTTTGGAGTCGAACCCGACCTTAGGGAGGGCGGCGTGCGCAGCACGATGGGGTCTCCGAACGAATTTCCGTATTCCCTCGTGCAGAGAAAACGCCGAACGTGCGGTGAGACCGCCTCATTTGATTGTAGGGGGCGACGTCCTCGACGCCCCGAGAAGAAAAAGCGTTTGCTTTGCGTGTGGCTACAATAACAGCCAAATGCAATTCCAAAATTCTTTTGTTTTTTGGACCGTCGGGGACGCCGGTCCCTACAAGGTTTGAGGAAAATCGAATAAAAGAGCGTAGCCGCAACATTCCCGATTTCATCCATCGTTGATCGTAGGGGCGACCAATGGTCGCCCGTTTTAAAAAATATCGAATCCGTACGGGCGGGCGCTTCGTGAAGCGCCCCTACGAGTTTGTGCGCAATCTATCGTTTAAGTGTCACCTCTGAGAAGGCTCGCAAGCTTGCCAAAACGCTGCACGTTCGGCATTCCTTGTTTGACATCATTTTCCCTGCGCGCCGTGTTCAGCGGCGCACAAGATATATGTTCTTCTTTTTTTCTTTGTGGCAGTTTTTGAAAGAGGATAGAGGTGTGGGGGAAGAAGAGAAGCTTCGTTTCAGGAGCTCCCTCCTTCCCCCACGGTCTTATATCATTTTCTTTACCCTTCTGCCGCCATTCTATTCAAAGTATCGCGAAGGGTAAGGAGGTAATCCTCGTGCTTGGGATAGGTTTCAAAATCAAGGTTGCACTCCGCGTCAATGGCGGCAATGACGCGCTCCCTGCCCACCTTGGCTTCGGCGGCTTGCATGGCGCGCATATCCAAAAGTCCTTGCTCAAAGAGGACCTCGTGGAGCGAATGGAGAGGGGTTCCGTCGGGAGCGGGATAGACCATAAAGGTGTCTCCTGCGGGGGTGAAGTAGTCGCCCTCAATGCTCAGGTAGGGATTGGAGCGGTCAATGGAGTAACGATTGAAGTAAAAGTTGTAGCCCCAATGCAAAAAGCCTTGAATGCCGGCTTTATACATCTGCGCGCCGATGATGCGGGTGCGGTGTCCGGTCATTGCCACAAAGCAGTTGCTCACCTTTCTGCCCTGGCTGCAGCAGTAGTAGGTCCAAAGATCGGGGATGTTCGCCTCCAGGAAGGGGGTGATATGATTGTTGGAAGGCACGGGATTGGCAACGGCACCGTTTTCATAGAGCGCAAAATCCGAGAGCGCATCCCTCACGGGGCGGTCACAGATCAGATCAAACACTGCGTTCTTTGCGCCCAGATAGCTCTCCATGTGCTTTTCTCCGTTGGGCTCGTCGGAAATATGGAAATAATAATGATCCCCATAGCCAAATTCGTCCAGCTTTTCTCGCAGGAGCGGCAGAACCGTTCTCAAGAAGGTGACGTATTCCTCGCCCGTCGCCTCGGTATCCCATCCGAAAATACGCTTGTACTCCCCGTCCACCGTTGCCATGACCTTGGGTGCGTGGAAGGCGCCCCATTGGGTAAAGAGGTGGGAGATCTCCAGCTCCTTGATCCCGTATTTCTTGCACAGATTGCAAAAACGGGCGAGCTTTTCAAAGCCGAAGCGATATACGCCGTTCTCCAGCGTTACGTCGATGAGCTGCACCGTGGGACGCTCGCCGCCTATCTCGGTGTCAAGGGGAGGCGTAAAGATGGGGGTCAGAAGCGTTACGTTTCCGCGATCCACGTATGCGGCAAGATAGTTTTCAATGATCTCCCAATGACGCTCGGAAAAGATCTCCACACCGTAGTGGGTGGCAAGGCAATCGTAATGGAACCAGTGTCCCGAGAGGAAGGTCTGCTCGGGCAGTTGGGCGTCCAGCACCTCCACCGTATAGACCGCAGAGGCAACGTCGTATTGCTTTGCGCGATGGTAAAGCGTGATTTTGATCTCGTACGATCCGGGCTTTACATCCTTTGGAACGTTCACTTCAAAATAAAGCTGAGAGAGCAGGTGAGGCATTACGCAAATGCCGTTGGTGGGCTGAAGCAGATCGGGATAGAGTCCGGGCTTGACGTCCACGTAGTCTTCGTCAAACTCCCCCACGTAGCAGGGCAAACGAACGGGGATCTGCTCCACGGTGTAAACCTTGACGCCGTTTGCAAAGGGGGAATCCACCCGAATATCCAGTCGGTCCGAGCGACGGGGGGTTCCTCCCGTGATCAGAGCCGAGAAATAATGACGGTCTCCCAAAAGCGCAGTCGCCCCGTTGCGCGGAACAAAAGCGCGGATCGAATCGGTCACTCTTGCCTTCACCATGGCGGAGGTGGTAATGATCTGATAGGAATATGGCATAAGCTACCTCCCAAAGTCGTTTTTTTCATTATATCACGAAAGCGCAAAAAAGTAAAGTGCGTTTTTAACTGTTTTGCGGTGTATTTTTGTTTTGGATTCGTATTTTGGAAGCTTCTTTTTTGCAAAGCAATGCTTCGTCGTCGCTTCGCTCAGGGTGACACGGGAAGGATAAATTTTCGCACAAACTCGTAGGGGGCGACGTCCTCGACGCCCCGGAAACGAAAGAATTTTTAATTTGCAACCGGCTATGATTGGTAGCCGTATAAAAAGCAAAATTTGTTACTTCTCGGGTCGTCGAGGACGTCGACCCCTACAGGCAAAATGTTTAACCGCATCAACACGCCGATACGGAGCGAAAAACCTATCGTTTCCGGGTCGTCGAGGACGTCGACCCCTACAGGCAAAGAGTTTAACCGCGGCAACACGCCGAACGTGCAGCGAACAAGGCGAGTATGTCGATTGCGAGCGGAAATTCCATCGTTTTCGGGTCGTCGAGGACGTCGACCCCTACAGGCAAAATGTTTAACCGCATCGACACGCCGAACGTGCGTTTTTTCTCCGCGCAGGGGATATGGAAAATCGTTAGGAGACCCCAACGCCTGCGGCGTTGCCCCTACGGGGTTCGACTACGCTTCGCTCCGCTCAGGGTGACACGGGAAGGATAAATTTTCGCACAAACCCATAGGGGCGCTTCACGAAGCGCCCGCCCGTACGGATTCGATATTTTTTAAACGGGCGACCAATGGTCGCCCCTACGATCAAGAGAAACGAAAATCGTGGATTACACGGCTGCGCTCTTTCGTCCGATTTTCCTCAAACCTTGTAGGGACCGGCGTCCCCGACGGTCCGGAAAGCAACAAATTTTGCTTTTTAAACGGCTATTGGTATGTAGCCATACGCAAAGCAAACGTTTTTTCTTCTTGGACCGTCGAGGACTCCGGTCCCTACAGGCAAAAAATTCAAACCGCATCAACACGCCGATACGGAGCGAAAACCTTATCGTTTCCGGGTCGTCGGGGACGTCGACCCCTACAGGCAAAATGTTTAACCGCGGCAACACGCCGAACGTGCAGCGAGCATCCCTTGTTTGATCGTAGGGGCAAGTGGCGTGCCTACCAAATGGTAAAATTTCATCTTGCTCGTAGGGGAGACCTGTGGTCTCCCGCGGGCGAACACAGTTCGCCCCTACGGTCGAACAAGGCGAGTATGTCGATTGCGAGCGGAAATTCGTTCGTTTTCGGGTCGTCGAGGACGTCGACCCCTACAGGCAAAATGTTTAACCGCATCGACACGCCGAACGTGCGTTTTTTCTCCGCGCAGGGGATATGGAAAATCGTTAGGAGACCCCGTCGTCGCTTCGCTCCTTGGTTTTGCTCCTACGTCGCAAAACTTCGACTTCAAAACGCTCCGCGTTTTTCCGCTCAAGGTGACACCTTCCGTTGAATGAAAATCAAAGCGTTCGTTTTTGGGAGAGCACGAGAAAACCGCCGCGCATTGCACGGCGGTTTTGGGGCTATTCCTCTTTCCCAATAAACCGCATGGCGGTATTGTAATAGATATTTTCCAGCATTTCGGGCTCGAGGCGGATGGGGGCGATCTTCAAGTCAAACAGCTCCCGGGGCTCGCCGCCGCCGAAGAAGTAGGGAACGACCACGTTCTTTTTATCGTTCTTTTCCCGCTCGTAGCCCGTGAGGAGATTGGACGCGTCGGTGCCGAAGAGAATGCGCTTGTGATAGGTGCGGAAGAATTGTTCCGCTTTGTCGTGATCACGGGAAAGCTCCTCATAGATATTCAGCGCGGGAGTGGCATCCATGTAAAGATTGGGATATTGTTCCATGAGTTCAAAGGCTTTGTCGAGATTCTCGGAATAAAACCCCATGTGTGCCAGTGCAAGCTTCAGCTTCGGGTGCCTTTTCAGAACGTTGTCCACCGATTCAAAGTAACGGGCGTGGGAGGGGAAGGTCTCGTCGTAGTACCAGCCCTTTGCCCGTCTTTTTTCGGTGACCTTGGTAATATCCCAAAAGTCTGCGGGGTCATTGTTGTGCATGAGGATGGGGTACTGCTTTTCCTCTGCCAGCGCAAAGAAGTCCTCGTAGATCTCGTCATCGTACAGCTTTCCGTAGTCTCGGTAGTAGCTGGGCTTGCCGCCGCGCAGCAGCTTGATGCCCTCAAACCCCATAGACATGAGCTGTTCGGCTTGGGCGGCGTAATCCTTGCCCGGGAGCAGGCAGCAAAACGCGTGGGAATTGGGGATCATTTTGGAGAGACTAAGACACATCTCGTTGCACTTTTCGGGAAAATCGAAGGTCCACGCCAGAATATTCACGCCCTCGTAGCCGTGCCGCCTGCACATATCCATCAGATACGCCGCGCCCTCTTCAAGGGGAATATCCTTGCTGACGTGTACGTGAAAATCAATTTTTTTCATCTCAAGCATCCCTCCAGACCACCAGCTCCCACTTGCCTGTCTGAGGAGCGGCGAAGGGGCCGGCGTAGGCATCCTTACGGGTGTTTCCAAAGAAATCTACGGTAAAATCGATGGGGGAGCCGTCGGGATTTTCGTATCGTTCCTCCACAATGCGGGGCTCGCCCAGACGGTCGGTGGTAACGGGAGCTACCGCTTTGTTGACCACTGCCTCGGGGAGATCGAGAGAAAGGATCCACTCCTTGCCCTCTTGGCGAAGCTCCGCGCTCATGGAATCGACCGCGGTGGCATCCGTCTCGGCGTGCCAAGGCTTGGCAGAGCCTGCATAGGCGTTGCCCTCTGCCCACAGGGGCTGACCAACGTCAAAATACTTATTGATTCCCACGCGGTGTCCCTTCTCCTGCATCATTGCCCGGTATTCCTCGGCGGTGTTGTTACGGTCGTATCCCTCCAGGAAGCGCGAATGCTTTTCGGAGGAGGGCTCGGTGTTTCCAAGGAAGAGGTTATTGAAGAATCTGTTGTCGCCTCCGTAAACGAAGGAAACGCCCAGAACGTCGGTGGAATGAGGGAAGTGATAAGGTGTGGTTCGTCTCAGCACGTCCTTTGTGGAAAGCACGCCCGCGAAGACGTTATGGACGAAAGCAGAGCCTTGGGCGCGATCCATCAGCGAGACGTCGGAGAGGAAGAGATTGTTATCCACCGTGCAAGGACCGTGGGAGACCTCAATGTAAAGGTCACGGGCGTTATCGTGATAAAGATTTTGCGTTACGCGCGTGCCCTGTGCCTGCCAATCCAGCCAAGTGCCGTGGTTGCCGCAATGGTGGATGTGGTTGTGGCGGAGCACCGTATCTATGGCGGCATGGAGCTTAATACCGGCGATCTCATGTCCCCAAAACTCATGCTTGACGGCGATGTTGTAAATATGGTTGTTTTCGATGAAGCAGAACGCGCCGCCCATGTGTCCCACGATACCTGTCTGACCGCAATCATAGATCAGGTTGTTGCGAACAACGTGAGAGCCGATCTTCTCCTTGCACCATCCCGCCTGAACGCCCTTGAAGACCGCCTCCATCTGATAGATGTGACCCGACTTGCGCAGGGTGCGGAAGTGATCGTTGTCGCCTGTGGTGGATTCCTTGCCAAGGCTGATGCCGTTGCACTTGGAGTCGTGGAGGATATTGTTTTCGATGATCCATCCCTTACTCCAATGCGGACCTACCATGCCGGGCTGATCTGCCGTGGGAGGTGCCCAAGGGGTGGCGGCGTGGGCAATTTCAAAGCCTCGCACCGTGATATAATTCACGCCTGTCTTCTTGGGGAAGAAGCAGCATTGGCGCACGTTGATCTCGATTGTTTCTTCGTTGGGGTTTTTCTCTTGGAAATTGCAGTACAGAGTGGTGCTTTCCGCATCCACTTTTGCGATCCAGCGATATTTGGTGAGCTCGGGAGCGACGATCAGCTCATCGGCGCGGTTTTCCTGGCATCCCTTGTCACGGATGGCGGCGGTGGAGAGGTCCTCTTTTGAGGTCGCCTCGTACATGGAAGCTCCATTGATGTAAACGTCGCCTAAATGAACGTCGTATTCCTCGGGACGAATCAGCCAGTCTCCCTCTACCTTCAATGCGTAAGGATTCCAATCCCCGAACATGGTGTTGGGGAGTGTCTTTTTCCAAATCGAGCCCTCTGCGTGCTCCCAGTCGGTGACGATCTCCGAGCCCTTGATGATGGGGTGCTCGTCGGGGGCTGCCTCGTAAACGATGCGATTGGCATCACTCGTGCCTCCGAATTTAGGATCGACCCACTCGCGGTAAGTGCCGCTGTGTACCTGCACCGTGTCTCCGGGTTGCGCAATCTGTGCCGCGTGATTGATGGTGCGGAATGGATTTTGCGGGGAACCGTCGTTTTGATCGCTTCCCAATTTTGAAACGTGATAAATCATCTTGTGACTCCTTTTATTGTGATGTGGGAGGGGTGGGGATTTCGCCCTCTGCGGACGGGGGAATTTCGCCCGTTGCGACGGGCGACCGGGGCTCTGCCCCTGGACCCCGCAACCTTTTTGAAAAAAGGTTGATCAAAAACTTTTCACAGAAAAGTTTTTTTATTTTTTTGAGATGCGGTGCCTCTGTCGGTAGTTGGGTGGCTGTTTTCTGTTAGTTTCGATGACAGACGGAAAGATACTGCCGATAGCATTTTGGGACCGCTACCCAAAATGCTCACCGATGTTAGTTTACGGTGACACGTAAATAATCAATCAGCGTGTCATCCTGAGCGAAAAAACGCAAAGCGTTTTGCAGTCGAACTTTTGCTTCATGGCAGGCGTAGCCGAATGAAGCAAAAGCGCGAGGACGCAGTCCGACGCGGGATCTACTAAGGAGTTTCAATAGTTTTCCACCGTAAAGTAACATTTGTGTAGAGAAAAAGGATTGCAAAAATCCTTAGGAGACCCCATCGTCGCTTCGCTCCTTGGTTTTGCTCCTGCGTCGCAAAACTTCGACTGCAAAAAACGCCACGCCGTGGCGTTTTGGCGAGCTTGCGAGCCTTCTCAGAGGTGACACGGAAATGATAAAGTCCGCACAAACCCGTAGGGGCGATTCAAGGATAGATGAAATCGGGAATGATCCGGCTACGCTCTTTTATTCGATTTCCCTCAAACCTTGTAGGGGGCGACGTCCTCGACGCCCCTAAAACGAAAGAATTTTCAATTTGCAACCGGCTATGATTTGTAGCCGTTTAAAAAGCAAAATTTGTTGCTTTCCGGGTCGTCGAGGACGTCGACCCCTACAGGCAAAAATTCAAACCGCATCGACACGCCTCTACACCTTCTTCAACTAATATCGGTGAGCAGATGGGGTGGTGGCTCCCAGCTGCTCGCGGGAGCCCTCCTTCCGTCTATCCGTTCCCTAACAAATCACGGCAGGGATAGCTGACGGTAGGGACTAAAACATTCCCATTTTCTCTACCCTTCCAAAAAACTTTTCTGTGAAAAGTTTTCGTCCACCTTTTCCAAAAGGTGGCGCGGATCCAACGCCGCGCGGCGTTGGTCGCCCGTCGCAACGGGCGAAACCCCTTGGTGCCCTCCGCAGAGTGCGAAATCCCCCGAGTGCCTGTCTTTACAAATATCAAATCTCTTTCAGCTCCGCAAAAACATTTTTTAATTGCGGATAGATCGTTCGGTAAGTGCCGTAGAAGCGGTCATATTCCGCGTGCGCATCGGTGTTGGGCTTGATCTGTTTGCCACCGCGGATGCAGATTTTACATCCTTTCTCCACCGAGGCATAGATTCCTGCGGCGCATCCCCCGAGGATTGCCGCGCCAAGAGCGGCGCCCTCATTGGATTCGAGGATTGTTACCGAAATGCCGTAAACGTCGGAAAGCATCTGTCTCCACAGGGGGCTTTTCGCGCCGCCACCGCAGAGAGTCATGCGCAAAAGGGAGATCCGCATTTCGGAAAGAATCTCCAGGCAATCGCGGAGCGAATAGGAAACACCCTCGATCACGGCTCTTGCCATATGGGCTTTGGTGTGCATAGCGGAAAGTCCCAAGAACACGCCGCGGGCGTTGGGATCGAGAATGGGAGTTCTTTCGCCCATGAGATAGGGAAGATAGAGCAGCTTTTCCGCGCCGATGGGGAGCTTTTCACAAAGGGAATCGATCTCTCCATAGGAAAGCTCCGAGGCAAGCTGATTGCGGAACCAATTCAGGGAAAGTCCCGCCGCCTGCGTGACGCCCATGACGTGCCAGGTTCCCGGAACGGCGGCGCAGAAGGTGTGAACGCGCCCCTCGGGGTCGACGATGGGGGCGTTTGTGGGGGCAAAGACCACGCCGCTGGTGCCAATGGTGGTAAAGGCATCCCCCTCGGCGCAAACGCCGGTTCCAATGGCGGACGCGGCGTTGTCACCGCCACCGCCCGCTACGGGAATCCCTGTGGGGAGACCTGTTTTTTCGGCGGCGTCCTTGGTGATATATCCCGTCACGTCGGGGCTCTCATAGACCTTTGCGAGAAGGTGCATGGGAATCTGCAAGGCATTGCAGATCTCCTCGCTCCATTGGCGCTTGGGAACGTCGAGGAGCTGCATTCCCGAGGCATCGGACACCTCGGTGGCATATTCTCCCGTCAGCTTGAAGCGGATATAGTCCTTGGCAAGGAGAATATGAGCGCATCTTGCAAAATTCTCGGGCTCGTTCTTTTGTACCCAAAGCAGCTTGGAGGCTGTAAAGCCGGTCAATGCGGGGTTGGCGGTGATCTCGATCAGCCGTTCTCTGCCAATGCGCGCTTCGATCTCGCGGCATTCCTCGGCGGTTCTCTGATCGCACCAAAGAATGGCGGGGCGAATGACCTCGTTGTTTTGATCCAGAAGCACCAGACTGTGCATCTGCCCCGAAAGTCCCACGCCCACGATCTTGCCGTCCGTTGCCTTTTGGGTGATGATGGAAAGGGTGGCTTGCACCGCCTCCCACCAATCCTCGGGATTTTGCTCTGCCCATCCGTTGTGGGGCTGGGAGAGGGGATATTCGGCGGTTGCCGATGCGATGACGCTGCCAAGAGTGTCAAAGAGAACGCTCTTGGTACCCGAGGTGCCGATATCAATTCCAATGAGATATTGCTTCATGGTCGTTTTCAAATTCCAAACAGGATGCCGTTGAGAAGATTTTCCAGATATTCCTGCTTGCCGCTTTGGTTGGTGGTCACGTCACCCATGTTCAGGGCATATGCCTCCAGCTCCTCCATGGTGGCGCTTCCGTCCACGATTTTCTTGCCAATGCCGCTCTCGTAGCTTGCGTAGCGGTCCTTGACAAAGGTGTCCAATCTGCCGTCGCGGATGAGCTTATCGGCTGCGCGAAGTCCCAATGCAAAGGCATCCATGCCTGCGATATAGGCGTGGAAGATATCCTCGGGGGTGTTGGAGGGACGGCGGGTCTTGGCGTCAAAGTTGAGTCCGCCCTTGGTAAAGCCGCCTGCCTTGATGACCTCGTACATACAAAGTGCGGTTTCATAGACGTTGGTGGGGAATTGGTCGGTATCCCATCCGAGAAGAGGATCGCCTTGGTTGGCGTCGATGGAGCCGAAGGCACCGTTATCACGCGCCACGCGCAGCTCGTGCTGGAAGGTGTGTCCTGCCAGCGTTGCGTGATTGGCTTCAATATTCAATTTGAAATCCTTGTCAAGACCGTACTTGCGAAGGAAGGCAAGAACGGTGGCGGCATCAAAGTCGTACTGATGCTTGGTAGGCTCCTTGGGCTTGGGCTCAATGTAGAAATCTCCCGTAAAGCCGATGGAGCGTGCGTAGTCAACCGCCATACGCATCAGGCGCGCCATGTTGTCCTGCTCCAGAGCCATATTGGTGTTGAGCAGGGTCTCATAGCCCTCGCGTCCGCCCCAGAAGACGTAGCCCTCACCGCCAAGGCGCGTGGTGATCTCCAATGCCTTTTTGATCTGTGCCGCCGCAAAGGCAAAGACGTCGGCATTGGGGGAGGTGCCTGCGCCGTTCATGTAACGGGGG
>SVSL01000054.1 GCA_015064315.1 Oscillospiraceae bacterium
TGGACGAAAAACTTTTCACAGAAAAGTTTTTTGATAGGTTGTATGAAATTGGGAAAGTCTTAGTCCCTACCGTCAGCTATCCCTGCCGTGATTTGTTAGGGAATGGACAGACGGAAAATTTGCTCCCGCGAGCATTTTGGTACCACTACCCAAAATGCTCCATCAAGATAGTTTGAAGAGGGGGCGGGCGATTCATGAATCGCCCCTACGAAATTGTGCAAATTTTATCATTTCCGCGTCACCTTGAGCGGAGCAACCCGCCGTACGTTCGATAGAAAGCCCTTGTTTGCTTGTAGGGGCGACCAATGGTCGCCCGCCTATAAAAATCTGATTCTTTTCAAACGGACGACCAATGGTCACTCCTACGGGTTTGTGCGAAAATTTATTCTTTCCGTGTCACCTCTGAGAAGGCTCGCAAGCTCGCAAAAACGCCACGGTGTGGCGTTTTTGCAGTCGAAGTTTTGCGACGCAGGAGCAAAACCGAGGAGCGAAGCGACGACGGGGTCTCCTAACGAGTTTCCGTATCCCCTGCGCGGAGAAACCGCCGAACGTGCGGTGAGACCGCCTCATTTGATTGTAGGGGTCGACGTCCTCGACGACCCGAGAAGCAACAAATTTTGCTTTTTATACGGCTACCAATCATAGCCGGTTGCAAATTGAAAATTCTTTCGTTTCCGGGGCGTCGAGGACGTCGACCCCTACAAGGTTTGAGGAAAATCGGACGAAAGAGCGTAGCCGTGTAATCCACGATTTCCGTTCCTTTTGATCGTAGGGGCGATTCATGAATCGCCCGTTTTTTCAACGTCAAGATTTTTTACAGGCGGACGACCAAACACCACGCAAGCGTGGCGGTCGCCCCTACGGAGTCCCCCTCTCACCCACCTGCGGTGGGAGCTCCCCCCAAGGGGAGCCTTTCGAAAAATCCTCCGGATGGAAAATTCGATAACAAACATCCCCTTTTCCGTGTCACCTCTGAGAATGTTCGCATTCGTCCATTCCCATTCTTACACTAACTTCATGGAGCAGATGGGGTAGTGGCCCCCAGCTGCTCGCGGGAGCAATTCTTCCCGTCCGTTCGAAAAGCTAACAAAAACCAGTCACCCAACAAACGACAGAGGCACCGCACCTCAAAAAAGTAAAAAAACTTTTCTGTGAAAAGTTTTTCGTCCACCTTTTTTCAAAAAGGTGGCGCGGATCCAACGCCGCGTAGCGTTGGTCGTCGTCCGCAGACGACGAAACTCCTCCCTTGCCCCTCCGCAGACGACGAAATCCCCCAATCACCCTTCACTTACTGTTAACTTTTTGTAAATTTTCAATATTATTATATATCTTTCTTGAAAAATATATAATAATATGTTATAATATATTATATTTATTTATATCCTGCGAAGGGAGAACGTGTATGTCCGAGAAAAATTACATAGAGGAGATCAGCGAGATATGGGAAATGGTCAAGGATTCTTTCAGAGAGACCATGACCGAGACCACCATCAATCTTTGGTTTGCAGACGTTAAGATCCTTTCTTTCGAAAACGATACCATTACCATGGGCATTGCGTCGGAATTGAAATTCAATATCATCCGCGACAAATATATTTCTTCCATCGAATCCAAATTTTCTTCGCTTTTGGGATTTGACATTCACGTTCATCTCAATTTTATCGGCTCGGCGACCTCGTCCGGCAAGCTGGCAGCCAAGGCTCCCGAAAAGGAGACAAAGAAGGAAGAAAGAAAAATCCGTGAAACCCCCGATTTCAATTTTGAGTACACCTTTGAAAATTTCATCATTGGCAGCACCAATAAGTTTGCGCAGGCGGCTTGCGTAGCGGTGGCAAACAACCCCGCAACCAATTACAACCCTTTGTTTATTTACGGCAACAGCGGTTTGGGAAAAACCCACCTTTTGTACGCTACCATCAACCGACTCAAGCAGAACAATCCCAATATCAAGATCATTTACACCAACGGTGAGGATTTCACCAATCAGATGATCGCTTGCCTTGCCAATAAGACCATGGAGGATTTTCGCGATAAGTACCGCAAATGCGACGTGCTGCTCATCGACGATATCCAGTTTATTGCAGGTAAGGTGGCAACCCAGGAGGAGTTCTTCCACACGTTCAACGCTTTGTTTGAGGACAAGAAGCAGATTATTCTCACCTCCGACCGTCCTCCCAGAGATATCAAAACCCTTGAGGATCGACTCAAATCGAGATTTGAGTGGGGACTCATTGCCGACATCGAGCCTCCGGATCTGGAGCTGAGAATCGCAATCATCAAGAAGAAGGCAGAGCAGGTCAACGTGTTCATTCCCGATGACGTGCTGACCTACCTCGGTGAAAATCTCCGATCCAACATCCGTCAGATTGAGGGTGCCATCAAGAAGCTGGGTGCGTTGAGCTTTTTGTCGGGCAAGGATATCAATATGAATCTTGCCCACGAATGCATTGCCGAGCTGCTGGGCGGCGCGGAACCCGTGAACATTACGGTGGATAAGATCTTTACGGCGGTCTTCCGCAAATACGGAATTTCCAAGGAGGATCTGATCGGTCCCAAGAGAAACAAGGAAATTGCAAACGCCCGTCACGTGGCGATTTACCTCATCCGCGAGATGACCGAAATGTCTTTCCCGAATATTTCCAAGGTCTTCAACCGCGATCACGCAACTATCATGTCCTCTTATAACAAGGCGCTCTCCATGGATCAGATGGATGCCATGTTTTCCCTTGAGATAAGTGACATGAAAAAGGAAATCACCGGTCAGGCGTAAAAATCCACAACAAAAACCAAGTTTTCCACAAGGTTTTCAACAGGTGTGGAAAACTTATGGAAAAGTTGTGATTTTACCAAAATTTTTCCACATTTTCACCGGTGAAAATTCTTTTGAGAAAAAGGCTTTTCGCTGTTGATAAAAAAAGTGTCATACCTGTTGAAAACTTGTAAAAAAAGCCGAAAAGAGCAATTTTTGATTTTTCCCCATGGAAAAGCGGAAAAACCGTTGTGGAAAAAAATGTTGAAAACTCCAAAAATGAATTTTGAGAGAAAAAACGAGTTTTTGCGAAAGAAAAAAGGGAAGACAAAAAGAGATTTCCACAATCCGCCAACAAGAAACCGAGGGCTTTTCCACGGTGAAGGTTGCTTTCAGAAAATGTGAAAAGGCAGGCACTACAAGGGTTTTTCAGGTTTTCCACAGAATCCGCAGGGTATAATACTACGACTACGACAAATAATATATTTATTTTATTTATTTCTTTTTGAAATCAGAGCGGAATGGATGTCTCATCGGATTGCCCGTTTGTGAAAATCAGACTTTTCACAGGCGGAGGGCGTGAGGGGTTTTCGCCCGTTGCGACGGGCGACCAACGCTACGCGGCGTTGGATCCGCGCCACCTTTTGGAAAAGGTGGACGAAAACTTTTCACAGAAAAGTTTTTTGATAGGATAGAGAAAATGGGAATGCTTGAGTCCCTACCGTCAGCTATCCCTGCCGTGATTTATTAGGGAACGGATAGATGGAAGAAGAGCTCCCGCGAGCAGCTGGGGGCCACCACCCCATCTGCTCATCGATATTAGTTGAAGAAGGTGTAGCGGCGTATCGATGCGATTTGAATTTTTGCCTGTAGGGGTCGACGTAGCAAAGCGGCGCGAGGGGGATGAATAACATGCCGGGGGCATGTTAGAACCCGAGCGTGACCGAGTCGCAACGAGAACTCGACGCCCCGGAAGCGATAAGGTTTCCGCTCCGTATCGGCGTGTTGATGCAGTTAAACATTTTGCCTGTAGGGACCGGCGTCCTCGACGGTCCGGAAATGAAAGAATTTTTAATTTGCAACCGGCTATGATTGGTAGCCACATAAAAAGCAAAATTTGTTGCTTCTCGGGGCGTCGAGGACGTCGCCCCCTACAAGGTTTGAGAGAGATTGAACGAAAAAGCGTAGCCGTGTAATCCACGATTTCCGTTCCTCTTGATCGTAGGGGCGATTCATGAATCGCCCGTTTATAAAAATCAGATCTTTTACAGGCGGACGACCAAACACCACGCAAGCGTGGCGGTCGCCCCTACAGGTTTGTGCGAAAATTTATCGTTTTTGTGTCACCTCTGAGAATGTTCGCATTTGTCCATCCCTGTTCTTCCACTAACTCCATGGAGCGGGCAGGGTTGGTGGTCCCTGACCGCTATCGGCAGTACCTTCCCGTCTGTCTGAGAAACTGACAAAAACCAGTCACCCAACAAACGACAGAGGCAGAGCACCAAAACAAATAAAAAAACTTTTCTGTGAAAAGTTTTCGTCCACCTTTTTTCAAAAAGGTGGCGCGGATCCAACGCCGCGTAGCGTTGGTCGTCGTCCGCAGACGACGAAACCCTTGGCGCCCGTCGCAACGGGCGAAACTCCCCAAAAATCATCAAACATTATTCGAAAGGAATTATATATCATGAAGATCATTTTTAAGCGTCAGGAAATCATAGAGGCTGTATTGCCTTTGATGTGTGCGGTTTCGGGAAAATCCACGCTCAGCGCGATTGAGGGTATTCTGATCAACGCAAGGGAGGATAACGTTTGCGAGATCACTACTTTTGATTTGGAGAAGGGAATGCGCTCTTCTTTTGTCGCTGAGGTTGAGGAGCCCGGTCTTTATATCATCAATGCTCAAAAGTTTGTGCAGACCCTTCGTGTGATGGAGGGCGAGTTTGTAACGCTTACCGTGAACGAAAACAAGCAGGCTTGTATTTCCAGCGGAAAGTCCAATCATAAGATGAACGCGCTGGCAGGTGAGGAGTATCCTTCCATTCCCAGACTTGTTACCGAGGACGGATTTGTGATTGGTCAGTCGGTGCTCAAGAACATGATCTCCAAGATCACCCACGCCATGGCGACCAACGACCAGCGTCCCGAGCTGAACGGATGCTATTTCCGCGTAACCGAGGGAGAGCTTCTGGCGGTTTCTTGCGATAGCTCCAAGATCGCAAGATGCATGGCAAAGGCGGATATCGAAAACAAGAACGACGATCATTCCGAGCTTTCGTTCTCTTTCATTGTTCCCACCAAGACGGTCAACGAGCTGTATAAGCTGCTCAAGGATGACGAGAGAGAAAGCGTTCGCATTTACATGACCAGAAGAAACATCGTGTTCAATATTGGAAATTTGACCTTCTTCTCCCGCTTGATCGAAAGACAGTACATTGATTTTGACCGCGCGATCATGAAGAATCACCGCATTACCGCAAATTGCAACCGAGCAGCTTTGATTTCTGCCCTTGAGCGCGCCGCACTGGTAACCGAGGATAAGGTTGCGGGCAGCGTTCCTTCTCAGGTGAAGCTGAGCTTTGAGGAGGGGATGCTGAAGATCTCCGCGGTTTCCACCATGGGAAGCACGTACGATGAGGTTGAGATCGCACATGAGGGAAGCGATTTGCTGATCGCGTTTAATAACCGTTTTCTCATTGATTCCCTCCGTGCTTGCGACGCCGAGCGCGTGCGTATTTCCATGACTTCGGCGCTGACCAGCATCAACATTGAGCCCGAGGAAGAAAAAGAGAACGAGAGCCAGCTCTTTATGCTGCTGCCCGTCCGCATGAGAGAGTGATAAAATTTTATGGAATGCAACCGGATCAGGATCAAGCATTTTCGCAATATTACAGAGGCTGACGTCAGCTTTGATCCCGGTGTCAATATTTTGGTGGGGGAGAACGCACAGGGAAAGACCAACCTTTTGGAGGCAATCCACTTTGCGGCTCTTGGAAAAAGCTTTCGAACCACTCACGACGAGGAGCTGATCCAATTCGGAGAGCAATTTTGCGATATTTCGCTGGATTTTTCCGACTCGGTCAGAGCGCAGAATATTTCGGTTCGCATGATGCCGGGAAAAAGACGTCAGATCGAGCATAACCACGTTAAGATCACCCGTCTTTCCGACGTGGTGGGAGCTTTTCGAACGGTTTTGTTCTGCCCCGAGCATCTTTCTCTGATCAAGGACGGACCTTCCGAGCGTCGCAATTATTTGGATATTGCCATTTCCCAGCTTTATCCCGTTTATCTCAAGAGCTTGCAGCGGTATCATCAGATTTTAAAGCAGCGGAATCAGCTCATCAAAAGGGCGGAGGATGATCGAAAGACTTTTCTTGATACCGTTGAGTTTTGGTCGAGCCAGCTGGCGCATGAGGCGGCTGTGATCGCGCGTTACCGTTACCGCTATTTGAAAATGGCTTCGGAGCATATTCAAGGCTGCTTTGCCGAAATGACGGGAGAGCGGGAGATTCCAAACGCCGTTTATATGGGCTCTTCTCACGGAGAGCCGGAATCTTACGAGGATGCCGAGGCAACCGAAAAAGCTTATTTTGAATTGTTAACGACCCATTACGATCGGGAGATCGGAGTCGGAAGCACTCTTTGGGGAATCCATAAGGATGATATTGATATTCGCATCAACGAAAAATCTGCCCGCGCTTTCGCGTCCCAAGGGCAACAACGCTCTTTGGCGCTTTCCATGAAGCTTGCCGAGGGTGAGGTTTGCGCAAAAATTTGCGGAGAAAAGCCTGTTTTTCTGTTTGACGACGTTTTTTCTGAGCTGGATTCTTCGCGCCGCGCGTATCTTTCGGGAAAAATGAAGGATCGACAGGTGATTATCACCACTTGCGAGCCTTCCGGAATCATGGGCGGTAAGATCATTAGCGTGGAGAATGGGTGTTATCGGTAATTCCTTCCGTCATTTTTTCGAGAAAATGACACATCTTTCAAGTAATGATTCAAAAAATGCTATGGAATCAATGGCAATTTGAAAAAATTAAGGTTTTCATTTGTAGGGACCGGCGTCCCTGACGGTCCGTTTACGGAATTTTGTATTTATTTAGATGTGACTGTCAAAATCAATAACAGTAATATTTTCCTTTACAATTAAGAAAACAATAAATTTGGACCGTCGAGGACGCCGGTCCCTACATTACAAATTTTTAAAATCAATCGTTTCTATATTCTGTATTGTGGAATATCGTTATTTCAAACTAAAATTAAAATTCATCTAAAAGCAACCATAACGAAAGGATTTTCAAGTCATGAAGGTTTGTATCATTCAGCCGAAATATTCGGTTCATTATGAGGAATCCGACGCTTGCTTGAAGGCGGAATTTGAGCTTTTGGATCAATGCGATGCTTCTATGGATATCATCGTTTGTCCCGAGATGTGTGACGTTCCCGCCTTGGCAAAGACCAAAGAGGATTTTGAGGCAGCGGCGGCAAAATATCACGGCCCCATGATGGAAAAGGCGGCAGAGACCGCAAAAAGATGTAACGCCGTTGTATTCATCAACGGTTGTGATTACCATGA
The DNA here is from genome assembly GCA_015064315.1 of Oscillospiraceae bacterium. Classification (GTDB taxonomy): domain Bacteria; phylum Bacillota; class Clostridia; order Oscillospirales; family CAG-272; genus UMGS1865. The sequence goes on from SVSL01000054.1 coordinate 7,323, forward strand.
AAAGGGAATTCGCAACACCACCTTCGTGTTCAACCGTCAAGGGGAAGTGGTTGGAAAATATTTCAAGCAGCATCTGACCCCCGGTGAGGTTTCCAAGAGAAAGCTGGATAGCGATTATACCTTCGAATTTGAATCTCCCACGGTGATTGAAGTAGAAGGCGTTCGTTACGCGTTCCTCACCTGCTACGATTTCTATTTTTATGAAGCGTTCGCAAACATTGCGAGAAATAACGTGGACGTGATCATCGGTTGCTCTCATCAGCGCTCCGATACCCATCAGGCGCTGGAAATTATGTCTCAGTTCCTTGCTTACAATACCAACGCTTACGTGTTCCGTTCTTCTGTCAGCATGGATGAAAGCTCGGATATCGGCGGCGGCAGTATGATTGTTTCTCCCAACGGCACCATTCTTTGCAACATGAAGAGCCGCGTGGGATTGGAATGCGTGGAGCTGGACGTTCACGAGAAATATTTCAAGCCTGCGGGCTTTGGAAATCCTCCCGCGGCGCATTATCAATACATTGAACAAGGCAGACGTCCTTGGAAATACCGTCCTTCGGGCAGTGCCATCGCTCGCACGGAGGAGTGGATGGGATATCCCAGAGTTTGCGCTCACCGCGGATTCAATACCATCGCCCCCGAAAACAGCATGCCCGCTTTTGGCGCGGCGGTTGCCATGGGCGCGGATGAGATCGAGTTTGATCTTTGGCCCACCAAGGATGGAGAGGTTGTTTCCTGCCATGACCGCAAGCTGGATCGCGTTTCCGACGGCACGGGATACGTTTACGATTATACCTACGAAGAGCTTTTGAAGCTTGACTTTGGATATAAGTTTGGCGAAAAGTTCAAAGGACTCAGAATCATCAAGTTTGAAGAAATTCTCAAAAAGCTTTCCTGCCACACCATCATGAACATTCACATCAAGACCGTGGTAAAGGGTCAGGAGACCGATGAAAAATATCTGCAAAAAATCATTGATCTCATCTACAAGTACGATGCGCAAAAGCACGTGTACTTTATGACGGGTGACGATCTGATGATGGCACAGCTGGGGCGTCTCGCGCCCGATATCTGCCGTTGCATGGGTGCAGGCGGCGGAAAATGGGAGATCGTGGATCGCGCCATCAAGCTGGATTGTCAAAAGGTTCAGCTCTTCAAGCCCTATTTCAATCAAGAAATGATCGACAAAGCCCACGCCCACGGCATCAAGTGCAACGTCTTCTTTGCCGATGACCCCGAAGAAGCGCAGAGATATTTGGATATGGGCATTGATACCATTCTAACCAACGATTACAATCTGATTTCTCAGATCGTTAAAAAATAATTATGTATTTGCACGTTGGAAATCACCAAAATATACGCATCAAAGATATCATTGGAATCTTTGATGCCGATACGGCAACGGTATCCTCGGTGACAAAAAAATATCTCTCGGATGCAGATCACAAAAAAGCGGTCACCTTTGCCTCCAAAGAAATCCCAAAGTCATTTGTTCTATATAAAGACACGAAAAAACAGATGTACGCTATCTGCTTCTCTCAGCTCTCCTCGGCCTCTCTTCTCGGAAGAATCGGTAATTTTGGAGAGTTTTGATGGGGATTTCCTGTAAGGGGTTTCGCCCGTTGCGACGGGCGACCAACGCCGCGCGGCGTTGGATCCGCGCCACCTTTTGAAAAAGGTGGACGAAAACTTTTCACAGAAAAGTTTTTTGATAGGTTAGAAGAAAAGGGGAAGTGTTAGTCCCTACCGTCAGCTATCCCTGCCGTGATTTGTTAGGGAATGGACAGACGGAAGATTTGCTCCCGCGAGCAGCTGGGGGCCACTACCCCATCTGCTCACCGATGTTAGTGAGAGAAAAAAAGGGATTGTTTCGGTTTTAAGATGCTCACCGATATTAGTTGAAGAAGGTGTAGCGGCGTATCGATGCGGTTTGAATTTTTGCCTGTAGGGACAGGCGTCCTCGACTGTCCGGAAAGCAACAAATTTTGCTTTTTAAACGGCTACCAATCATAGCCGGTTGCAAATTAAAATTTCTTTCGTTTCCGGGGCGTCGAGGACGTCGCCCCCTACAAGGTTTGAGGGAAATCGAATAAAAGAGCGTAGCCGTGTAATCCACGATTTCCGTTCCTCTTGATCGTAGGGGCGATTCATGAATCGCCCGCCCCTCCCAAAACTAATTTGATGGAGCGGGCAGGGTTGGTGGTCCCTGACCGCTATCGGCAGTACCTTCCCGTCCGTTCAAAAAACTAACAGAAAACAGCAAACCAATTAACGACAGAGGCACCGCATCAAAACAAATAAAAAAACTTTTCTGTGAAAAGTTTTCGTCCACCTTTTCCAAAAGGTGGCGCCCATCCAAGGCGCGTAGCCTTGGTCGCCCGTCGCAACGGGCGAAATCCCCCCCTTTCGCGTTCCGCAGAACGCGAAACTCCCCTTCTTCTCGTTTAAAAAATACTTATTTTAAGGAAAAAAAGACATGGAAAACATGGAACAACGCGTTTATGACGAAAGCCAGATTCAAGTACTTGAGGGCTTGGAGGCAGTAAGAAAAAGACCGGGTATGTATATCGGGTCTACTTCGGCACGTGGATTACACCATCTTGTATATGAGATTGTGGACAACTCCATCGACGAGGCGCTTGCAGGTCGCTGTAAGCGCATTGAGGTGACTCTGCATCCCGACCACAGCGTATCGGTTCAGGACGACGGACGCGGCATTCCCAGCGGCATCCATCCCAAGATGGGGATTCCCACGTTGGAGGTGGTTTATACCGTATTGCACGCGGGCGGCAAGTTTGGCGGAGACGGATACAAGTTTTCGGGCGGCTTGCACGGCGTTGGCGCATCGGTTGTAAACGCGCTTTCCGAGTGGGTTGAGATCGACAACTGTCACGAGGGAAGAAGATACACCGAGCGTTTTGAGAGAGGACACGTGGCGCGTCCCTTCCGCGAGGAGGGAGAGACCGACAGTCACGGTCTTTACGTTCGCTTCAAGCCGGATCCCGAGATGTTCGAGGAGACCGTGTTTGATTATGAGGTGCTTCTCAAGAGACTTCGCGAGCAGGCGTTCCTCAACGGAGGCGTCAATATTTGTCTTCGTGATGAAAGAGCGCCTTTGGAGGACGGAACCTACCGCGAGGACGATCTGGAATATGAGGGCGGTATCAAATCCTTTGTGGAATATATCAATGAGCAGAAGCATTGCGAGGTTGTTCATCCCGACGTCATTTATATGCGCGCCGAGAGGGATAACAGCGTTGCCGAGGTCGCGCTCCAGTACAATGACAGCTACAACGAGATGCTCATGACGTTTGCCAATAACATCAACACCGTGGAGGGCGGTACCCACGAGATCGGCTTTAAGACGGCTCTGACCAAGGTGTTCAACGATTACGGCAGAAAATACGGCATTATGAAGGACTCGGACAAGAATCTTTCAGGCGAGGACGTTCGAGAGGGACTTTCCGCGGTGGTATCGGTCAAGCTGACCGAGGCGCAGTTTGAGGGACAGACCAAGGGTAAATTGGGTAACAGCGAGATGCGTACCTACGTTTACAATCTGGTTTCCGAAAAGCTGAACGAATATTTAGAGGAAAATCCCGGTGTCGGTAAGGCAATTTTGGAAAAGGCACTTGCCGCATACCGCGCAAGAGAGGCGGCAAGAAAGGCAAGAGAAGCAACCCGAAGAAAGGGACTGCTTGAGGGCTCGACCCTTCCCGGAAAGCTGGCTGACTGCCAGGAAAAGAGCGCGGAATTTACCGAGCTTTATCTGGTAGAGGGAGACTCGGCAGGAGGATCTGCAAAGCAGGGAAGAAATTCCCGCTTCCAGGCAATTCTGCCTTTGCGCGGTAAGGTTCTCAACGTAGAGAAGACGCGACTTGATAAGGTATATTCCAATCTTTCCTTGATTCCCATTATTCAGGCTCTCGGATGCGGAATCGGTGAGGAGTTTGATTCTGCAAAGCTTCGTTACGGTAAGATCATTATCATGGCGGACGCGGACGTAGACGGCTCTCACATTCGTATTCTGCTTTTGACCTTCTTCTTCCGTCACATGAGAAAGCTGATCGAGGACGGACACATTTATTTCGCGCAGCCCCCGCTTTACAAGATCTACAAGAAGGGCTCCAAGTACGGCTCAGAGCGTTACGCGTACAGCGAGGAGGAGAAGGAGCGGATCGTTGCCGAGATGGGTGGCGTGAACATCAACGCCGACCGATACAAGGGTCTTGGTGAGATGGATCCCGAGCAGCTTTGGGAGACCACCATGGATCCCGCGCACAGAACCATTCTGCGCGTGACCATTGAGGATGCCATGGCAAGTGACGAGATGTTCTCGCTTCTCATGGGAGACAAGGTAGAGCCCAGACGCGAGTTTATCGAGCAGAACGCAAAGTTCGCGGAGAATTTGGATATCTAATATCCCTGTTCGCACAAACCCAGTGTGAAGGTTTTGATCAAACTTCAAAATTCGCACAAACCCAGTATGAAAGTTTTCGTCCACCTTTTTTAAAAGGTGGCGCAGTGGAGGCTGCGTAAGCCTCCTCGCGCTCCGCAGAGCGCGAAATTCCCCAGCCGGCGTTTTTCTTTTGTAAACTTTTCTTTTTGCGCCTATGGTGTCAAAAAGAAAAGTGGCTAAGGAGTTTTGCCTGTTTCAGGGCGGGCGACCAATGGTCGCCCCTACGGAGTTTCCGCCTGTTTAAGGGCGGACGACCAATGGTCGCCCCTACGGAGTTTCGCCTGTTTCAGGGTGACACGTGGAATGTTGTTTCGTTCAAAATAATAAAATTTTTGATTTCAAATTTTCGATCAAAAAAATGATGAATCTATTCAAAAACAAATTTTTTATCATCTGCCTCACGGTTGCCGTGGTGCTTTGCGCGGTTCCGTCGGTTTTTTCGGTAATGGGATACAAGTCCCTTTCCAGAGATATGGTGGGGATCATTACAACCCCCTTCCGTTGGATCGGTACGGGAATTGCAAACGCTTTTGAGGGCTTTGAACGCTTTTTCACAAGCGTGGAAAAGGTCAATGAGGAAAATGAGGCGCTGCGTGAGAAAAATCGATTGCTTCTTGAGGAGCTGGAAAGATCCAAGATCCTGGAGGAGGAAAATCAAAGACTGCGGGAATATCTCGGCATGAAAACAAAATATCCATCCTTTACCTTTGAGGAGGGAATGGTGCTGAGCCGTTCTTCTGGCAATTACGTAACGGGATATACCCTCAATCGCGGAACGCTTCACGGCGTGGACGTGAATATGGCAGTGGTGACCAATGAGGGTGTGGTCGGATTTGTCAGCGAGGTGGGAAGCACTTGGTGCAAGGTTTCCACTATTTTGGAGTCCGAGAGCTCTGTGGGAGCTTATATTCCCCGTTCCGGAGACGTTGGAATCGTTTGCGGAGATCTGACGCTTGGCAAGGACGGAGCCTGCAAATTCTCTTATGTGGAGTCGGATGCCGATATTCAGGTGGGAGATAGGATCCTTTCCTCGGGTGTGGCAAGCTTTTATCCACCGGAGCTTTCCATTGGCGTGGTGGAGTCGATACAGATCGATGAGTACAGTCGCGCCACAACGGCAACCGTGCGCCCGTCGGTTGATTTTTCCAATTTGAAATATATGCTGATCGTAACAGGATACGGGGAATAATGCTTCTTCTTTAAGAAAACCTAATCGAAAGGAGTGATCCCATGCATCAAAGACCGATTTTGGGGTATGCGGCGCAAAACCGTTCCAGGATGATCGCGTATACGGTTTGTATTTCGCTTTTGGTTCTGATCCTTTCGGTGGCTCAGGTGACGGTGTGCGCAAGGCTTTCAATTTTTGGAGCAACTCCCGATCTGATGATCTGCACCGTGCTGTGCGTTGCCTTTTTTGCAGGACGTTATGCGGGTGCCATTACGGGAATCGGTGCGGGATTTTTCATTGAGGCAATGGGCTCGGTGGGAATTTCTCTGCTTCCGCTGTTCTATTTTCTTTTGGGATACGTGGCGGGGCATTATGCGAGAACGGTTTATCCAAAACGCTATACCGTATATTGGTTTTATCTGCTGATAGCCGTGCTGTACCGAGCGTTGATCACGTTGATCTACGTTTCGTTGAATTATGAGACCTTCCGTTTTTTGGAGGTTGTTACCAAGATTCTTCTACCCGAGGCGGCGGATACCGCTATTGCGGGATGTGTTTTGTATTTTCCCATCAAGGCAATTTGCGGGTGGTTGGGAAAACGAAGATAATTTTTTCAATGTTCGCACCGCACCCAATATGAAAGTTTTGGTCAAGCGTCGATGTTTGCACCACACCCGGTATGAAAGTTTTCGTCCACCTTTTTTAAAAGGTGGCGCAGTGGAGGCTGCGTAAGCCTCCTCGCGCTCCGCAGAGCGCGAAATTCCCTCGGCGTTTTCTTTTTGATAACTTTTTCTTTTGCGCCTATATGGTCAAAAGAAAAAGTGACTAAGGAGTTTCGCCTGTTTCAGGGCGGGCGCTTCGTGAAGCGCCCCTACGATCAAGAGGAACGGAAATCGTGGATTACACGGCTACGCTCTTTCGTCCGATTTCCCTCAAACCTTGTAGGGACCGGCGTCCCCGACGGTCCGAGAAGCAACAAATTTTGCTTTTTATGTGGCTACCAATCATAGCCGGTTGCAAATTAAAAATCCTTTCGTTTTTCGGACCGTCGAGGACGCCGGTCCCTACAGGCAAAAAATCAAGTCGCATCAACAAAACGATACCGATCGGAAATTTGTTCGTTTTCGGGTCGTCGAGTTCTCGTTGCGACTCGGTCACGCTCGGGTTCTAACATGCCCCCGGAATGTTATTCATCCCCCTCGCGCCGCTTTGCTACGTCGACCCCTACAATTAAATTTCGCCTATGGTGTCAAAAAGAAAAGTGGCTAAGGAGTTTCGCCTGTTTCAGAGCGGACGACCGATGGTCGCCCCTACGATCGAACAAGGCGAGCACGTCGATTGCGAGCGGAAATTTGTTCGTTTTCGGACCGTCGGGGACTGTACAGTGTAGTATGATTATATACAGGTAGTGCAAGATGATCGTATACAGTTTTGTGATATAATAAAGGCAGGAAAATAACCTAAAAGGAGGTTGTTCAAATGCCTTGGAAGGACAAAACTG
>SVSL01000055.1 GCA_015064315.1 Oscillospiraceae bacterium
TGACCGACGTTGAGATGCTCCGCGAGGCGCAGGAGCATCCCGAGGCGCATCAGAATCTTTCGGTTCGTGTTTCGGGCTGGAATGCGCGCTTTGTGACCCTTTGCCGTGAATGGCAGGAGATGGTCATCGACCAGATCGGGGAGCATTGAGATGGCTGAAAAACTGATCGTTACCGAAATTCAGCGTTTTTGTATGCACGATGGACCCGGCGTGCGCACCACCGTTTTTCTAAAGGGATGTGCCATGAGATGCAAATGGTGTCACAATCCCGAGACCCAGCAGATGCAACCGCAGATTTTGTTTTATCCCAACAAATGTATCGGGTGCAACGCCTGTGTTGCGGTCTGCAGGACAGGGGCGCAGGCGGCGGTTGCCGAAGGACATCTCTTCTTGCGAGAAAAATGCATTTCCTGCGGTGATTGCGCTAAGGTATGTCCCACGGGAGCAATGGAGCTGTGCGGAACAGAATATACGGTGGAAGAAATTCTTGCCGTTGTCAAAAAGGACGCTCCGTTCTATGGGAACAAGGGCGGTTTGACGCTCTCAGGCGGGGAAGCGCTTTTGCAAAAGGATGGCGCGGTGGCGTTGCTTCGCGCTTGCCGGGAGCAGGGGATCTCCACGGCGGTGGAGACCTGTGGCTATTTTGATCCTGCGGTGCTTCCCAAGGCGGTTCCTCATACCGATCTTTTCCTTTGGGATCTCAAGGATACCAACGATGCGCGACATCTGCAATACACGGGCGTTTCCAACGAGCGCATTCTTTCCAATCTGCGGCTTGCCAACAGTTTGGGAGCACGGATTCGCTTGCGTTGCATTCTGGTAAACGGCGTGAATACCGAGCTTTCTCATTACCGCAAAATTGCCGATATCGCATCCACGCTGTCCAATTTCGAGGGGGTAGAGTTCCTTTCCTATCACGCCTTTGGCGGAAGTAAGGCAACCTTCCTTGGGCTTGAGGACAACGGCAGAACCGATTGGATCCCCACCGAGAAACAGATGGAAGAGGCAAAAGAAACTTTGCGTTCCCACGGAATCGTCGTTTTTTAACCAAACCTACCCGACTTTTGAAAAGGACATCGAAAAAAAAGCAATGTTTTTCACAAAAAACGCTATTGGCTCGATGTCCTTTTTATGATATAATACAGACGTGGACAAACCATCCAACTAACAGAAAGGAGTTTCCTATGAAAAAGATTCTTTCCCTGATTTTGGCGGCAATTATGATGCTTTCGATCCTCGCATCCTGTGCGAGCAAGAAGGGCACCGATGATTCCGCAACAACCGAGGGCGGTTCCGCAATCGTGACCGATACGCCCACGGAGAAGCCCACCGAGGCGCCTACCACGGGTTCCCAGGATCCTCCCGCCGTTCCCGACGGCGCGTCTCTTTACAGCGGCAAGCCTGATACCTCCTGGTACACGGGGGATCAGAACGAATACACCCTTACGTCTGCCGATCAGCTTATGGGATTGATGCAGCTGCGTGAGAATTCCTCCACCGACAATCCCCTTACCTTTGAGGGGGTAACCGTTAAGCTGGGATGCGATATGGTATTCAATTCCGGTTCCTTGGAGGAAATCCTTGCAAGAGGCTTTAGCAACTATCTGTGGCCCGAGCTTCACTCCAAGCGCACCTTCAACGGCACGCTGGACGGTCAGGGACATACTGTCTACGGCATTTATATGTCGATCTATAATTCCGGATATAAGGGAATTTTCGGATGCTCCAACGGCAACGTGACCGTAAAGGATCTGTCCATCAAAAACAGCTACGTGGGAACCGGTACCGATTCCACCGGCGTGAAGGAAGCGGTTGGCGGCCTCTTTGGCAGAATTGAGGGAGAGGGCAGTACCGTAACCTTTTCCAACGTTTCCGTAGAACTCCTTCTGGAGGAGCGTGACTGTGGCTATGCAGTCAATAAGATGGGTGGCTTTGTAGGCTCCCTGAATCCCAAGGATTCTACCGTGATCCTGGAGAACTGCAGCTTTTCCGGTAAGGTAACCTCCACCGGTGAATACGTAGGCGGTATGGTCGGATTCCTTTCCAACGCCTCCATGAATCTGACCGTAAAGAATTGCGTCAATACCGGCGAGGTTTCCGGAAAATATTATGCAGGCGGCATTGCGGGCCGTATGACGGTTCGCGATTTTGCAATGAGCGACTGTAAAAACGAGGGAACCGTTAAGGCTGACGGCGCTGCGGGATATCTGTACGGTATCGTTTCTGTAACCAAGGATCCCAACGGCGGCGCACGTCCTACTCCCGCTGAGGGAGAGTCCTCCGTTCGTATTATGAGCTACAATGTTCGTTTCAATCTTCCTACCGCAAACGGCGCGTATACACAGATCGCTTACAACCGCATCAATGCGGCAAAGCAGGAGATCCTTTCCTATGACGCTGATATCTTCGGCATCCAGGAGGATAACGGACAGTGGTCCTCGCTTCTGATCTTTGATGAATACAAGGTGATTCAGGATAACAGCCTGCCCACGGGTATGGAGCGTACCTCCTTGTATTACAAGAAGGGCATGAACCTTCTCGACGGCGGTACGATCTGGCTGACCGAATCCGGCACCTACGGCGAGTGCTCGGCATTGAAGGTTTCCGATCTCTTTGAGGAGGGCGGAAAATATCAGATGAGTGCCAAGGATCTGGAGGTTCTCCGTATCAACAAAAACACTCCCGAGTCCTATTTCGCAGAGCAGCTTTCGGACTACGTTGACTACAAGACCGGACAGGTAGTGCAGTGCAAGAACGGCAAGTATCGCTTGCTCAACAACTATGCCCGAAACGCTACCTACGGCGTGTTCAACGTGGACGGACAGATCATCATTGCCATCAATACCCATTTGCAGCAGAGAACCGTAGCCGGCGAATATTCTAACGATGCCGTGCAGAAGCTTCGCGAAAACGAGCGTCTCAAGCAGCTGGAATACATCAAGACGTTTATCGATGAAATGCTGAAGAAATATCCCGATGCCGAGATCGTCATGACCGGTGACTGGAACGATACCGCCTTCAGCAACGTTTACAACGTGATCTGCAAGGATTACGGCTTTGCGCACGCGGCATTCTCCACCGAAAACAAGTACGGTGTGCACGGCTCCTCCAATACCGCGTTCGATAACGATGCGGGACACACCGACAACAGTGCCAAGGAAGGCGGCTTTGGTGATTATCTCGATTACGTTTTTGTTACCGACGGCTTCAACGTTCTCAAGGCACTCACAGGTGACGGTAAGGAGACCGTAACCCTTCCCGACGGATCCAAGCAGGTGGTTTATACCTCGGATCACCTTCCCGTGATTGCTGATCTTGCGTTCAAGAAGGGAAGCAACACCGACACTCCCACCAATCCCGAGAATCCCACGCCCGACGGCGCATCGGTCTACTCGGGCTCTCCCGATCTTTCCTGGTACGATCCCGCAAATCCCAAGTCCGAGTATATTCTGACGACTGCGGATCAGCTCATGGGCTGGATCTATCTCCGCAATCAGCAGGGTCAGTCGGGTAATATTCTCACCTTTGAGAACGTGACCGTCAAGCTTGGATGCGATATGGTGATCAATGCGGGCACGGCAGAGGAGCTGAGCGAGCGAAATGCCTTTATGCTCAATATGTGGCCCATGCTTCATTCCAGCTACGTCTTCAAGGGCACCTTTGACGGACAAGGACATACCGTTTACGGAATTTACATGAAGCTGGACAGCGGCGCAAAGGGAATTATGGGCGTTTTGGACGGAAACGCTAAGATTCAAAACGTTACCTTTGCCAACACCTGCATTCTCGGTCCCGACGTCAGCGGCAAGCAGGACATCGGTATGCTCGCAGGTAAGGTCAATAAAGGCGCGGACGTAACCATTTCTAATGTTACCATCGACGGACTTTTCAAGGAAGGTGCAGAGAAGGTGGCGTACGTTGGCGGCTTCATCGGACAGGTGGACGGCAAGGTAGAGAATGATGTGGCAAACTCCGCAAAGGTTACTTTGATTAACTGTGAATTCAAGGGCAGCATTGAGTGCGGCGAAAAGAGCCAGGAAATTGGCGGCTTTATTGGCAGAGCCATGAGAGCCAGCTCAATTACGCTGACAGGCTGTACCTTCAGTGGTGCAGTAAAGGGTACTTCTGCTTGCGGCTCTTTGGTTGGTTATGCAAATTCCAATGCCGACAGACCCGCCGTTTTGACCGATACCGATTGTACTTATACGGGTACTGTAAACGGTACGGCTGCTTCCGAAGCCCCCAAAAAAGGACGTTAAAAAGCTTTATAAATTTATACAAACAAAGGAGACAGTATTATGCTGAACGAAACATCTCTTGATACTCTGTGCGGTGCTCTTGCGTATGCAATGGGTATTGAGCCTCCCGCACACGCCGCTCCCGCAAACGAGCAGATCGTAAAGTACATTGACGAAAAGCTTGGCGGCAAGAAGGCAGACCGTATCTTTATGTATAATCCCGATGCCGTTGCGCAATGGGTATACGAAAAGTACCCCAAGCTGACCCGTGACGCCAAGGCAAAGATCGACATTGAGGTTCCTCTTTGCACCGTAATGCCCTCGGTGACTCCCGTTTGCTACGCCACCATGTATACCGGCGCACAGCCCGCCGTACACGGCATCCGCAAATACGAAAAGCCGGTTCTTACCATCGACACCCTCTTTGACGCGCTGGCTCGCGCAGGCAAAAAGGCTTGTATCATTGCGCAAAAGCCCACCAGCATGGCGCAGATCTATCTGAACCGCGATATCGATTACTATATTTACGATAGCATCATCGAGTCCAATGCCAAGGCGATCGAGCTGATCCTGAAGGATGAGTACGATTTTATCGCCCTCTACAACGGCAACTACGATACCCAGATGCACCATCACGGTCCCGAGAGCTACCGCGCACTGGCGGAGCTTCGTGTCAACTCCGAGATCTTTGCAACCCTGAGCAAGCTGATCGAGGACAACTGGAAGGGTCATAACACCCTCATGGGCTTTGCTATGGACCACGGCTGCCACGAGATCGATGGCGATTCCGGCTCCCACGGCTTGGATATGGAAGAGGATCTGAACATCGTTCATATGTACAAGGCATATCCCGCGAAGGAAGCGTAAAGAAAAGAAGGATCGGTTCTTTGGAATCGATCCTTCTTTCTTTTTAAGACGTATGCTCTTTTCGATACGCTCCCGGAGAGCAACCGTATTTTTGCTTGAATCTTCTTGTAAAATTGGCGTAATCGTAAAAGCCTGACCGCTCATGAATCTCGGTCAAGGGAATGCTTGTAAAGGCAAGGAGGTTCTTGGCGTGGGAAAATCGAATGCCATCCAAATAGGTCTTAAAATTGACCCCCAGCTGCTTGGAGAAGCAATCCGAGAGATAGGCTTTGGAAAGTCCTAAATACTCGGCGGCACTTTCCAGCGTAATGCCCGTTCGGAAATTTTCCAGCATGTACAAAATGGTCTGCTGAATGTAGGGCGGATGGTTTTCAATCGCGTTTGTAGGGAGGCAGGACATCAGCTTGCGCAATACGCATCGCAATAGCAGCATGGCGTAACGGCAATCGGTCTTGTGAACCGCAACCAGCTCCGAGAGCAACGCCAGCAAAAATTCGTAGTCGGAGTCGGAGAGCTGAAATACCGGCGTATGATTGCCGCCCGTGAGAGGGAAGGCAAAGAAATCTCCGTCATATTCGCATTGAAACATGACATTGATCAGCTCCATGTCTGCATCCACCGTATGGATCTGCGCGGGATTCATCAAAAACAGGGTCTTTGGACGAACGTCGTAATGCTTGCCGTCAATGACGTAACTTCCGTGACCGCTGATGATAAATTCGATCTCGAAAAAATCGTGTCCGTGAGCATCCACGCTTTTTGCAAAGTGCTTCCGCGATGCGGCGATAAATTCGTTTGGAATCGAGTCCTTTTTGGTAATGATCCGCAATTTTCTCCCCCCTTTTTTTATATTCTATCACATAATCTAAAAAAAAGCAATATTTTTCTCAAAAAATACTATTGGAAGAAAAAAGTCTTTGTGCTATAATGAAACTGTATAATAATCGCTCTGTAAGGAGGACTTTATGAAAAAAGTACATCTGATCGGCAACGCCCATCTGGATCCCGTGTGGCTATGGCAATGGCAGGAGGGTTTTGCCGAAATAAAGGCGACCTATCGCAGCGCTCTGGATCGCATGAAGGAGTATGATGATTTTATCTTCACCTCTGCCTGCGGTGCCTATTATATGTGGATTGAAAAGAGTGATCCCGCTATGTTTGAGGAGATCAGACAGCGTGTGAAGGAGGGAAGATGGAAGCTGGTTGGCGGTTGGTTTATCCAGCCCGACTGTAACATTCCCACCGGCGAGTCCTTTGCAAGACACGCCTTGATCAGCCAGCGTTATTTTGAGGAAAAATTCGGCGTGATGGCGCAGACCGGATACAACGTGGACTCCTTTGGTCATAACGGAAATCTGCCCATGATTCTTAAGAACAGCCGCATGAAGAACTACGTGTTCATGCGTCCCGGCCCTCACGAAAAGACCATTCCCAACAGTCTGTTTACTTGGGAAAGCAAGGATGGCAGTCAGGTGACCACCTACCGCATTCCGTTCCACTATAACCTCTCCAAGAACGAGCAGTACGAGCTCTTTGACGAGATCTACAAGCTTGCCGAGGAGGAAGGAAACGACGAAATGGCATTCTACGGCATCGGCAACCACGGCGGCGGTCCTACCGTAACGCTTCTCAACAAGATGCACAGTGTTTTGGATGACCGTTTTGTGTATTCTCATCCCGATGCCCTCTTTGACACCTGCGATAAGAGCAAGCTTCCCGTGCTGAGAGAGGATTTGCAATACCACGCCAAGGGCTGTTACAGCGCCATGAGCGAGGTCAAGGCAAACAATCGCAAGTGCGAGAACGCATTGATCCGCGCCGAGAAGCTCTCCGTTCTTTCGGGCGCGCTTCTGGAGACCGCATATCCTACCGGGGAGCTGGATCGCGCCTGGAAGAATACCCTGTTCAATCAGTTCCACGATATTCTGGACGGATGTGCCATTCGCGAGGCGTATGACGATGCCCGTGACGTTCACGGCTATGCGCTTGCCACGGCGGCAGACGTTGAGAATTACGCGCTTCAGCAGATCGCTTGGAACGTAGACACTCTTGGTGGCAAGAAGGTTGGCTCTTATATTCCCGAGGAGCTTGCAGAGGAGATCGGTGTTCCCGTGGTGGTCTTCAATCCTCACGCTTATGAGGTGACCGACAGCGTTTACATCCGTTGCCACAAAAATCGCTTCTATCACACCGTGTCCGATGAGAACGGAACGATCATTCCCGTGCAGACGGTGCGCGATTCCAAGACCAACCGTATGCGCAAGTACGCGCGTCTCTTTGAGGCAACCGTTCCTGCCTTCGGCTATCGCGTTTACAGACTTTATCATCACGATACCGAGGTGGCGTTTGAAAATCCCTTTACCGTGACCGAAAATTCCATTGCCAATCAGAAGCTGAAGGCGACCTTTGATCCCGAGAGCGGTGAGCTTTGCAGCCTGTACGACTTGAAGAAGGGGATCGAGCTTCTTGACGGTACGGCACGCATCGCGCTTTACGATGATCGCAAAAACGATACCTGGGCGCACGCCGTGGAGGCCTTCAAGGATGAAAAGCCCATGAAGATCGTCAGCAAGCTGCAGGTGACTGAAAATGGACCCGTTCGCGCCACCGTTCGCGTGGAGCAGCGCTTTGGCAAGAGCACCGTTGTAAGAGATTACTCGTTGCTTGCAAGCGGTGATCGCTTGAACGTGAAGACCAAGGTGGATTTCCACGAGAAGTTCCGCATTCTCAAGCTGGAGCTTCCCGTGGGCTGCAAGAATGGAAGATCCCTTTGCAAGATCCCCTTTGGAGCCATCGAGCGTCCCACCGACGGAACCGAGCAGGTATGCGGCGATTGGATCTCGTTGTTTGATCAAACTGCTGGCGTGGGACTTGCTTCCGACAGTAAGCACAGCTTTGATGCCGACGGCAACAAGCTTTCCCTCACGATTCTGCGCAGCGCCATCTTTGCCGATCACTTTGCCAACGAGGCAAAGACCCGTGATGAGTTCTGTGAGTTTATGGAGCAGGGTATTCAGCGCTTCCGGTACGCGATTTTCCCTTGGGATGGATGTGCCGATGCCGATCGTCAAGCCGCAGAGCTGCAAAACCCCTTCGTTTCGGTGACCGATACCTTCCACAAGGGATGTCTGCCGCTGAAGCAGGAGGGCATTTCGGTGTCTGCCGATAACGTGACCGTGACCGCCATCAAGCAGCACGTGAGCGGAAAGGGCATCGTCCTCCGTTGCTATGAGGCAGAGGGCAGGGATACCGACGTGAAGATCACGCTGCTGGGGACAACCTTTGATTTCCGCATTCCTCACAATGGGGTCAAGACCTTCCATATCTGTGACGGCAAGGCGACCGAGACCGATTTTATCGAATAAAATTGAAATCCAAAATGAAAACAACAAGGAGAACGATCATGAAAAAAACGATTTTTGCAATTCGTATATTTCTGCTTCTGTTGGCACTGTCCATGATGCTTTCCGCTTTTGCAGCTTGTGCGACTGCCGACGATGAGACCGCTACCACAGAGGAAGACAATATGACCGATGCGGTTACGGGCTCCGTTATGACCGATAAGTATGGCAACGTGCTGGATCCCGATCTGTACGACAAGAACGGATACATCAAGGACGGACTTGATGGTCTGGACTTTGGCAAGGAATTTCGCGTTCTGAGCGGTCTGGAGCAGCAGTGGTCTCTCGGTACCACCGACGAGATGAAGGGCCACGTGATCGGTGAGGCGATCTATGCCCGTAACGCCATGGTCGAGGAGCGTCTTGGGATTGAGATCAAGTGGGATCCTCAGCCTAACTTTAACGGTGGCGATCAAACCGCCTTCATGCAACGCTTGGAGACCGATATCAAGAACACCCATTCCTACGATTGTGTGGTTTCCTACAATCTGTTGCCCTATCCAATGGCTATGAAGGGACTTCTCAACAATCTGGCAAACAACGATTACATCGATCTGGAAAAGCCCTGGTGGCCCTCGGCGTTCCTGAATCAGATCCTCTATAAGGATCAGATCTATGCGCTGGTAAGCGCATCGGAGAAGAGCTCCTTGGAGAATCTTTCCGCCATCTATTTCAACAACGATCTGCTTGAGGATTACAGCTTGGAAAGCCCCTACGATCTGGTAAAGAACAATCAATGGAACGTGGAAAAGCTGAAGGCGATGATCAAGGACACCTACGTGGATAAGAATCAGGACGGCAAGGTGGATGATAAGGATCAGTTTGGTCTCAGCACCTCTACCAATGCCCGTTTGAGCAGCTGGTACTTTGGTATGGGCGTTAAGCTGGTAACCAGAGATGCTTCCGGCGAGCTGGTTCTGACTGCGGGAGATTCCAAGGTTGGAGACGTAATCGACGTGATCCTTGATCTCTTTTCTACCAATGACGCAGAACTGGTTGACGATCTCAACAACAACAAATTCACCATGTTCACCGAGGGAAGAGCACTGTTCTATCTTGCAACCCTTTACATGGGCGAATATTGCACCTCCAACAATATCGTGCTGAACTATGGCGTTGCCCCCATGCCTAAGCTGAACGCCGAGCAGGACCGTTACTACACCCATATGCCCAACAACCATCCCGCATGGTACATTCCCGTTGGAGTAGAAAATTTTGATTGCTCCTCCGCCTTTATCGAGGGCATGGCATCCGAGGCATACCGTCAGGTAGAGCCCGTGTATTACGAGAACTGCGTGAAGCTTCGTTATGCGCCTGATGAAAGACTTGGCGATATGTACGATCTGATCCGCGCATCCATTACCTTTGATATGAACTACGTGTTCCGCTTTTATTACAGCAAGGACTGCGACAGCTATATCCGTAACTGTATCGCAAAGCCCGATCAGTATAAGTGGTCCTCCTCTTGGGGACAGATCAAGGACGTTGTAGAAGGAAATTTCCAGGATATGGTTGCCATTTACAACGCAAATGCGGCAAAGAACTGAACTTTCAATCCAATCCCCCCTTCGGACCGGTTCTTGTGAGTCGGTCCGATTTTCAAGGACGGTTCCTGTAGAATCGTACATGTTTTTTGTAGGATTGTTCCTTGAATCGTTCGACGTTTGCTTGTATAATAATAGTGTGAAATTTTATTTTCGTTCTGTAAAGAAGAAAGGATGAATGATATGCAAAATTTTGAGCTGTACAACCCCGTTCGCGTGATTTTCGGTAACGGTGAATCCAAGGATCTTGGCAAGCACGTCAAGGGACTTGGAAAGAAGGCAATGATCGTTTCCTATGAGGTACACGATTTCTTCAACGCTCTTCTGGAGAGCATCAAGGCTTCTCTGAAGGCACACGGCGTGGAGTTTGTAGAATATTACAAGGTTCAGGCAAACCCTCTGCTTTGCCATATTCGTGAGGCTGCCGAGATCTGCAAGGCAGAGAAGGTTGACGTTTGCATCGCCGTAGGCGGCGGAAGCGTTATGGACTCCACCAAGGCGATTGCCGCGGGTGTGCTTTACGAGGGAGATCTGTGGAAGATGTTTGTTTCCCGTCATGACTGTGACGTTGCAGTGGCGCCCACCAAGAGTCTTCCCACGGTTATGGTTCCCACGCTCCCCGCAACCAGTAGTGAAATGAATAACATTGCCGTTGCAACCAACGACGTAACCAAGGAGAAGGCGTATATCTGGTCTCCTGTGCTCTATCCCACCGTTTCCGTGGTTGACCCCTCCTTGACCTGCTCCTTGCCCGCATATCAGACCGCGGTTGGTGCCGTTGACGCAATGTCTCACGTTCTGGAGGCGTATTTGAACGGTGATCAGAGATCGCCCTTGCAGGACCGTCTGCATGAAGGAATTCTTGTAACGATCATGTCCGAGCTGCGCGAGATCTTAAAGGATCCCACCAACGTAGAGCATCGCGCAAACATTCAATGGGCGGCAACCCTTGCATGGAACGGATATATTCAGTCGGGTCTGAACGCTCCCACCCCCATGCATCAGATGGGTCACGTGCTTTCCGCTCACTACAACACTCCTCACGGCGTAACCCTTGCGATTTTCATGGATTCTTATTTCCGCTACACCTGCACCCTCAACGAGGAGAGAATGGCTCGCTTTGCATTGCTGGGCGAAAAGGTCTTCGGTCTTTGTCGCGTCGGCAGAAGTGATGCCGAGGTGGCAAGCGAGACGGTGGATCGCTTTGTTGCCTTTATGGATGAGGTCAAGGTTCCTCACACCCTGTCCGCGGCAGGAATTCCCGGAGAGGATATTGAAATGATCGCAAACGAGATCGTGGCTCACGGATGTGATGCCGACGGCAATCTGCCCTCGCTTCCCAAGATTGGCAAGGATGGCATTCTGACCGTTCTCAATATGGCAAAATAATCTGATCAAAATACAATTTTTTAAGCTGCGCAGAGCAAGATGCGGATTTTGCTTTGCGTGGCTCTTTTTTTGGCTTGCGACTTTCAAAAAAATCCTCTTTTTTTGAAAGTTTTTTTGAAAAATCTATTGGTTTTTTTGTAAGAATATGATATAATAAGAATAACTGTAGTTTCTTTTTTTAAAAAAAAGGGAACCGAGAGGAAACGGAGGTATCAAAAGTGGATCGTTTGATGAGCTTTTGGCAATCAATTTCATCCTTTGTGAACGAATATGTCATCACCCCTGTTCAGCAGATGCAGGTCATTGACGTGATAGACGTTTTGTTGCTTGCGACCGTTTTGTACGCATTGTACTGCTTTTTGCGTACCCGTCGCGCAGGACGTGTTTTGCTGGGTCTTTTTGCCGTAATCGCGGTTAGCATTTTTGTAACGCTTTTGCAAATGCCGGCACTTTCCTACGTGGTGCGTTTGTTTGCCGCATCGGTTTTCTTCTGTGTGGTCGTTATTTTTCAGCCCGAGTTCCGCGAGGCATTGGAAAGACTGGGTAACTCCTCGCTTCTCAATCCCGGAAAAAACCGTGTCAGACATAAGAAGTTTGAAATGGCGAGAGAGATCGTTGACGAAACGGTCAATGCGGTTGAGAGAATGTCGGATACCAAAACCGGTGCGCTGATTGTTTTTGAGGGCTTGACAAAGCTTGGAGAGTATATCGAAACGGGTAAGGTCATCGATGCGCGTATCACCTCTCATATGCTGCGTAATATTTTCTTCGATAAGGCACCCTTGCATGACGGTGCGTTGATCATTCGCGATATGCGTATCTATGCGGCAAGCTGTGTGCTGCCCTCGGCGCAGGGAAAAATGGATTTTTCCAACGTGGGTACCCGTCACAGAGCCGCTGTCGGTCTTACCGAGGTCAGTGACGCTTTGGTTGTGGTGGTTTCCGAGGAGACCGGCGTTGTTTCGGTGGCACAGGACGGAAAGCTTTTGCGTGACGTGGATTCCAAAACGCTTTACGATATTCTCATGACTTATATCACGGGCAACACTTACCTTCGCTTTAAGCGTGCAAATCTTCGTTCCGATTATCTGGCTGTTCTGGAGATCGCTGAAAAAAAAGCAATCAAGACTGCGAAAAAGAATCGACGCCAAAGAGAGGAATCGGAACGTGATCCTCTTGCGGCATTTGATAACGCGCCACCTGAAAAGCCTGAGGAATCCGAACGCTTTTCTTCCCGAAAAGCAGGAACGGATTCCCGTAATTCCGTTGGTTTGACGTCCGACAGCACTTCGGATACCGACGATCTTTCTCAGAATCTGTAACAAGGAGGAGAGGACTGTGAAAAAAAATATGGTTGGTCACATGGTCGCACCCAAGGAAACCAGAAGGGGTTTTTGGAATAAATTAGATATTTTCGCGCGTCTCCTTTGCTTGATTTTGGCGCTGTTGATCTGGCTATCCGTTGTCAACGTTGACGAGAAGCAAAGCCCTCCTCCCTCTACCCCCGAAGCTGTTACTGTCGAAGCATGAAAAAAATCGACTGTTCACAATTTTTGATAGGTGGCATTCGCGTTCCCGTGAATGCGGGGGATGACGATATCATAAAGGCGGCAAAGGCAAAAATGAAGCGGGAGGGCGTTTCTACCTCTCCGCTTCATTTTCGGCTTTTTAAAAAGTCTGTGGATGCCCGTCGCCGTGATGATATTCGCTTTGAATGTACCGTTTTGGCGGAGGCGATAGGAAGCAAGGTTTCTCTTTCCGATGGACAAATCAAGCGTTTGGGGATTCGTCCCTTTGAAGAGGAGGCGATCACGCCTGTAATCGGCAAGAACGCAATGCCATCATCTCCTTTGGTGGTCGGCATGGGACCTGCCGGTCTGTTTGCGGCGCTTTTGCTGGCGCAGAACGGGTACGCCCCCATTCTCATAGACCGTGGAGGCTCTGTGGAGGAGCGCGCACAGGCGGTTGCCGAATTTCGTTCCTTTGGACGCTTGAATCCCGAGAGTAATATTCAGTTTGGCGCAGGCGGAGCGGGAACCTTTTCCGACGGGAAGCTGATTACAAGAATCCACGATCCCAAGTGCTCCTTTGTGCTTAAGACGTTGGCTGACTTTGGAGCCCCCCGTGATATTTTGGTACAAGCCAAGCCCCACGTGGGAACGGATCTTTTGCGTGTGGTCGTTTCCAATCTGCTTTGTGAGATCGAGCGACTTGGTGGACGCGTTATTTATCATTGCCGTATGGAGGATTTCCAAAGACTTTCCGACGGCACGCTGCGTGTGAAAACCAATCGGGGCGAGTTTGTCTGCGGTGCCATGATCATGGCGATCGGACACAGCTCCAGAGATACCTACGAAAGCTTGATTCAAAAGGGCTTTGCCATGGAGCAGAAGCCGATTTCGGTGGGTGTTCGTGTCGAGCATCTCCAAGGGTGGCTGGATTCCGCCTTGTACGGTGATTTTGCCGGACATCCCAATTTGGGGCACGCCGAATATTCCTTGTCGGATACCCGTGGCGGACGAGGTGTGTATACCTTCTGTATGTGTCCCGGCGGCGAGGTGGTTGCGGCGGCATCCGAGGATGGCGGACTTGTGGTCAACGGTATGAGCTATCACGCGCGGAGCAATCCCAATGCCAACGCGGCGGTGGCTGTTTCGGTGTATCCTTCGGATATTGAACCCATGGACGGCAACCCCTTGCTGGGATCAATCGCTTTTCAGCGCCGCATTGAGCGTGCGGCTTATCATGCCGGCGGCGGAGATTACTACGCACCGATTATGACTATGGGGGACTTCCTTTCGGAAAAACGGGGAAGTGAGCCCACCACCGTTTTGCCGTCCTACCGTGACGGAAAGGTCCGCGTTTCGGATTTTGAGAGCGTTTTTCCATCCTTTGTTTTGGATGGCTTGCGCCGCGGATTTGACAATTTTGGAAAGAAGATCAAGGGCTATGATGCGCCTGAGGCGGTTTTGACCGCGGCGGAGACCCGTACCTCGGCCCC
>SVSL01000056.1 GCA_015064315.1 Oscillospiraceae bacterium
CGATCTCCAGTCCCATCCATTCGGGACAGCCTGCGGGAGGGGGATAATCGCCTGCGCGTTGCATCAGATCCGCGCGGTTGAGGGCGGCGTAGTGGATCTTTACAAGCACCTCGTCGGGCTGAATCACGGGATCGGGAACGTTTTCCCAAAACAGACTTCTGTCTTCTTTTACAAGAATTGCTTTCATATCGTTGTATTTTCCTTTCTCAGATATCGTAGTTGAAGTTGTCGGCAATGGTGCGGATGGCGCGGCAAACAGGCTGTGCGCCCACCGAGTGCTCGTCATGCTTTTGCGTGGTCAGCCACATATTGCAGCCCAGCATGGGACCAATGGTGCGGTGAAGCTTGCAGTGCTTTCCGCCCGAGAGGAACAGGAAGGGAATATCCAGCTCCTGCTTGAGGAGCGTGGTGATGCGGAGATTTTCCATTTCTTCCGCCTCGGTGTTTCCCATGGCTACGATCTTGGAAATATCCGCGCCTCGTGCCTGATGCGCTTTTGCAAGCTCCAGAACCTCTTCTGCCGTCATAAAGCGGTGGGTGTGAGAGGACATGAGAACCTCCTTGCCCATGGCGTGGATGCGATCGATGAGAGCCTTCTGCTTTGCTACCGCTACCTCGTCATAGGTGATCTCGTCCTTGGAGGGGCAGAAGTAGTCGCCCATGACGTCGGCAAGGGTCGCGCCCCAGGAGAGGTAGGTCAAAAGATCCTCGGCAAGCTGCTCGTCGGAAAGCTCGGTCTGTCCCTTGCGGTAATTGGTGATGTAGATGGGTCTGTTGCCCATTGCTTTGTAGATAGAGCCGAGCTTTTCCTCGGTGCGCTCCTCTCTGAGGAGGCGGTCGATCTGAATGCCAAAGGCATCACAGCCGTCATATACCGCGTTGCGGCAGGTGATAACGGCTTCTCTGGCGGTCTTGTTCATGATCATGCAGGTGTTCAGGGGTTGGTTTTGATTCAAAAAGGACGGTGTTTTCTTCATGGTATTTCTCCTTAGGTTTTATTTCTCATAATATCTCTGCCACCGTCAATGAGGTAATTGGTGCCGGTCATAAAGGCACCCTTTTCCGATGTGGCAAAGAGGATAAAATCTACGATTTCTTGGGGCTCTGCGGCGCGATCCATCAGGGTCTTCATTTTTGCCATAGCCGCGCGTGTCAGTACGGGGCCGGGGGCTACGCAGATGCAACGAACGTTATAAGGCGCACCCGCAAGGGCGATGGACTTGGTCATGCCGTTCATCAGAGCCGATTTGGATGCCGAATAGGCAACGTTGCCCGAGCATCCCTCCTGTCCCGTGATGGAGCCCAGATGCACGATGACACCGCTCATCTGCTTCGCCATTTGTGCCATGACGGCGTGGTCAAAGTAGAGGGCGCCCTTGAGGTTGACGTCAATGCCGAAATCATAGACCTCGATGGGAACCTCATGAAATTCTCCCTTTGCCTTGAGAATGCGTTTTTCCGCACCGCCCGCGCAGTTGACGAGAATATCAATACTGCCAAAGCGCTCTACCACGGCGTCTCTTGCTTCTTCCACCTTTTGGTAGTCGCGAATGTCGATGCAAATTCCCATGACGTTGGGATTGTAGGCGGCGATCTCTGCCACCTGCTTGTCCAGCTCCTCGCCGTTGATATCAACCAATGCCACCTTTGCGCCTGCCTTGGCGTAGCATTGTCCCAAAAGAAGCCCCATGCCTGAGGCACCGCCGGTAATGAGTACCGATTTGTTTTCAAAATTCAGAGTCAGTTCCATAACGAATTTCCTCCCGCTTTTATTTTTGTGACGTGTCGTCGGAGATTACTTTTTGGCGTCCGGAGTGTTGGTCTTGTTGCGCAGAATATTCCGTCCGCCGTCAATGAGGTAATTGGTTCCGGTCATAAAAGCGCCCTTTTCCGAGGTTGCAAACAGAATGAAATCCACCAGCTCCTGAGGCTCTGCCGCACGACCCACCAGGGTTTTCATGACCGACATTCCCTCGCGTGTCAGTACGGGGCCGGGGGCTACGCAGATGCAACGCACGTTGTAGGGAGCACCCGCAAGGGCGATGGACTTGGTCATACCGTTCATCAGAGCCGATTTGGATGCCGAGTAGGAAATGCCGTTTTTGCTTCCTTCCTCGCCAATGATCGAGCCCAGATGCACAATGACACCGCTCATCTGCTTCGCCATCTGTGCCATGACGGCGTGGTCGAAGTAGAGCGCACCCTTGAGATTGACGTCAATGCCGAAATCATAGACCTCAATGGGAACCTCGTGGAACTTTCCGCGCACGCCCGCCATACGAAGCTCGGAGCCGCCCGCACAGTTGACGAGAATGTCGATGGCGCCAAAGCGTTCTACCATGCGGTCTCTTGCTTCCACTACCTTTTGGTAATCGCGGATGTCAATGCAGATGCCCATGACGTTGGGATTGTAGGTCGAGATCTCTGCCACCTGCTTGTCCAGCTCCTCGCCGTTGATGTCTACAAGCGCAACCTTTGCGCCTGCCTTGGCGTAGCATTGACCCAACAGGAGTCCCATTCCCGATGCACCGCCGGTGATGAGAACCGATTTGTTTTCAAAATCAAGTGTTAATTCCATTGTAAAGCTCCTCGCTTTCTTTTTTGTTAATTATATTATAATGTCTTGACAGAAAAAAGAAAAGATATTATAATATAATAAAACGCAATTATTCTATGATTTGAGGTGAGATCATGAATCTTTCCAAGGCGATACCTACCCATTTGAGAACGGTTTTTTATCAAAATTCAAACGGCTACGTCAATGACTACCGAAGCAATCCGAGACCGCTTTTCAGCATTGCCTATATCCAAAAGGGCGGTGGGGATTTTTATTCCAACGGCAAAAAGCACGAGGTACGGGCAGGGGACGTGATCTTCATTCCCCGAGGAACC
The DNA here is from genome assembly GCA_015064315.1 of Oscillospiraceae bacterium. Lineage (GTDB taxonomy): Bacteria > Bacillota > Clostridia > Oscillospirales > CAG-272 > UMGS1865. The sequence goes on from SVSL01000056.1 coordinate 2,893, forward strand.
ACCTATATCAGTTATTGGATCGGAGACCCCCGTGTGGAGTTTTTGAGCTGTCATTTTTCCTTTGCGCCGGGCAATCCCTGGGCAAACAGATCCTTTGAGATGCAAAAAATCAAGGGAGACAGCGAGGTGCTTGCCTATTTGTCGGTGATGGAAGCACACCGAAAGGATCCCGAATCCGCTTGGTTGCAGCTTTCACGCTTCTTTTTGCTTCTCGAATGGTTGGAGCCTCGGTTGCGCTACGAAACGCGTCCCTCCATTGACTCCAGAATGCAGACGGCGGCAGAGTATATTCACGCCAATTTTGAAAAAAGCTTTACGGTGGAGGAGCTTGCCACCCATTGTCACATGAGTGAATCGCACTTTTTTGCGCTCTTTCGCAAGACCTACGGCGTGTCTCCCATCACCTATAAGAATCAAATCGCCATCAGCTACGCACAGCAGATGCTGGAGGAGCGTTCGGAGCTTTCGGTGGAGGAGATCAGCGATCTTGCGGGCTTTTCCTCGTCCTCCTATTTCCGTCGCGTGTTTCGGGAGGTGACGGGGCAATCTCCCAGAGCATACCGCAAAAATCCCACGGTGTAACGCCGTCGACAGGCATTTTGTTGCGCCAATGTAAAAAATATGAACTGTTTTCAAACAAAATAGAAAAAAACCAGTTTTTTTCTATTGACTTTTTATGCGTGATGTGGTATTCTAATCAAGAAATAAGCAACGCTTTTTTGAGAAAGAGAGGTCCTTATGAAGATCAAGCAGATCAAAAGCGACTATGAAAGTGTGATGACTCTTCCGCGTCCCAAGCATAAAAAGCCACACAAGCCCAATATTTTCTTCCGCTCTCTGATCCGCGTGGCATCCATGCCTGATCTTTGGTCAGCAAAATTTTCCTATACCTTTCCGGGCAAAAAAGAGGTCTTGCGCAAGCCCTGTCTGATTTTGATGAATCACTCCAGCTTTATTGATCTGGAGCTTGCCTCGGCAGTGCTCTATCCTCGCGCTTACTGTATCGTTTCCACCACCGACGGTCTTGTGGGCAAGGAATGGCTCATGCGGCAGATCGGTTGTATTCCCACCCAAAAATTTGTCAGCGATCTGCGGCTGATCCGTGACTTGAAATACGCCTTGAAGGAAAAAAAGACCCACGTGCTTATGTTTCCCGAGGCGGGCTACTCCTTTGACGGGCGCGCTACGGCGTTGCCGCAAAAGATGGGCGGATTGCTCAAGCTGCTCGGCGTTCCCGTGGTGATGATCCGTGCCGACGGTGCTTTTCTGCGCGATCCTCTTTACAACGGTCTGCAAAAGCGGAAGGTCAAGGTGAGTGCCGACTGTCGGTTGCTCTTTTCTCAGGAGGATCTGAACAATAAAACCGCCCGGGAATTGGAGATCGAGCTGAAGAATGCCTTTTCCTTTGATCAGTTTGCATGGCAGAGGGAAAATCAGATCCGTGTGAAGGAAGAATTCCGCGCCGACGGTCTGGAGCGTATCCTTTACAAGTGTGCCGCCTGCGAAAAGGAAGGCGGCATGAAAGGAGAAGGGGTGCATCTCACCTGCTCTCATTGCGGAAAGAAGTACCTTTTGGATGACCTCGGACGTCTGTGCGCCACCGAGGGGGAGACGCGCTTTTCCCATATTCCCGATTGGTATTCGTGGGAGCGTGAATGCGTAAAGCGTGAGGTTCTTGACGGAAGCTATCTGTTGGATACCGAGGTGGAGATCGGTATGCTGGTGGATCATAAGGCACTTTACATGGTAGGCAAGGGAAGGCTGATCCACAACGGGAACGGATTTTTGCTGACAGGCTGCGACGGAAAGCTGCACTACGAGCAAAAGCCTTTGTTTTCCCATTGCCTCAATTCGGATTTTTATTGGTACGAGATCGGAGACGTCATTGGCATTGGAAACGCTGACGCTCTGTATTATTGCTTCCCCAAAAAGCAGAGCGTGGTTACAAAAGCCCGCCTTGCCGCGGAGGAAATGTACCTGATGGAGAAGAATAAAACGAAAACCGCAAAATAAACGATAGAGGCTGTCTCATTAAAAACACCTCAAAACCGAAAGATAGCGTAGCCTTGAAGTTATTTCATGGCTACGCTATCTCTTTGAATGACCCAAAAACTTGTAGGGACAGGCGTCCTCGACTGTCCGAGAAGAAAAAGCGTTTGCTTTGCGTGTGGCTACATACCAATAGCCGTTTAAAAAGCAAAATTTGTTGCTTTCCGGACCGTCGAGGACGCCGGTCCCTACAGGCAAAAAATCAAGCCTCATCAACACACCGATACGGAGCGAAAACCTTATCGTTTCTGGGGCGTCGAGGACGCCGGTCCCTACACCGATAAATTGAATTTTTCGGTTTGTCGTTTTATTCTGTAAATACAGGTATTTGTTGAAAAAACATTGAAAATGCTTTGAATAGGAGGCTTTCTTAATGAGACAGCCCCTATTTTTTTATCCCTTTTGAGTGAGGTTGATTTTACAGATGGCTTTGGGATCGTCGAGGATGATCTCCTTTGCATCGGGAGCGGTGATCAATCCCGCGTAAGGATTTTTGATGCTGTCGATGACGGTGGTGACCGTCGCCTCCACCTCGGAGCGCTCGAACGCCAGATCGGTGTCGATCATCTCGCAGTTGATGAGTCTGAGATTTTTGCAATAGCAGAGGGGCTGCGTGCCAATGATCTTACAGTCGATCAAGGTCAAGCCGTCGGAGTACCATCCCAAATATTCGCCCTTGACGGTGCTGTTCTTCACCGTCACGTTTTTGGCGTGCCAAAAGGCATCCTTGGTATCCAGCTCGCTATCCTCAACCGTTACGTCCGAGACGTACTGGAAGGAATATTTGCCGCCGAATTTTAACCCCGTGATGCGAATATCCGAGGAACGGAGCAGAAAATAAGCCCCCTGCGCGGTGGTGTTGGAGAATTCCAGCCCATGGCAGAACCAGCCGAATTCCTCGGAATTGATATCGCAGTTCCGAACGGAAATATTTTCGCATTCGCGTACCGCTTTGGTGCCGTGAAGCTTGGAATCACGGATGGAAACCTCCTTGGAGTACCAAAGGGCGGCGCGGCATTTTTCGGTCATGTGGGAATCCGCGATCTCGATCTCCTCATCGTGCCAGAAGGGGTAGCGCAGATCGCACAGGGTATCCTCCACCAGAATGCGAGCCGATTCCTTCAAGGCGCTCTCGCCGTCCTCCGCGCCCGCAAAGGAACAGCTTTTCAGATGTAATTCACGGCTTCCGTACAGGGCTCTTTCCTCGCCAAAACGGACGCCTTCTATGACTTTCATGTTTTTGGGAAGCATATTCTTCCTCCGATTTTTCCTGATTTTTCTTTATTATACCATCTTTTTTAGCAAATGTCAATTTCTTTTCAAAAAAGACCGAAGATTTTTATCACGAAAAAGCAGCATCGCCGTCAAATTGCTCTTGCGGTGATGCTGCTTGCTGATTTTTTGGATGCCCACTCGGTCAGAGCTCGGCTCCCAAGGAACGCACGAATTCCTCAATGGTTGCTCTGTCGGAGCCGCAGGAAACGGCGTGGCGAAGGGCTTTTTCGTAAAGCTCCTTCTCGCCCATCATGGCATAGCAAACGGCTTGCGCCGAATAGGCTTGGCGAAAGCCCTCGTGAAGCTCGGTTGCCTTCAGCGCGTGCTCCAACGCTTTTTCATATTCTTCTTGGCGGATGTAAAGCTGTGCCAGATTGTTGTAGGGGTAGGCGTTTTTGGGATCGGCGTCAATGGCATCCCGATATGCCCGGGTGGCTTTATCGTACTGCCCCAGCTGCTGGTAGCAAAGCCCTAAATTGGAGGCTACGGTGCTGTTTATCTGCAAGTCGTAGGCTTTTTCGTATTCCGAGGCGGCTTTTTCGTATTGCCGCATTTCATCGTAGCAGATCGCCGTAAATGCGGTAACGGAAAAGCGTTCCTTTCGGGAGAGGGCTTCCGTATCAAGAGATCCCAGCAATGCCAACGCCTTGGAGTTGGCAGAGGCGTTATAGTGATCCAGGGCGCGGAAAAAGGTTTTGCTTTGCTTGGTCTGCTCGGAAAACGCATCCCCGATCAGATCGGGATAAAGATTGCGGTAAACGTTTGGCGTGCGCTTGATATGTCTTTGGGTATAGAGCTTGCCCAGCGTCAGGGCAGCACCCGCAAGAATGGCAAGTGCCTTGAATACCGACGAGGATTTCAGCTCCCCTGTGGTGATGAATTCATAGACCAACAAGCCAATCACGGCGGCTGCCAGAATCAGGATCAAGGCAACGACAAGGATGATTTTGGGATTTTTTCTTCTCATCAGAAATGACTCCTTGTTAAAAATTCTCGCCGTTCCAGCCCCACGTGTCGCAAAATTCGTACTTGACGTAGGTGTGCTCGGGGGAGATGCCCAGCTCCTTTTGGAAGAGGTCGCAAATCGCCCGGGTCATGCGGTTGGAAAGATCTGCCTCGGCACTTCCCAGCAGCTTGATCTCCACCATTGCCATGGGGAAATTGTTGTAGCCGCGGAACCACAGGCGAGAGGAATCGGTAAAGTTGAGCATCAGCCAGTACTCGGTTTTTCCGGGGAAGATCTCAATGGCTTCGGCAAGCTTCTTTTTCAAAATGACCTCCTGATCTTCGGTCAGGCGAATATTCAGCTTGGTATCAATAAATGGCATGGTTGTTCTCCTTACTTTTCATCTTTCTCGATTGCCGCCTTCTGCGAGAGGATCGCGTGGAAGATGGCGGGATCAAACTTTGCTTTTCTGTCGTAGGTGTAAAGACCGTTCTGCTCCTGCTCCACGTCGGTGAGCTGGGTGTAGCAGAGGGCGCCCATGCAGGGATGGAAGAGGAACGCCTCGGTTTGTCCCTTGAAGCGGGCAACAAACTCCTCCTTGGTTCTGGGAGCATCGCCGTAGCCCCAGTTGCCGGAGCCGTGGGTCTTGTCCATCTCTTCCTCGTTGGCGGGATTCCAGTAGATGCCGCCGTACTCGCTGACAAAGGTGGGCTTGCCTGCTTCTTCGAGAGGCCACTTTCTGGGCAGACGGATCGGAACCGCCTCGCCTCTTGTCAAGGGCTCGTATTTTTCCACCAGAACGGCGGGATCGCCCTCGTAGTCGTGAACGTCCACCATATCGGCAATGCCGGGAACGTGATACCAGCCGGATGCCTCGATGTAGAGACGGGTGGGATCGTAGGCTCTGGTCATGTCGGCAAGGAATTTTACCAGCTCAATATCCTGTTCAAAATGGGTCTCGTTGAGAGGACACCAGCCGATGATGGCGGGATGGTTGAAGTCTCTCTTGATCGTCTCCAGCCATTCGGGCAGGAATGCCTTCCATGCGTCGGGCTTGGAAATATCCAGGCTCCAGTTGCCGTTCTCGCCCCATACGATGTAGCCCAAGCGGTCACAGTGATAAAGGAAGACGGGCTCGAAGATCTTTTGGTGCAGTCTTGCGCCGTTGAAGCCCATTGCCATGGAACGGGTGATGTCATCGATGAGTGCCTGCTCGGAGGGGGCGGTGAAGATGCCGTCGGGGTAGAAGCCCTGGTCCAGCACCAAGCGCTGGAAGACAGGCTTGTTGTTCAGGTAGAAGATGCCGTCCTTCAGACCCACGTTGCGCATACCGAAGTAGCTCTTTACGGTGTCCTCCCCAAGGGTCAGCTCCAGATCGTAAAGTCTGCCGTTTCCGCACTCCCACAGGTGAAGCTCGGAGAGTGCCACGGTCATGGTCGCGCTCTTGGCGTGAACGATGGCGGAGGCTTCGCCTACAGGCTTTCCTTCGTAGAAGGCTTTTGCGGTGAGCGTCATGCCGTCGGCATTGTCGGCGGTTGCCTGAATGGTCACGGTCTTTGCGTCAATATCGGGGAAGTATTTGGTCTCGGTGATATAGCTCTGCTCTACGGCTTCCAGCCAAACGGTCTGCCAGATACCCGTGGTACGGGTGTAATAACAGCCGTAGGAGCCGTATTTCTTGCTTTGCTTACCGCCTGCCTGCTTTTGAGAACGAACGTCATCCTTCACGCGCAGAACCAAGGTGGCTTCATTGCCCGAGAGGTAGGGGGTCAGCTCAAAGCTGAAGGAGGAGAAGCCGCCGCGATGACTTCCTGCTTTTTTGCCGTCTACCCACAGCGTGGTGTAAAAATCGCAGGCACCGATGTGCAAAAAAATGCGCTTGCCTGCCCAATTTTGGGGGACGGTGATCTTTTTGCGGTACCATACGCAGTCGCAAAACTCCTTGTCGCCAATGCCGGAAAGCTCGCTCTCGCGGCAGAAGGGGACGTTGATGGTCTCATCAAAGCAAGCGTCAAGCTCCATGAGCTTGCGATCAAGTCCGGAATTCATGCGGTCGGTTTTGTAATCCCACGTGCCGTTGAGATTGATCCAATTCTCACGCACCATTTGAGGTCTGGGATATTCGGGTCTGAACATAAAGAGAAATCCTCCTTGACAGTAAATTGTTTTCATGAGTAGTATACCACACCCGCCCCCAAAAGTCAATTCCTTCGCGGTTGTTTTTCCTTTGTTTTTTGTGAAAAATTATCAAGGGTATCCTTGACAATACGGAAGCAATATGGTATAATAGTTAAAATATACAAACTACTTGAATCTTTTGGGAGGAAATCATGGGACTTTGGGAAACCGTTGAGACTTATCTCAAGGAGAATGACTTTGTTGAAATGCTGGTTCGTGTTTTGTTGGCGGCGCTTGCGGGAGGCTTGATCGGTACCGAGCGTGAGTATCACGGCCGTGCCGCGGGTATGCGTACGCATATGATGGTGAGCCTTGGTGCGGCACTGACCGCCATTATCGGTATCTCCTTGAGCGTGCTGATGTATGAGACCTACGGCGTCACCTCGGATATTCAGCGCACGGGTGCGCAGGTCATGAGCGGCGTCGGCTTTTTGGGAGCGGGATGTATCCTTCTCAAAAAGGGAAATTCCCGTGTAACGGGCCTTACCACTGCGGCAGGACTTTGGGCAACCGCTGCCATTGGTCTTGCGGTGGGCTACGGGCTTTACGTTCCCGCTTTTATTACCGTTATCATCGTGGTGCTGGCGTTTACGTTGATGACTCGTGTGGAGGGCTTGGTCAACCACAAGCGTCAGAGATTGTTTATCTATTTGGAGCTCGACAGCGTGGAGTCGGTAAAAGTCATGATCGACCTGCTTTCCGAAAAGTACGGAGCGATTGAAATCAACGTGACGCAGGCAAGAAGTCACACCACTCCCCACGTTGGCATGGAGGCGTTGATCCGTCTTCCCGCCAAGGTTTCCGTCAAGAAAAAGATCGATAAGCTGCAAAGCCTGGACCACGTGGTGTTTGCGTTGCAGATCAACTGATTTTTGCAAACGGTTTGAGTTTTCTCTTTATCAAAATTCATTTTTCGAGAGGAGATCGTGATGAAACAGCGTAATCAAGAAAAATCCGAGGAGCGATATGAATTGACTCCGGGGTGTACGGTCGATATTTCCGATCAAGCGCTTGAGGACTTGAACAACTCGTTGGAGAGGATCAAGGAGCTGAAGCAAAAGGTCATTGACGGAATTCTTCGGGCGAAAAAGAAGGAGCTGGATGCGTACACGGAAAGATTTCGCGCCATGCTCTGCCAGCTGGTGATGATGGAAAATGCCCTTTTGGAGGAAAAAGCGCAAAAGGAGTCGGCAAGACTGGCTCGCAAATTGGATCTTTTGGAGGCGGAATGTGCCAAGGAACTTCCGGTTGCCGAGAAGAAACCGGTTGCCAAGTCGCCCAAAAGCAAATATACGCTGACCGCGGTTCGCTATGGTATTGCGTCCAGACTGATCGGCTTTGGCGGCGTTTTTGCCTGCCTTTTGGGATGTGTTGCTTATTTGATCTTAGTGTTGATCTATCCCCAAGAGGTTGCCTTTGACTGGATCTGGCTCATTGCCAACGCCGCAGGTGCTTTGCTGTTTCTTATCATTGGTGTGTCGTTGCATCAAAAATCCCGTTTCTTTTCCGCGTTGGCGCGCGAGGATCTTGCAAGAGCCGCCAAAGGGACCGACGGAGGAGCCTCCGCGCTTTCCCATGCCGCCCTGCAAGCGTATGCCATTGAGCTGAATATGGAGGCGCAGGAGAAAAAGGCGACGGAAGAGGAAGACGCTTCTTGGAAAGAGGTGCATACCTTCTCGGTGAAAAAGACCAAGAGCGCAACCTCCGAGGGAATCGACGTGGACGTTAACGTAGACGGTTCGCTTTTGCTTGCGCTGACTGCTGCCTTAGCGGGAGCCGCGGCATTGACCGTCGCGTTCTTCCTTGGAAAGCGTTCCTGCGGTGAAAAAAAGAAAAAAGCGTCCAAAAAGCGGTCGATTGAGCCGATTGAGCCGACCGTTGCAAAAAAGGACGCCCCCAAGGCTTAGGACATTTTCTTCCGTATTGGGGATTGATCGGACAGGCTTTGCACCAAGAGGGGTGTCTGAGAACCGAATGGATTGTAAGAGGGGCGTTTTTGCGTGTGCATGAAACGCCCTTTTTTGATTTCATCGAAAACCTCGGCGTTTTGGGTAAAAAAGAGGATGGATCAAGCAGGATTTGTGCTTGCGGTTTGCTTCAAAATGTGTTACAATAAACAAAAGCTTTGAAAATATGAGAGGATTGAATCATGGAAAGACTGAATAGGATTGGTAAGATCTCTTTGGAAAACACCGCAAAGAACCGTGCGTCTCGCATCGGTGTCGGCTTTGAAAAGCTGGACCGCGGTGTCTTTGAGCCCGAAAAGGCATACGATTACGTGGAAAAGCTGGGCTTGCATTGGGTGCGCATTCAATCGGGATGGGCACGCACCGAGACGGAAAAGGGCGTGTATCACTTTGAGTGGTTGGATAGCATTGTTGACAATTTTGTCAAGCGAAATCTGGAGCCTTGGATCTGCCTTTGCTACGGCAATCCCGTTTATACGCCCCACGCCGCCCCCGTGTTTGGCGCGGTGGGCTGTCCTCCCATTGAAACCGAGGAGGAAAAAGAGGGGTGGCGTCGCTACGTGACCGAGGTGGTGACCCGCTACAAGGGAAAGGTCCGCTATTTTGAGGTTTGGAACGAGCCTGATATGAAATATTCCTGGAAGCATTCCTGGGATGATGGCGTTCACGTTCCCAATCCCGTGGAGTACGGAAAATTCTGTGCCGATACCGCGGATGCGATCCATGCCGCCAATCCCGAGGCAAAGGTGATCGGACTTGCGGTTTCTCACTCCTACGATCTGACCTATATTTCCACGGCGATGCAGCAGGGACTTGCCGATAAGATCGATGCCATGGCGTTCCACGTTTACGCCATTGACGACAGACTCCGTCCCGTGTTCATCAAGAACCTCCGCGCGCTGATCGACTGCTATAATCCCAACATCGAATTGATTCAAGGCGAGGCGGGCGCGCAGACCCGTGGAGACGGTGCGGGCGCTATGCACAGCTGTGCGTGGAGCGAGGAAAAGCAGGTCAAGTATCTGCTTCGCGGAACCATCCACGATCTTGCCGCAGGCGTTACCTTCTCCTCTTATTTCACCACCGTGGATATGATCGAGGCACAGTTTGGCGTGGTGGGTCACGTGAACACCTATCTGGATTACGGCTATTTCGGACTTCTGAGCGCAAGCTTTGATGAAAACGGCGTTGCCACCGGCACCTATAAGCCCAAGCCCTCGTATTATGCCATGCAGAATCTTTGCACCGTCTTCCGCGAGGATTTTGAGGCTTGCGAGCTGCCCGTAAGACGCTTGGTCAACCCCTCCCGCTGGGTACACGCCACCGACTGCGCCGATACCACGGTCTGCTCCTACGGCTTCCGTCGGAAGAACGGCTCCGCGGCGCTGGCATATTGGAATTCAGTGCATATTCTTTCCGCTACCTACGGGGGTACCATTTCCTTTGAGATCGCGTGCCTTGACGTAAGCAAGATTCGTCTTGTGGATCTTGCCACGGGCGATATTTACGAGATTCCCGAAAAGATGATCCTGGATAAGGGCAACGGCTGTATTGAGCTGGTGAATATTCCCTTGACCGATTCGCCCATGCTTCTGACCTTTGGCGATTTTTTGTTGGATGATTGACGGATCAATCGATTATAAAAAGGGGCAGTTCAAAAAAGCCCCTTTTTGTAAACCCAAGCCTTATGGCTATGCTATTTCTTGAAAAAAAACACCGTACATGTGTAGGGACCGTCGAAAGGCTATCGCCGCCGGTCCCTACAAGTTTTTCTATATTTTAAAGAGAAGGCGTAGCCGTGAAAATTGCATTTCAAGGCTACGCCACACTTTTTATTCACAGGACGTTATCGTTTTTCTTAATGATTCAGCCCCTTCTCAATATTGTTAAGCCTTATGATCAAAACGGCTGCAGGGGACCCCAACCCTCGTCGGTGTCCTCTTCCACTACCCAATCATTGTCACCGGTGGTGGGGGGGACGGGATCTATGGGCGTGGTGAACTTGGTATAGAGCTCAGCCAAAGCCTTTTCAAAGTAGGGAAGCACGTACTTCATGCCGTCCACGTTCAGATGGCTGACGTCGGAGGATTTGATGTTGTACTTGGCGCGGAATGCTTCGTTGCGCATATCCACACCCGAAACGGCAGGATCGGAGGCATTGATGCAGTAAACGCCCTGCGCCTCGGCAACTGCCATCATGGCGTTGACGTAGTCCTTATAGGTCAAGCTATAGCCCGACTTGTCGGGGAAATTCCAGGGGGTGATGCAAACGATCATGGCGTTGGGATATTTTGCCTGCATACCGTCGATGACCACGTTCAAAGCACCCATAAAGGTGTTTTTGTCGGTGCTGTCGACGGTTCCAATGGGAGTCTTCTGGCTAAAGTCATTGCGTCCGCCCTCGATCAGAACGATCTGAGGATTGTTGGCGGGCAGCTTCTGGAAGCGGTTGCACATGGCGTTCTTATCCACAAAGGTGGAAACGGTGGAGCCGCCAATACCGTGATTGGTCATGGTCTGTCCGTACTTCTTTTCCATCAGGTGAAGCCATACCATCATGGGATCAATGCCGCTGCCTGCAAAGTAGCTGTCGCCAATGGCGTTGACAGTCAGACCCTCGAGAATGGAATGATAAGAGGACTGCTTGCTTTCCTCGATCCACTGGGGCAGGGTGATTTTTTCCCACGCGGTACCCTTGGCACCGGTGTATTTTGCGGTGACTACGGGATGCTCCGTTGCTTTTCCGTTGCGGTAACACAGACGAAGATTCTCGTTATCCACCGAGGTGGTGTAGGAATAGGTCAGAGCGCCGCCAACGTAAGATGCTTTGATATCGGAAACGTTATCTGCGGCAAAGCCGGAATAATTGGCGCGGTCAAGGTCAATCACCCACTGTCCGTTTACCTGCTTCCAGGAGGAGAACACGTAGGCCGCGGTGGAGGCGTATCTTGCATCGCCGCCGTCATTCTTGTTGCTATCCGTAAAGGTGATGGTGGTTCCTGCCTTGGGAATGGTAAATACGTCGGTATAGACGTACGAGCCGCCGGTGGCATTGATCTTATTTATGAAGCCCGACGTATTACCGGCAGAGCCTACGTAGCCGTAGTTCCACTTGACC
>SVSL01000057.1 GCA_015064315.1 Oscillospiraceae bacterium
TACCCCTTGTAGGGCGGGGGTTTACTCCCGCCGCCTTTTTTTGCTTCAAGGCGTTCATTACGGCGGGATGCAAGCATATTTCGCTTCGCTCAATGTCAAGTTTGCTTCGCAAACATTGCCCCCGCCCTACGATGTAATCCCATTATAACACAAATCGGCAGAGAAAACAACATCTCTGCCGAAATTTGTTTGTAGGGGCGACCATTGGTCGCCCGTTTTTTGGTTTTGCGGTTGTTTGCGGGCGATCAATGATCGCCCCTACAGATTAACATCCTTATGAGAACCAGCCTAAATCTATCCTTTTCTTTTTACAAAAATCCGTTAAGGCAGGGTAATATCCACCACCAGGGGCAGGTGGTCGGAAGCCTTGCGGGCGTACTCGTGATCCATGATGTCAAAGCGGTGGAAGGTGACGTTTCCTTTGTAGATGCAATGGTCGATGGAAGCGTTGGAATCTCCCGAGGTAGAATTACCGGGAGTGATGAAGCCGTTGGTCTCGCTATAGGAGGGATATCCGCCGTAGGAGTTGATCTTCTCGGCGTTTGCCAGCGTCTTCTGAACGTCCACAAAGCCTGCGGCTTCAAAGTTGTGGAGCGCACCGGTGTTGCCGTATTTATCGTTTTCGCGGTTGTAGCTGGTGTTGATGTCGCCGCCCAGAATCACAGGAACGTCCTTGTATTCCCCTACGCAGATGGTATTGTTGATCAGATCCAGAAGCTCGAGTGCCTCCAGAGCGCGTCTTGCGTTCGCCTCGGCGTTGTCCTGGTGATCCAGATGTGCCGAGAAGAGAACAAAGATCTTTCCCGTGGCTTTATCCTTGAAGATGCCCCAGGTTGCCATTTTGGCAATGCCGCCGTAACGCTCGTTGTCGTTGTTGGGGGTCTTATAGTCGTAGGAGCCGTATTTGAGCAGCTCCACCTTTTCGGGCTTGTAGAAGATGGGGGTATCACCGTGGTCGGGGTTTTCAAAGGGAACCTCGGCGTAGCCAAGAGCGGTCAGTCTGGATTTTAATGATTTTGAGCCTGCTCTGGGCTTTTCGTTAAATTCCTGCAGGCAGAGCAGATCGGGCTGATATTCGGAATACAGATCGGCTTGAATGTGCCAACGCAAGGTGGGCCCCATAAAATCGCCCTCTCTGTCGGGGTGCGCATACGCCAGCACGTTGTGGAACATAATGCGAAGCTCGCCGCTTCTGTTCAAAAGGCTCTCGTTTTTGGCGAGAAATTCGGCTTGGGCGTCCTTCTTGATGCTCTCCACCTTTCCGTTGATGAGGAAGGTGTTAAAGAGATCGTCAATGTAGCCGTAAGCCGCGCTGGAGCCTGCAGAGATCTGCACGTTCTGATCGGTGATCTCAATGAGATATTCGGTCAGCGTTGCGGGAGCGATGGTAGAGCGCGCGGTCTTTCCAATGAGGATCTCGTGCTCGTATTCCTTGGTATCATACTCAATGGGAAGAATATAGCCGTAACGAACGCCAACGGTGTATTGCAAAAAGCTTGCCAGCTCGTTGTCAGCCGCCATGTAATTTTTGGGGATCACAATGGTAAAGTTTTTCAGATCCACACCGTCCACAAGGATCTGCTCGTGGCGGTAGGTGCCCTTGTGATCCAGCTCCTGTGCGCTTCCAAAAACGATTTTGTCGGGGGTTTCCTTGCCTTGCGCGGCAATGATCTTGTTGCTGAAGTGCATGATCGCGTTGGAGAGAGACAGGGCGTTTCCGCCAACGATGACGATCTTGTTTCCGTTTCTGACGATCTTGTAATCGGTCAGACGCAGATTCTCGGAGGCGGCAAGGGTTTCCGCCGTTCCGGTATTGCCGATATAGATCTCATAGGCGTTGGCATCGTAGGTGTATTTCATGGATGCGGTCTTTTTCAGCTTGACCCCCGTATATTTCTGAAAATTGGATTCCAGTTCCTTGAACTTGGCCTCTACGTTGGGGTTCTTTGCCATTTCCATCTCGTTGTAGACGATGGAAAAATCGGTCTTTCCCTCCGAAAAGAGCAAAAGATCGGGGGGTGTCTCCTCCGATTCCTCCTGCGAGGCTTCTTCGGCTTTGGGAGCTTGGGTTTTGCAAGCCGCAAATGCCGAGAGGAGCATGGCAAGCAGCAGCAAAACGGACAGCAGCTTTTTCATAATCGGTCTCTCCTTTGAAAAATTTTTCAGCTTATTATAGCATGATTCTCCCAAAAAAGCAAGCCTTTTTCACGGATTGTTTACTTTTTTCGGCATTCGCCTATTGATTTTATCAAGAGAATGTTATATAATATATACAATGGTATAGTATGCCCTCATGAAAAAAAGAAAGGAATACAGTTATGAACCGCGTTACAAAGCAAAACTATTATCTGGATATCGCGCAGACCGTTTCCGAGCGCTCCACTTGCTTGAGAAAAAGCTACGGAGCCATCATTGTAAAGAACGATTCCATTATTTCCACCGGCTACAACGGTGCCCCCAGGGGACGCAAGAACTGCTCGGATCTGGGGCATTGCATGAGAAATAAGCTTGGCATTCCCCGCGGGGAGCGCTATGAGCTTTGCCGCTCGGTGCACGCCGAGGCAAACGCCATCATTGCCGCACCCAGAGATCAGATGCTGGACGCCACCCTTTACATGGTTTGTATCAATTCCGAGACGGGAGAGCTGGAGTCGGGAACCTGCTCCTGCATGATGTGCAAGCGTTTGATCATCAACGCGGGCATTTCCAAGGTCGTGGTGCGTGATACCAAGGAGGAGTTCCGCGAGATCAACGTCAGCGATTGGATCGAGGATGACGATTCCCTCAGCGGTGTATTCGGTTATTGAAAGGACATTAAAAAATATGAAAACTCGTTTGTTCAAAACGCTCTCTCTTTGCTTTGCGCTTCTCATGCTGCTGGTCTCCTGCTCCAAGGTGCCTACCATGAAGATGAAGGACGGCGTTTACGTCAATAAAAAGACCAAAACCTCCTACACCCACGCCTCCGCCTGCTACCGCGCCAACGAGTACGTGGACAACCCCGTGGCAAAGATCGAGCCCAAGGAGGGGCAGGAGATCATTCTCTATTCGATTTCGGGGATGGATGGCAAGAAATGGCTTTGCGACGAGAATTTCTTGGTTTATCATGCCGTAGGAGAAAACCCTCCCGCACTGTGGGAAATGACCATTCGCGAGGTCTTTATCAACAAGACGGTCAATGCCTCCTACACGGTTCAGAAGATCACCGAGGCGAGCAAGATCGAAAAGCTGATCGAGATCTATCAAAACGGAACTTCCTTTTCTTATGACGATATTACGCACGCCGATTTGTCGGTGAAGCCCAATCCCAAGCGATATGATATCGTGTTTGCCGATACCTCTCTGAGCTACTATCTGGATTATCTGCAGTTTGAGCACGAGGTGCAGGTTTGGGAGGAAGTGAGCGATCCCAAAAACGTGGAGTCGGCTTATCCCGGGGTGGAAATGACCCTTGAGACCTACAAGGGCGAGACCTACGCCGTTTACCATTTTGGAAAGCACATTATGTATAACCGCGAGACGGGACGCTGCTATCCCGTGGATGACGTTCTGGCGCCGTATTTTACGGAGGAGAACTGATCCCGTCGCGTTTTGGAAAGGAGACACGCCATGGCACAGGCTACCCTATCAAGTGAATTGCTGATGGAAGCGAACAGGGAACAAGCATCCAAGCCCTTGCGCGTCTGCTTTGTCTGTACGGGAAACACCTGTCGCTCACCTATGGCGCAGGCGGTTGTCAATCATTTGGCAAGGACGCTTAAACGCGATCTGATCGCCTTCAGCGCGGGGCTTTATGCCGTGGAGGGAGACCGTATTTCTTTCAATGCCGTTCTGGCTTTGGAGAGAGCCGGCATCGAGCCTTCTCCAACCTGCGATTACCGCATGCATACCGCACGTTCTCTTGGAGACGGAGAAGCCGAAACCTTTGATCTCTTGGTGGGGATGGGAAGAAGTCACGCTTTGGAGCTGATGATGCGTTATCCCCATCTTGCGCGCAGAATTCTCTGTATGCCAACGCCCATCTCCGATCCCTTTGGCGGAGATCTTTCGGTCTACGAGGCGTGTCTTGCCGAGATCACGGAGGGCGTGAAGGCACTGTTGTTTTCGGGGGACGCGACGTGATGGAAACAAAAATGATGATTTGCAGAATACAAAAGGAGCATCTTGCGGCGGTTGCCGAGATCGAACGTCGCTGCTTTTCTCAGCCATGGAGTGAAAGTGCTTTGGAGCTTCTTCTGGGCGAGAGCGGCGTGGGCGTTGTTTGCCTTGTGGGAGACGCGGTGGTGGCGTACGGCGGCATGATGCTGGACCCCTGGGAGGGGCAGATCACCAATATCGCAACCCATCCCGAGCATTGCAGATGCGGATACGGCAAAGCCGTGACCGAGGCACTCCTGAAGGAAGCCGCGGCGCGGAACGCCGAGCAGGTATCCTTGGAGGTACGTGCATCCAATGCGGGTGCCATCGCCCTGTATGAGGGGCTCGGCTTTGAGACGGCGGGGAGACGAAAGGGATTTTATCAGAATCCCCGTGAGGATGCCCTGGTGATGATCAAGACCTTTGGAAAGGAAGGGGAAGCGTAACGCTCCCGTGTGACATAGAAGATGTATATTTTAGGAATGGAAAGCTCCTGCGACGAGACCTCTGCCGCCGTGGTGGAGATGGGGGAGGGCGTTCGCGCCATTCGCTCCAATATTGTGGCGTCGCAGATCGAGGTACATCGCCTTTACGGCGGCGTGGTTCCCGAGATCGCCAGCCGCGCGCATATCGAGGCAATCTCCAAGATCACCTACGAGGCACTGGAAACGGCGGGGATCACCTTAGCCGACGTGGGCGCCGTGGCGGTGACCGCCTGCCCCGGACTCATCGGTGCGCTTTTGGTGGGCGTAAATTTTGCAAAATCCTTGGCGTATGCCAACAAGATCCCCTTGGTGCCCGTCAATCACATTCACGGACATATTGCCGCGGCATATCTGAGCAATCCCACTCTGGAGCCCCCCTTCTTGGCGGTGGTGGTTTCGGGCGGACATACACAGCTCTACCGTGTGAACGGATACACCGATTTTGATGTGCTGGGCTCTACCCGTGACGATGCGGCAGGGGAGGCGTTCGACAAGATCGGGCGTGTCATCGGAATGCCCTATCCCGGTGGTGCGGCGCTGGATAAGCTTGCCTACGAGGGCGATCCCAATGCGATCAAGCTGCCATCTCCTGCCCTTGCGGGAGATACGCTGGACTTTTCCTTCAGCGGCATCAAAACGGCAACCCTCAATTACCTCAACGGTATGCAGCAGAGGGGCGAGGAGATCAACCGCGCCGACGTTGCAGCCTCCTATACCCATCAGATCGTTGACGCGATCACCAAAAAGACCGAGCTTGCCCTGAAGCAGACGGGTCTTAAGACCCTTGTGCTGGCGGGAGGTGTGGCGGCGAACTCGCATCTGCGCGCATCCTTAGAGAAGCTTTGTAAAAAGAAGGGCGTCACCCTTGCCATGCCCGAGCGGGGACTGTGCGGAGATAACGGTGCCATGATCGCCGCCGCTGGATACTTCAATTTCCTGCGCGGGAGTCTTGCCAATACCTCCCTCAATGCCTCCGCCTGCGAGATTTTTTAAGGCTTGAAATTTGTCGCGCGGCAGATATTCTCCAAAAATCTTGTCAAGCCCTTTTTGAAAAATAATTGAATTTCGTCGATATGACGAATTTGGAAAAAACTGTATGCCTTTTTCAGCGCTTGGTTTTTCCACAGAAGTTTCCCACAGGCTGTTGAAAACTCTCTTGGAATTTTCTTCCAAGTCCCCAAAATAGGCTTGATTTGTCTGTTTTTTGTGGAGAACCCTGTTGATTTTGTTGAAAACCACCCCTGTGGAAAAAGTCGAACGGTGGAAAACTTTTCCATCCGCAAAGTCCCCAAAGCCTTGTGAATTTGTACAAAAGAAAGGATTTTACCTATGAGCTTGGATCAAAATATTCCCCCTATGCAGATCGATTCCGATCCTTTGGATCACCCTCACGTATCCCCTGCGGTGATCCGCCGTCTGCCCCGATACTTCCGCTATTTGCGGGAGCTGATCCGTCAGGGCAAGATGCGCGTCAGCTCGGGAGAGCTTTCCGAAATGATGAACGTAACGGCGTCTCAGATCCGTCAGGATCTCAACTGCTTCGGCGGCTTCGGTCAGCAGGGATACGGATACAACGTAAACTATCTCTATGCCCGTATCTGCGAGCTGCTGGGCGTTGGTGCCGGCATTCGTGCCATCATCATTGGAGCCGGCGACCTCGGACGCGCACTGGTGCGTTCCCCCATGTTTGAAAAACGCGGCGTGGATATTGTGGCAATGTTTGATATTGCCCCCAATCTGATCGGAAAGACGGTTGGCGGCGTGATGATCCGCGATATGGCGACCTTGGACCAGTTCTGCGCCGAATTTCCCGTGGATATGGCGGTGCTGACCCTTCCCAAGGAATCGGTTGAGGAGGTTGCGGACGGACTTGTTAAGCAGGGCATTCCCGGACTTTGGAATTTCACGGGGAAGGAGCTTTCCTATCCCGAAGACCGCGTGGTCACCGAAAACGTCCACCTGGGAGATTCTCTGATGATCCTTGGCTACCGCATTTGTCAGCTGAGAGAAAAAAGAAACGAGAAGGGGCAGGGAAGCCTGTAAAAGTCGAACGCTATGAAACTGAATTTTGGACAGGAGGTGCTGGTTCTTCCGGCATCGGTGCTTTCCTGTTGTGACGATATTGACGCCGCCTATCTGCGGGTGCTTTTGTGGCTGACGTCGGATCTGACCCTTGGGCAAAAGCCCAAGCAGCTGGCAAAGCTTGCGGGCTGTGATCAAAAAAACCTGAACGCCGCGCTTGCGTACTGGCGTGAGAACGGTGTCCTCTCGGGAGAGGGGGAGGCTGCTTCGGTTCCCGTTATGGCAACGGTCAACCAAACGCCGCGGGTCAGGAAGGCGTCTGAAAAGGCGGCAGAGCCGGAAAAGCATTTGCACCGCGCCGACGAATTGCCCAACTATACCTCCACGCAGCTTGCAGAGCTCATGGAGCAGCGGAACGGTGTTCGCGTGCTGGTGGATGAGGCGCAACGCATTATGGGAAAGATCTTCAATATGTCCGAGGTCAACATTCTTGTGGGAATGCTGGATTATCTCGGTATGAGCGAGGAGAGTGTTCTTCTGCTTCTGGCGCATTGCGCACGCATTGAGAAAAAGGGACTTCGCTCCATCGAAAAATACGCCATTCGCTTGGTGGATCAGGGCATCTCTACCCCCGAGGCGTTGGAGGAGGAATTTCACGCCGTAGAGGCGCTCCGTTCCTTTGAGGGACAGATCCGCTCCATGTTTGGCATGAAGGCGCGGTCGCTGACGGCAAAGGAGGAAAAGATCCTGCGCGATTGGCTTTCCTGGGGATTTGATATCGACGGTGTGAGAATGGCATACGAGATCACGGTCAATGCCATAGGCGAAGCGTCGCTTCCCTATGCCAATTCGATCCTCAAGACGTGGCACGAGGAGGGCTTACATACTGCTTCCGAGATCCAGGCAAAGCTGGATGCGGATCGGACGAAAAAAGAGAGCGAGAACGGGGGCTCGGTGCTGGGGAACAGCTTTGATACCGACGATCTGTTTGCCGCCGCTCTGGCGCGTAGCTTCAACGAGCGTCAAGATCATTAAGGAGTTGATTCTATGGGATACAACAAGAATAATTTCAAGCGCATCCGCGAGGAGTATCAGACCAAGTGCTTTCGGGCAAGAGCAGTTGCCGATGAGAGAAAGGAAGAGCTCTACCGTGAGATCGAGGGGCTTCGCGAGCTGGATCAGCGCCTTTCAAGCTTTGGTCTTCGCATTATGCAGACCGCCATTGCCCAGGGAAACACGGGAGAGGGCATTGCCAAGCTGAGAGAGGAAAACGAGAAGATCACCGCCGCGCGTGCAGAGCTGCTGCGGATCCACGGCTTTCCCGCGGATTACAGCGATCCCCAATACGAATGCACCAAGTGCGGTGATACGGGCTACGTGGGCATTAAAATGTGCTCCTGTATGCGCAAGCAGCTGATTGAGGCAGGCATGGCATCCTCGGGACTTTCCACGCTCATGCGCAGTCAGTCCTTTGAGAATTTCTCCTTGGATTATTACAGGCAGAACCCCAAGGATTTTGAGATCATGAGCCGAAATTATCAAAATCTTGTGGGATATGCCAAGGGCTTTTCCATGGAGAAGGATCGCCCCATGCCCTCCAGCCTGCTTTTGTTGGGAGGTACGGGACTTGGAAAGACCCATCTTTCCACCTCCATTGCCCGCGTGGTGATTGAGCGTGGATACGACGTGTATTACAACAGCGCGGTGGGAATGCTTTCGGATTTTGAGCAGCGTCGCTTTGGAAACGGACTTACCACAGGGGATGATGACGGCGACAACACCGCCCGCTACACCGAGTGCGATCTTTTGATCATCGATGATCTTGGCACCGAGGTGGTCAATCAGTTCACCTTGTCCTGCCTGTACCACGTGATCAATACCCGACTCAATCTCCAAAAGCCTACGGTGGTCAGCACCAATCTTTCCTCCGCGGAGCTTCGTAAGCTTTATACCGATCGCCTCGCCAGCCGTCTGCTGGGAGAGTATCAGGTTGTGCCCTTCTACGGCGTTGACGTGAGAAAGCAAAAATTGCTAAAGAAGTAAATAAGATCCATTCTTTCTCGCCACATTTTTTGTCACGGATAAAAAAAGAGATACGGTATATAATAATGCCGTATCTTTTTTATTTTATCGAAAAAAACGAAAGGAGGAGACACCAATGACAGAGACTGCAACGAGAGGGCAAAAGACGGCGGAGCTTTTGAGGGCCATCTACAAGAACGTGAAGATGGCAGGGGATTCGCTCATTGATCTCATGCCCAAGGTCAAGGATGAGCGGCTGAAAAGCGAAATGACGGTTCAGCTCAGCACCTACGAGGCGTTTGCGTCGAGGGCGGCAAAGCTGTTGGCGGACGAGGGCGTCAAGCCCGAGGAAGAGGGCTTTTTGACCAAGATGGGTGCCAAGATGGGATGTATCATGAACACCATGCGGGATTCCACGGCAAGCCACTTGGCAGAGATGCTGATCGAGGGTGCCACCATGGGCATGAACGATATGTATAAGCAGATCAGGGAAGCCGAGAACACCGATGCTTCCGAGAAGGCGCTTCGTCTGGCAAGAGACGTTTGCGCGTATGAGGAACGAACCATTGAAGAAATGAAGGTCTTTTTGCGCTGACAAATCTGTCATATGACAGATTTTGTTTTCACAAAAAACAATCCCTCAGTCACCTAACGGTGACAGCTCCCTTGTGCAAAGGGAGGTGGATCGCGCAGCGAGAGGAGGGATTGTAAAAAATATTCATTTCACGCAACAGCACTTGAAATATAAGGAGAAAAATCATGGCACAGATTACCTGTAAGGAGCTTTCGGCAATTTCGGATCTGCTGACGGTGGAGGAGAACCTGGTGGCAAAGTGCAAGGCGTATGCCTGCATGACCACCGACACCGCCATGAAGGATCGCTACGAGCAGATGGCACAGAGACACCAGCGACATTTTGACGAGCTTTATTCCAATTTAAAGTGAGGAGATCATCATGATGAACTGCAATCAATCCATGAGCGAAAAGCAAATGATGACCGATCTGTTATGCTCCCAGAAGTTTGTAACCGGCGTTTACAACACCTATTGCAACGAGGCGTCCACTTCCGCCATGCGCAGCTGCCTGTCCTCCATTTTGCAGGACGAGCACCGTATGCAGGAGGAGCTCTTCAACGAGATGAGCGCCAAGGGATATTACAAGGTGGAGATGGCAGAGGAGACCAAGCTGAATGCCGAGAAGCAGAAGTTCTCGCAGATGGCGAGCGTTTGAGAATATCTGATGAAAAGGGCTTGTCTATGTGACGAGCCCTTTTTGTGGGATTCCTGCCGATCCTATCGGGATAGAACGTTGCATATTCGGCAGGTATATTGATACGGTTAAAAATCTCGTCGGTAGGGGATGGCGCCCACGACATCCCGAAAACAATGGGATTTTTGCTCTGCATCGATATGTTGACGCGGTTTAAAATCTTTCCGTAGGGGCGACCATCGGTCGTCCGATTGTTAAAACATCGAATCCGTTCGGACGGGCGACCAATGGTCGCCCCTACGACAAACAAGGGGGAGACCACCGGATATTTTTCTCCGCTCAGGGTGACACAGAACCATTGATACCAAAACAAACAACAAGGGCTGTGGCATTGCCACAGCCCTTGGAAATATTTGTGATAGAGTTTGCTGATTATGCAGCGGGCTCTTCGATTACGATTGCACCGTACTGAGCCTGAACACCGTTAATAGCGGTTTCTTCATTTTCAGCAACGAAGGGGGTAACGAGAATCTCAAGAGTACCGTCAGCAACGGTATATACATCATCAATATTCTCAATTACCAAGGTGTAGAGGTACGTGCCACCGAAATCAGCTGCTGCATAGGTTTCTTCAGTTCCTTCGGCATTGGTGCCCTTAACGGAGGTGTAAACCGTCTTAGCGTAAACGGTTACGTTCTCAACCTTAGCCTTCTTGCCATCGGCGTCCTTGTAGTATACAGAAACTACAAAGCCTGCAGCCTGCGCCTTGGGAGCATCAAAAGCAGCAACAAAGCGGATATCATACTTGTTGTCTTCCCCTACAGCAGTGACCTGATAGCCTGCCATGCTAAGGGCGGTGCCACTGTTGGTGTTGCCTTCCATTGTGGCGCCTACTGCATCCTTACCTACGATAGGAGAAACTTTACTTGCGCCAATAATGGTAGCCTTGTTTTCACAACCTGTAATCGAAATCGCACCTTGTCTAGCGTAACCAATAAATCCACCAACGTAGTCGGTGCCGGTAATCTTGCCATTGTTTACACAACCGGTAATGGTAACCGAACCAGTGCTCTTATTGTTTCTACCAATGAAACCACCAACATACTTTTCACCGCTAATTTCCGCATTATTCACGCAGTTATCAAAGGTATGCTTGCCGACACTGCTGTTGTACGCAATGTAACCGGCAACATGTTCAGCGTTAGCAGCGATCTTACCGGAAACAACGCAATTTGTAAACTTGGCAGTACCGCCGTTAATTGCGCCGCAAAAACCGCTGGCATACTGTCCCATACCTGCAACGGTGCTTTCGCTCAAATCAATAGATCCTGCAAATTCAACGTTGGTGAAATTCTTATCTCCACCACTTGTCATGTTACCAACGATGCCGCTAATCTTTGTGAGAGCCGCGTCCACTTCTGCGGGAACAGACATCACTGCATCGCTGTAAACATTGGTTACGTTAACCTGATAGTTCATATTTGCCGCAACAGAACCAACCTGCGAACCGGTCACCGTATACTCTCCGCCTACCAAGGCAAAGTTTTGGAGAACGGCAGGAACGCCGGTACCCTTCACATTAATTGTTTCATCACCAATAGTGGGGAAGAAACTCTTCTGGCTGGTTGCATTCAATTTGTAGTTGCAAATAACATAACCCTGTCCATCAAATTCACCCGCAAAAATACCGCCGATACCATCCAACGCATAG
This sequence comes from Oscillospiraceae bacterium, assembly GCA_015064315.1. Lineage (GTDB taxonomy): Bacteria > Bacillota > Clostridia > Oscillospirales > CAG-272 > UMGS1865. The sequence continues at coordinate 11,588 of SVSL01000057.1, forward strand.
CCCTTAAAGTCGATGTTCTTACCAAGCGTAATTGTCCAGCCTCCGAATTTTTCACCATCATTGATCAACTGACGGAAGCCCTCAAAAGCCTCTGCAGTGTTGATGGTGTACGATTTTTCAGTAGCCTCAGCATCAAACCAAGTCTTATCTGGCTCCGACGTACCCTCGGTCCATACGGAAACCTCGCCGGCAGCAAAGTTATAATTATCCTTTGCCTTGGCAATATTTGCCTTCAATTTGTCGGCAAAATTAACCTCTTCCACGTTTGCCTCACCGGCAACCTCTGCCACGTTTGCCTCATCGGCAATGTCGAGCTCGCCCTTCTGCATAGCGCAGCCTGCGAAGCAGGACAGCAGCATAGCACAAAGAAGAGCAATTGTAATTAACTTTTTCATTGTGTTTCTTTCCTTTCTGTTTTTTGTTTTTGAAGTTTTTTGCTTACCACTCGATAACGGCGCCGCCCTCATCAAAGCTGCCTTCGTCGCCCTTGGAGAACGTGATAAAGGAAGCAGTCAAGATGTCTTCGCAGTCCATGGAAATCGCCTGGCAAACAGGGGTCTCGTAGATTTTCTTCATACTTCAAACATTCCTTTCTTAAAATTTTGTGGGGAAATGGAACCAATCCCCCATGATGCTATTATTATACAATAATACATCTTTTTTGAATATCAAAAAATAAACCAATTATAGAAAAAATAAACCTTTTTTCGAATTTCTACATGTTGCACATATAAGCACTCTTCTTTTTGTCTATTTTGACGGTCGCTTTGCGTGGAGGCAATGTTTGAAGTCTCCAAAAAACACCGCCAAGAGCGACTTTTGATCGTTCTCGGCGGTACTGCTTTTATAAAAACGCCCGGATATCTACGGCGAGCCTTTCTTCCAGATGGATCAGCCGCTTGGCGATATCCTTGGAGACCTCATCCGCAGCCTCATATTGGTTGAGGTAGCGATTGAGGGTCTTGACTCCCATGTTGCATCCGTCGGTCATGAGGTCGGCAACCGTGTGGTCGGATTCCTCCACGGCGAGCTTGACGTTGGTTTTGATCCACGACATTCCCTTTGCAATGGGATTGGGGTTCTTGCCCCCGTCCCCATACTCCTCCAAAAGCGTTTGCATCTCCTTGCCAAGGGCTTCGTGCTCCTCCTTACAGGTGTGCAGAAGCCTGCGGAGCTTGCTTGATTTCACGTCCTCCAAAACCTCCTCAATGGAGGCAATTCCCATTTTGATGCCTGCGTCGCATTCGCGAAGCAGCTTTATCGTATCTTGCTCGATCATAAGATTCATCTCCTTTTTTAGAATAGTATTTCCCCCTTTTTTGCATACTATAACCGAGATGAGATTTTTTTAGGGGAAGGAGATGAGCGAATGAGAACCGAGAATGACACGCGCGAGCCGATGAGAGAAAGCTTTTGGAGGCGGTTCCCGTGGTTGATGCTGTTGTTTGGTCTTGGGATGCTGGTGTCGGGAGTGGCAGGGCTTTTTGAAGGGATCGTTGCCCATCTCTCGGTGATCGTTTCCTTTCAATCCTTGGTGCTTGGCATGGCGGGAAACGTGGGAACGCAATCATTGGCGGTGACGATTCGCGCCCTTGCACGGGATCAGCTGACACCACGGGAAATGCGGCGGCTGGTGCTTCGCGAGAGCAGGCTTGGGCTTTGCAACGGGCTCCTATTGGGTGGGCTTTCCTTTCTTTTCATCGGCGCGTATCTGCATTGGATACGGGGGCTCGGGAGCGCGATTGCCTTTTCGGTGTCTCTGTGCACGGGGCTTGCGCTCTTTCTCTCCATGATGCTCTCGGGCGTATCAGGGAGTGTGATCCCCTTGCTTTGCAGGAAGCTTCACATTGACCCCACCGTGGCATCGGGACCCTTTATCACCACCCTCAACGATCTTGTGGCGGTGGTTACCTATTACGGATTTTCGTGGCTGATTCTCATTCGATGGAGGGGGATATAAAGAGAAGACGCGTCAGAGGGCGTGCAAAATTAGCGGTAAAAATGAAATTAGCCACCACGTTTTTTGTGGTGGCTTTTTGATATGCGGAAGCAAAGAAAAGCCCCGCACGAGGCGGGGCGAGAAATGTTATTTATCTGTACTTATCTAAAACAGCTCTGTACTCGGAGTTTTTGAGAAGCTCGGCACGTCTACCACCTTTAGCGTTAGTGCGATAATCAAGGTTGTATTTGAAAAAGTTCGCACTTATCGCTTCTCCATAACGGTCAAAGGCGTGATTCAATGCCTGATTTTTCGCTCTCATATCTTCAAGCTTTTTTGTCACACACAGGTTTTTATACATAACTGCGATTACCTGTTCATCCGTTCCGCCTCGATAGCTCAAGTCGTTTTCCATCCTGCCAAGGAAAGAACGCGCGAGCATAAGGAAGAATGCTTCTCCGGTCTCTTCAAAAGCATTTAGCATCAACTCACCGCATTTCAGTGTACGCTCCACCTTTTCTTCCAT
>SVSL01000058.1 GCA_015064315.1 Oscillospiraceae bacterium
GATCTCCACAATGGTTACCGCGGGGATCTTGTAGACCGAGCAATCGCGGATGATCTCCTGCACGGTCACGGCGATATACTTTGCCGCCGAGCCAAAGCCGGGGGTATGATCGGTGCCCACCAGATCGTTATCGATGGTCTTGGGAACCCCCATGACCACCATCTCATAGTCGTGCTCCTTGGTGTATGCGGAAAGCTTTGCCACGGTATCCATGGAGTCATTTCCACCGATGTAGAAGAAATAACGAATATCGTATTTTTTGAAAATGGCGATCATCTTTTCATAAAAAGCATCGTCCTCTCCCACCTTGGGAAGCTTTTTGCGGCAAGATCCAAGCGCCGCCGCAGGGGTATGCTCCAAAAGCTTGATCTTTTCTTCACTGTCAAAAAAGGCGTTCAGATCCACAAGCTCCTCCTGCATGAGTCCCTCCACGCCGTTGCGCATACCGTAAAGGGTTTTGATGCATCCTCCGTGAACGCCCTCAAGGACGCCGCGTACCACACCGGCAAGGGTTGCGTTAATGGCGGCGGTGGGGCCTCCGCTCTGTCCGACCACTGCGTTTCCAAAAAGCTGTTTCATGGTTTTCTTCCTTTCCTTTGGAAAATCCTAAAAAATTCTTCCTCAACAGTATACCACAGAGAGGCTTTTCTGTCAATTCCAAAAGCACAAAAAAATGGGTACAAGCAAGAAAAAAGAAAGCAAAACATATACTGAACAGACGAATCCGCGTTCTCTTTGAGAGCATTTTGGAAAGAGAGGAAGAAATCCCATGCTTTTAACGCTTTTTACGGTGCTGATGCGCGTGATGCATCTGATCCTCGGAATCGGTACGCCACAGAATTTTCCGCCTCCCTTGCCCCGTGAGGAGGAGCAGGAATGCTTTCTGCGTGCCGAACAAGGGGATGAGGCGGCGCGTCAAAAGCTGATCCTGCACAATCTGCGACTGGTCTCCCACATCGTGCGCAAATATTATTCCACGGCAAAAAACGCCGAGGATCTGGTATCCATCGGTACCATTGGACTTTGCAAGGCGGTGGACACCTTTAACATCCGCAACGGCGCAAAATTTGCAACCTACGCCGCCAAATGCATTCAAAACGAGATCTTAATGAACTTCCGCTCTCAAAAAAAGCTGGCGGCGGAGGTATCCATCAACGAAACCATCGATATGGATCGCGACGGAAATCCCCTGACCTATATCGACGTGATCTGCAGTGACGAGGACATTGCCGAGGAGGTGGATCGCAAAATGATGACACACAAAATGCGGCTTTACATGGCGCATTGTCTTTCCCAACGGGAGCAGCAGATTCTCATCATGCGCTACGGTCTGGACGGCGTTGTGCCGCAGACGCAAAAGGAAATTGCCGAAAAGCTGAAGATCTCACGCTCCTACGTTTCCCGCATTGAAAAGAGCGCGCTTGAAAAAATGAGGGCAGTTTTGGAAGGAAAAACTGAAAATCCTGCTTGAAAACCTGCGCAAAATGTGGTATAATGGTAAAAAAGAAACAAAAAGGAAATGAATCCCATGAGAATGAGAAGAAAAAAGCACGGTGCCGAGCGCATTTCCGCCTGCTCCGAAATTTTGATCACGCTCCCCGAAAAGGCAGAAAACGAAGCCGCCAATCCCGTAGATCCCCACATCTATTTTCCTGTTGAAAAGCCGATCCACCTCGAGATCGGATGCGGAAAGGGCGATTTTGCCGTGGGAATGGCTGAAAAATATCCCGATTTCAACTTCATCGCCATGGAGCGCGTTCCCGACGTTGCCTGCATCGCCCTGGAAAAGGCAATGGCAAAAAAGGATGCGCGCCCCGACAACCTTCGCTTCATCATCGGAGATGCACGCGGCGTTGCCGAGTGGTTCCTTCCCCACAGCGTGGATACCCTCTATCTGAACTTCAGCGACCCCTGGCCCAAAAAAGGATATGCCAAGAGACGCTTGACTCACGAGGGCTTTTTGAATCTTTACCGACAGATCCTCAAGGAGGGCGGACTGCTTCGTCTGAAGACCGACAATCAAGGGCTCTTTGACTTCAGTCTGGAGGAATTTGAACGCTGCGGACTGAAAATCGAATGGGTGACCCGCGATCTGCACGCCAGCGAAAAGAACGCTGACAATATTATGACCGAATACGAGCGCAACTTCTCCGAAAAGGGTCAGGTGATCTATTCGGCATGGGTTCGCTTTTAAGGAGAATACCATGTTAAAGGAACTGCTGTTGAAAAACCGAAGCTACCGCAGCTTCGATCCCAATATCAAGATCTCCCGTGAGGAGCTTGCATCCTTTGTGGAGTGCGCGCGTCTTTCCCCCTCCAGCATCAATCTGCAAATGCTGAAATTCCGCTTGGTCTATACGGAGGAGGAATGTGCAAAAATGCTTGCCAATACCCGTTGGGCAGGCAAGATCACGGATAGGAAGCTTCCTCCCGAGGGTCACGCCCCCGCGGCTTATATCGTGATTTGCGCAGATACCTCGGTGATCGAGACCGCCGAGAAATTCCAAAGGGACGTTGGCATCTGCGCCCAATCCATTATGCTTGCGGCGACAGAGCAACGCTATGGCGGCTGCATGATCGGAAGCTTCTCTCCCAAAACCGCCATGGAGGATCTGGGACTTCCCTCCCACCTGATCCCTCAGCTGGTGCTTGCCCTCGGAAGCCCCGACGAAACGGTGGAGCTTACCGATGCCGCTCCCGACGGAAGCGTCACCTACTACCGCGAAAACGGCATCCATTACGTCCAAAAGCGTTCCTTGGACGATCTGATCGTTTAAAGAAAGGATTTTCCAATCATCATGGCAGAAGAAATCTCGGGCGTACTCATCGTCAACAAACACGGTGGCGTCACCTCCCACGATATTGTGGGCAAGATCCGAAGGCTCTACGGCACCCGCCGTGTTGGGCACACGGGGACCCTTGATCCCATGGCAACCGGCGTGCTGGTGATTCTCATCGGCAGAGCCGCCAAGGCGGCGGAATATCTGGCGAGCGATTCCAAGCGCTATTGCGCCACACTCCGACTCGGCATGACAACCGACTCCGAGGATATTACGGGAAGCATCCTGACCACAAGCGACCGCATCCCCGATTTTGACGCCCTGCAAGAGGTTCTCCCCTCTTTTCGCGGCAAAATTCAACAAATCCCCCCCATGTATAGTGCATTGAAGGTAGGCGGAAAAAAGCTGGTGGATCTTGCGCGCGAGGGCAAGGTCATCGAGCGTCAGCCCCGTGAGATCGAGATCTTTTCCATGAAAGCGACGCCCACGGAAGCCAAGACCGACTACGTTTTGGAGGTTTCCTGCTCGGGCGGAACCTATATCCGCACCCTGTGCGCCGACATTGGCGCAACCCTTGGCTGCGGCGGTGTCATGGCAACGCTGGAGAGACGCGAAGCGTGCGGCTTCCCCCTCTCCCAAGCCCATACCATAGCAGAGCTGGAGGAGATGACGCTTGAAGAAAGGCACGCCCTCCTGATCCCTACCGAAGCCCTTTTTGCCTCTCTTCCCGCAATCAAGCTTCCCGCCTTTTACGAAAGGCTGTGCAGAAGCGGCTGTGAGATCTATCAAAGCAAGATCAAAGCGTCATACGAGGAAGGTCAGCGTGTCCGTCTTTGCACCGAGAACGGCGACTTTTTCGCCCTTGGCGAGGTCTTTTCCTACGAAAAGGGACCGGCGGTGAAGGCGATCAAAACCTTTGAATTGGAATAAAAAAGAACCGATCCGCAGGGATTTTTTCCCGTAACGGATCGGTTTTCTGTTTTACTGCTGTAATTCTACGAACAATTCGTCGGCATGACGCTTCAAAAGCGCCGCGGTATAAGTTACCACAATGACCTCCAGCGCGCGAACCAAGCGATCTCGTGCGCCCGGAACGGGCTCCTCGTAGTCGGTGGTTACCGCCTCTACCAAGCCGCGCACGTTGGAAAGCGAAACCTGCTCGCTATCCATCATGTTGCTCAAAATACGGCAGATATAATCGTAGAGTCCGGAATCGCTGATAATATCGTCGGAGGTATCGTCTACCTTACCGTTGATATAGTGGATCAAAAAATCAATGTGATCCAGCTGCATACAGGAACGGAGCATATTGATAATGAGAATATGCGCCACCTGATCCATATTGTATTTTTTGGAGCGGCTGTTGACCACCCAACCGCGCTTGGTCCAGTTTTGAAGCGTAGAGCTGTCAATTCCGGAAATATCGCGGATCTGCGTGAGCATAACCCCTTCACTGACAAAAAAGACTCGCTTTAAAAAATCCAAGCCCGTCAAATTATCCATGTCCGAACGCTTTAATTTGGTTCCCGGGATCAATCGATCCTGAAGCTGCAAATTCATTTTATCAACTCCTTTACCTTTACATCATCTTATCGTGATAATATTCTATCACACATTCATATGATTGTCAAGCGTTTTTTTGTGAATTTTTATACTTTGGTTTGACAGAATCAAAAAAGAGCAGAATCTCTGCTCTTTTCGTTATTTTATTTGCGCAACGCATTTTCCAGAACTTCGCGCACGTAGGCGTTCAGCTCATCGATGGAAAGCGCCTTAACGCGTTCCTTTTCGATCACCTCAAGAATTTCAAGCTCTACCGCGGTAGAACGGAAGGGGAAATTTTTGACCACCTTCTCGGTGCCCCTGGTTGCCATGATCACCACGGGAGCATCGGCACGCTTAGCGAGCAGAAATGCGCCGGGCTTGAATTCCAAAAGCTCCCCCGTTTTGCTCCGGGTTCCCTCGGGATAAATGCCCATATCGATTTCCGTGGACTTCATCAGCTCGGCGGCACTCTTGAGAGTACGCAGAGCGCGCATGCCGTTCTCACGGTCGATCCCGAAAAAGCCTGCGTGGTAAATGTAGGTTCCCACCAGCGGGATCTTCATGTTGGATTCCTTGGAAATAAACGCCAGTCTTCTTTCCTTGAACACCGCCAGCGCAGACATGGGATCAAAGCAAGAGCGATGATTGCTGATCATAACACACGCCTCAGCAGGCATCTTTTCCCTGCCCTTGACCGTGATCTTGGTGCGCATCAGCCCCATCACGTATTCCATCGTCTCCACGATGAAGAAGCGGCAGACCTCCTTGGGCTTTTTGATGGGCTCCTTGGTGGGCATAAAAAGCGAGGAAATGAACAGTACCAGCAGATAGATCACAGCCCACGCCGCGTAAAGCATTACGAAAACGGGCAGGATCAACCAGTATGAAAGAGAGGCCGCGCCCAAATACAAGCTCAGCGTGGAAAGCGCTGAAGCAATCAATAAACAAAGATTCAAAAGCATAAAAAAGACTCCTTATTGCTCCGGAACATTTTAATCATCCTATGTATTATATCACAAAAAAGGGGGAAAGTCAAGACCGAATTGCCTTTAAGATCAAGGACACCGCCTCGGGAATTTTTTCAACGGTATCCGACGCCGTCATGCTGACGGGATTTTTTTCGGCTTCAGCCAATTCTCCCGCAAGTCCTGCGATATACGCACCGCAGGCGGCAGTGAGGGGATTTACGGAAGAATAGCCCAACAGACCTGCAAGAATTCCCGACAGAACGTCTCCGCTCCCGGCGGTTGCCATGCCGGCGCATCCGCGGTTAATAAGAAGCGTCTCGGTTCCATCGGTCACAACCGTGCAAGCCCCCTTGAGAAGCACGCAAACGCCGTTTTCCTTGGCAAAAGCCTTGGCGCATCCAACGGGCTCTCCTTGGATCTCTGCCATGGAATATCCACTGATCCGCTCAAACTCCTTGAGATGAGGCGTGAGCAAAACCGAGCATTGGGTCTTCTTCAACAATTCCCGATCCATTTCGGCAAGGGTATTCAAGCCGTCGGCATCGATGACAAGCGAAAGCCTGTGATTTTTGAGAATATGCTCCAAAATCTTGGCGTTTTCGGGAGATCTTCCCCATCCCATCCCAATGGCAAGAGCTTTTTTGCCTGCCAAGAGCTCATCCAAACGGGATTCATCAAAAAGAATATGTCCTTTTTCATCAGGGATGGTGGCAAGAGTGCTTTCCAAAAGATAGGGGGAAACGCTGCTTGCGATCGATTCGGGAACGATAAGCGTTGCCACGCCGCATCCCGCACGCAACGCCGAGGCGCTGAGATTGGCAAGCTTTGCAGCACCCGCGTATTCGGCGCAACCGCCCAGAATAGCGATATATCCGTAATTGCCCTTATGAGAATTTTGCAAGCGTGGGCTGAAAATCGGCTTGAAATCGCCCGCCTCCACAAGATAAGCGCATTCGCCAAAGAGATCGATTCCAATATCCAGATTGCAAAGCGAGCCGATGACATCCTTGGCTTGATTCAGAAAATGTCCGTGCTTGTAAAAGCCGATGGATGCCGTCAGATCGGAACGTACGCAAAGCCGAGAAAGACCACTGTCTCCGTTGAGCCCGCTGTTGATATCCACCGAGATCACGTAGGCGTCACTCTCGTTGATGCGTTGGATCGCCGTGGCGACAAGCCCCGTCACATCCCCCAAAAATCCCGTTCCCAAAATGCAATCAACCACCTCGGAATAGCCGAAAAACGCGGTATTTTCCGTAAAATATTCGATTTTCACTTCCTTTTGCAGGCATTTTTCATAGTAATATCTTCCATCCTCGGAAAAGCGATCCGAGAGAAGAAACAAGGTACAAGGGATCCCCCTCTCCTGCAACAGAAGTGCCAGAACGTAGCCGTCACCGCCGTTGTTTCCACTTCCCGTAACAATGGCAACAGGTCCTTTCCACGCATGGCTTTTCAGAACGCCCTGCCCCGCGCGAAGCATCAATTCTCTGCCCGACGTGCCGCAACGAATGGTCTCGGCGTCACTCTGCCGCATCACCGCTACGCTTACCGTTTTTTGCATTCTCATCAACTCCTTTTCTGTTATTATACAACAAAAGCCCCCCTTCTGTCAATGAAAATTACCATATTTTTAGGGGTTCCATTTTTCCGGAAAACGTCTATAATATAAATAGGAGAACCACTGAATTGAAAGGAGTGACCCTTTGTATGGAACTGATCCGCATCAGCGACAGCAAGCTGAAGATCATGCTGACTCCTTCGGATATGTGTCATTTTGAGCTCTGCAACGACAGCCTTGGCGATGACAGCCTCAAGATGCGAAAGGCCTTTCGTCTTCTGATGGACGAGGTGAAAAAGCAATCGGGATTTGACGCCGACGACCGTCATATCTCGATCCAATACTTCCCTTCCCGTGAAGGTGGATGTGAAATGTTCGTAACCAATCTCCCCGAGAGCCCTCCCGTAATGAGCGCCAAGGAGGAAAAGGCACTAACCAAGCCCGCAGGCGCACGCTTCCCCGTGTCATCCAAATCGGGCGGCGGCTTTCGCAAGGATTGCGCCTACCGATTTGATGATCTGAATCATCTTCTGCGCGTCTGCAAGCGACTTTGGAAAATGGGATACGTGGGTGAGAGCGGTGCCTTTCGGGATGAAAAAAAGCAGTATTATCTGATTCTGACCGTACTTTGCTCCTCGCCCTTCTCCATGCCAGAGGAATTAAGCTTTGTGCTGGAATACGGATACTGGGAAAATCCATCTTTTTTGAGGCTTTACATCAAAGAGCACGGAAGTTTGCTCTGCTCCCCCGACGCGGTAGAGCAGCTCGCTCGTTTGCAATAACAAAAATCGGAAATGTCAAGCGACATTTCCGATTTTTATTGTTGAAAACACTATTTATTTCCCAAGCGTTCAAACAGATCGTTCAGCTCCTTCACGTGGTTTTCCGCAGGCGTGCGGTTGGTCTCCCACCACGTGGTAAAATTATGTCCCGACCAGTTCACCAGAGAATATCCCGGCATGCCTACGGGAGAACGCCAATAGGATGCCATATCGTAAACACGGCCTGCCTTGATCATGTCCATGATCTCATGGCTCTGAGGATCCTGGGAAAGCTTCAATTTGAGAATCGTCTCGTAATACATGGGCATAACGCTTCTTGAGCCCTCGGCGCAAAGTGCCTCCAGCACCACGCTGATAAATTCCAAGCGCTCCTCGGTCTTGCCCATGGGAACGCCCATCATGTTACAGCCTGCGTCTACCCATGAATAATACCGATCCACCGAATCATCCCACTTGGGCCACGGAACAACACCGTAATCCAGCATTCCTGCGCGAATGATATCCTCGATCTCATAGGTGCGCAGATCCATGAAAAGAACGTTTCCGTTGGCAAAGGTATTGCGGAACTTGACAAGCTCGGTAGAGTAATTCCAATTGGTATAGATAAAGCAATTATCCTGCTCCATCATCTCAAAAAACTTCTGGAGGATCGTAACGTGGCGATCGGTATACAGCGTCAGCGAAAAGCTTTCGCCGTCATTTTTCGAAACCTTGCTGCCGCCCGAGTAAAGCACGTTGTTGGGTCCGCAGAATTTATCGGTAACATAGCCCATGAAATCGCCGTCCTCGGGAAGCATCACACCGTTGGAGTTAACGTCACTGTTGGACTTCTTGATCAGCTGGGAAAAGACCTCAAAGGTCCATTTGTTGTTAACCACATCCTCATAGGGATATTCCAAGCCAAGGTCATCAAAGAGCCCTTTGTTAAACACCATGGAGTCGGTATGTCCCAGCAAGAGGTAGCTGATATCGCCGGAAAGCACGTAAAGCTGCTCCTTCATGGCAAAGTCTGCGATCAGATTTTGATCCCAATAATGCTTGGTCAGATCCAGATACGGAAGATCATAAAAATTCTCCAAGGCTGCCTGCTGGGCGTAGTTGGTCATGGAATGTCCGTGATTGATGATCAGATCAAAATCGCAAGAGCCTGCAAGAATGGAGGACATCAAGGAAGTATCGTTATTGGAGTCGGAAGAACGAACCATAAGATACTCGATTCCGCCCAAACGCTCGGCAACGTCCTCGTTTCTGGCAAAGACGGCACGATCCACCTCGGATCCCGCCTCGGCGTAGGAGGAAACGTACATGTCCTTAATAAAAAAGTCATTGTCGCGAAGCTGCATCTTGAAAGTATATCCCGCATAGTTGACGTCCGGAAGATCCTCAATATAATCGGGATTTTCGGTAGATTCCTCGGTCGCCTCGGTCTCACTGCTTTCCTCGGGAAGTGCTTCATCAAGCTCCTCTTCCGCACAGGAGGCAAACACCGCAAGCATCATGCAAAATGCAAGCAAAAGCAAGAGAAAACGCGTAAAGACAGTTGTTTTCATTTTGAATTCTCCTTTTCATTTTTATTCTGTCTGTATTTTATTATACTCTATTTACAGAAGAAAAACAAGGAGATATTGTAGTCTATATAGGGGACGTTTTTAATCTCTTATTCTTTTTTGCAATCATTTCCACCGCATTGGCAAAGGCATCGATCTGCGAACGCGTATTGAAAATTCCGGGGCTGACGCGCACAGCGCCCCCCGAGGGCGTTCCGAGGGTGGTATGTCCCAATGCGGCGCAATGAAAGCCCGCGCGCACGCAAAAGCCCATTCGATCCAATTCCGTTCCTACCGGATCCGCAGCCATACCGTCGATATTGAAAAGCAGAACAGAGCCCACGTGATGCGGTGTGTAGACCGTAACGCCGCTCATTCCCAAAAGCTGATTCTGCAAGCGCAGATTCAAGGCCTCTATATGACGGAGGATCGAGGATGGCCCCAGCCTCTTTACCTCCTCCAAGCCTGTCAAAAGTCCAACAATGGCAGGAGTGGCAAGGGTGCCCGCCTCATATCGCTCCGGGGCTTCCGTTGGCATATCGGCCTCCAAGGAATGGTAACCGCTTCCCCCCTCTGTCAAGGTATCGGCCACGAGCCCCTCTCCCAAAATCAAAAAGCCGCTTCCCTGCGGCCCCATCAATCCCTTGTGCCCCGGTGCGCAAAGGGCGTCGATCTGCATTTCTCTGACGTTGATAGGCAGATGCCCCGCAGATTGGGCAGCATCCACAACGAACAAAAGCCCACGCCTCTTACAAAACGCGCCAAGCTCCCGCAAGGGGGCGTGATAGGAGCAAATATTGGAGGCATGCGAACAAACCAGCATGCGCGTATGAGGCTTGAGCAATCGTTCAAGCTCTGCACAGATCTGCTCCGCCGTGGCATCCGAACGCGTCGCCATGCTCGAAAAAACGTCGTAGGTGATCCTTCCCTCCTTTGCCAAACGATGGATCGGGCGCAGAACGGCGTTGTGCTCCATATCCGAGATCAGAACGTGGTCTCCATCCTTCAAAAGTCCTTTGATTGCAAGGTTCAACGCCGTTGTCGCGTTGGGGGTAAAGATGACGTTTTCGGGATTCTCCGCTCCAAAAAAGGAAGCCAGCGATACACGACATTCAAAAATCCTTTCCGCAGCCTCCATGGCAAGCCGATGCGATCCTCTCCCGGGATTCCCACAGTATTGGCGCATACACCGAACCATCTCCTCGGTGACGCTTTGGGGCTTGGGAAAGCCGGTGGCTGCATTGTCCAGATAGATCATACCGAGTCCCCGTCATAGTAGCCGCGGACACGGATCCCCGCATCTTTGAGGATCATCTTCACGTGGTCGGCTTGCAGGCAGGAATAGGACACCGCATAAGCGCAGCCCTTTCCCGTCAATGCGGAATCCACCTTGATCACCTCGGCACGAACGGCGGCATTCGCCAGAGCCCTTTGCGCACGCATCGCCTGGGTCATGGAGCCAATAATCGCCAAGCACTCGTAGTGTTTTTGGATTTCAGGCATTTGTAACACCTCCTTCAATGTCAATATATGACGAAAGAAGCCGAAAAGTGCACTCTCCGAGGTTGAATATCTCGCGCGTATCGCGCCGATACTAAAGGCAACCCAATTTTTTACTGCAAGAAAGGAAAACAAGTATGAATAAACCGCAGATCATTCGTTGTTGCGCAAGAGAAATTTTAGATTCCAGAGGCAATCCCACCGTAGAAGCCACCGTGTTTTTAGCGGACGGAACCGTAGGCGTTGCAAGCGTTCCCTCGGGCGCCTCCACGGGCATTTACGAGGCGTGTGAATTGCGCGACGGAGACCGCCGTCGCTACGGAGGAAAGGGGGTCACCGCCGCGGTTTCCAATGTGGGAAAGATTATTTCTCCTGCACTTTCGGGGGTATATGCCTCAGAGCAAACCGAGATCGATCGCATTCTTTGTGATCTGGATGGCACCGAAAACAAGAGCCGACTGGGAGCCAACGCAACGCTTGCCGTTTCCATGGCGGCGGCACGCGCGGCGGCAAATTTTTATCACGTTCCCCTCTATCGCTATCTCGGCGGCTCTGCATCGGAGCAGCTGCCGATTCCCATGATGAATATTCTCAACGGCGGCGCTCACGCCTCAAACAACGTGGAAATTCAAGAATTTATGATCGCTCCCGTTGGCGCGTCCTGCTTTGCCGAGGCACTCCGCATGGGCTGTGAGGTCTATCACGCCCTGGGAAAGATCCTGCGTGCAGAGGGCTTTGGAACAACAGTTGGAGACGAGGGCGGCTTTGCTCCCAATCTGAAAAACGACGAAGAGGCATTGGAGCTGATCTGCCGCGCCATTGAGAGTGCAGGATACGACACCGATCACATCAAGATCGCTCTGGACTGCGCCGCAGGAGAATGGTTTGCCGATAACACGTCTTACCGAATGCCCAAGCGCGGACTCTCTTTGAGTCGCTCGGGGCTGATCGACTACTGGACCGATCTCGCAAGCCGTTATCCCCTCTTTTCCATTGAAGACGGCTTGGATCAGCGGGATTTTGAAGGCTGGAGCGAAATGACTCGCGTCCTTGGAAGCCGACTGATGCTGGTAGGCGACGATCTTTTTGTGACCAATGAAAAGAGACTGCTTGAAGGAATCGAAAAGAACGCGGCAAATGCCATTCTCATCAAGCCCAATCAGATCGGCACGCTGAGTGAGACCATGAACGTGATCAATACGGCGCGTAGCAACGGCTACCGCTATATCCTCTCTCACCGAAGCGGCGAAACCGAGGATACCACCATTGCCGATATCTGCGTAGCCATGGGAGCCCCCTTTATCAAATCAGGTGCGCCCTGCCGAAGCGAGCGCGTTGCCAAGTACAATCGACTTTTGCGCATTGAAGCATCTCTCGGTGCCGGCGCGCGCTACGGATGGACTTGTCCCGCCGCTCTTAAAAAGGAATCGGCAGAATCCGCAGCCGTCACAAGAAAATAAAATAAAATAAAGCGAGACTGTCTCACTAAGGAAAATTTGCACAAAAGCATGGAATGAGAAAAGGCTCCTCTTGGCGTACCTGCGATAGAGCAGGTGCGCCAATCTTTTGTTCACAAGCTCAACCAGTAGTTGCATTCAGGTCGAAAAACAAGTTATTGTATTACATTTTGGTATATGCTATAATAAATACAGAATCTGGATTCAATTAATTTTACGAGGTGAATTTATGACGATTGGTGAAAGAATCAAGCAATTAAGAAAAAAGAATGATTTAACTCAAGAAAAACTTGCGGATTATCTTTGCGTATCGTATCAAGCTGTTTCTAAGTGGGAATGTGGGTTGTCAAGCCCTGATCTTGCATTGATTGTTCCATTGGCAAAGCTTTTGAATGTTACCACTGACGAATTACTTGGAGCTTTCCCTGAAAACAATGATATGCTTTACGCGGAATTGAAAGCAGATTATGACAAAACCTTTAAAAACGGAGATATGCTTACGCGCTTAAATGTGTGTGAAACCGCCGTGAAAGAATATCCCGGTGATATGGAGTGGTTAAATAAGTATGCGTGGACTGTTTGGTGCCGCGCCATAGGAGAACTCAAATGTGAATCCTACGAAGAGGAGCGAGAGAAAGCAATTAAGTTATTTGATACCGTTATTGAAAACACAGATAAGGACGAAATCAAAGTAAACGCAATTACGGGAATTGTACAATGTTTGTGTAGCAAAGGTTGTAAAAACGAAGCGAAAAAATATGTTGATCTATTTCCTGAAGCAAAAATTATTCCTTCCGACAAAGAAAAATTGCTCGGAATGTGTTTAGAAGGAGAGGAACAAATCAAACACAAGCAGCATTATTTGGGAGGCTATTTGCAGGTTTTGGTTGACGCACTCTTGTGGGACGGAATTGCTGAAAACAAATACACTTGTACGGCTGCAGAAAAAATTATTAAAGCTATGATATCCGATGAAAACTACTGCGGATTTCATTATGAGATGGCACATATTCAATTCCGCAAGGCTGAAATAGAAATAAAGGAAAATCATACTGATGAATCATTGAATCTTTTGAAAAAGGCAATCTATCATGCAACAGAATATGATTTGTTAGATAGCGTATCTCCGGGCGAGTATGCTTATACAGCACCTCTTTTTAACAAAACAACCATCGATACTCGCAAATGGTGTCATACCGGCAACAGTACACTTTTGGATGATATAAAAGAGATGTGTAACAGAAAAACTTTTGATACAATTCGTAATCACAAAGAATATTCAGAACTTTTTGAAGAATAAATTCTCGCCCCGCCTCGCGCTGGGCTTCGCTTTTGTGTCCACAAAAGCAGTGCTTGTCAGGAAAATTGACAAGTTATAGATGAACATAAAGAAAGGCTCCCTTGTGCAAAGGGAGCTGACGCCGAAGGCGGCTGAGGGATTGTTTTACGATGATATTTTGTTTT
>SVSL01000059.1 GCA_015064315.1 Oscillospiraceae bacterium
TTATAGTATTTCATTTTGTATGTATCAAAATCATCAACCAAATGAATTTTGATGACTAAGGATTTTGCATCGGGATTGAAGTGCCGAATAGAATCATGATACGAAATGTCATCCTCAAACTCAAATACAATATAATCTCCTTGTATAGTCACTTTCTTTATTATACAATCGTGCGGTGTAGGTATTGTTGGAACTGTGTCTTTGTTTAGATAATAAAACATATTGCTTATCTCCTATACAAATTCTAATTAATCATTCGTACCTAATGAATTATAGCACAAAAACCGCAGAAAATCAATATGCGGTTTCTATGTTTTCAATTTTTGTTGGGAACGATAGAAAATTTGACTTTCTTTCCTGTCGGTAGGTAACGTACAATCCAAACTGTCCTTTAGAGTAACGACCGTTGGCAGGGGTGATTTTTTATGCGTGTCAATCGCAAAACAAGGTTGCAATTCATCTTCTTTTGTGCTATAATAGCATACGATATCAAAACTTGTTTGAAGGAGCTTATCTATGGGGATTTTTGACGGAATCATGATTTGTTCCGATCTGGACGGAACGTTGCTCAGGAACGATCGGACGCTTTCCGAGGAGAATTGGGAAGCCATCCGATATTTTCAGCGCGAGGGCGGCATTTTCACTTTCGTGACGGGAAGACCCTCCTATCACGCCGAGGCACTTTACAGTATGATTCTTCCTAACGCGCCGATCGGTTGCTTCAACGGCGGCGGTATTTACGATTTTACCAAGGGCTCCTATTTGTATCTGAATGAGCTGCCAAGGTCGGTTTTGGAGCTGATCGCATACGTGGAACAGGAGCTGCCCCACGTGGGCATCCTGATTGCCACTCCCGAAAGAATTTGCGGCATCAGGAGCAATCCTATTTCCGAGGAGATTTTTGGAAGAGCCAAGAATCCCATTCGTCTTTCTGATTATCGGAGCTTTGATCAGCCCATTGCCAAGATCGTCTTTTGTGAGGACAATATGGAGATCATGGCGGAATTGATCGAACGCTTGCAAGCGCATCCCATGAGCGATCAATTTGATTTTATCCGCTCGGAGGAGTTTTTGTATGAGATCCTTCCCAAAAATTCCAACAAGGGCGTGGTTCTGTCAAAGCTTTGCGAGATCTTGAAGCTGGATCCCTCAAAGACGGTTGCCGTGGGAGATTATAACAACGACGTTGCCATGATCCGCGAGGCGGCACTGGGGATTGCCGTGAAAAACGCCGTTCCCGAGGCAAGGGCGGTTGCCGACGTTGTGACCGTAAGCAACGAGGAGCACGCCATAGCAAGGATCATTTCGGACCTGGAGAGCGGCGCGTTACAATTTCCGTGTTCTTAATATCGGCAAAAAGGCTGAATCAAATGCAAAAACGCAATGATTCAGCCCTTACTTTTGTTTTTAATCAGTTCTGATAAAGATCAAGGATCTTCAAAAAGTCGGTATTTACGAGATCCTTCATCGAAGCCCAGGAGGTGGACCACTTTTTGGTCTCGGGATATCTGATGCAGTCGATGATCGCGTAGTCGCAGTTTTTGGAGAGAACCTCTTTGTAGATGTAAGCAAAGTCAAAGGTGATGCTCTCGCGGATCAGGTCATACATCTCTGCCAAGCGTTCATCGGGAGCATAACGCAGCTTCAAATTGGTCTCAAAGAATACCTCGTTGAGCTGTCTGTAAGCCTCGGATGCCATACATTCCAAAACGGCAGAGGAGCAATCCATGTCATTCACTCCCTTGGGAACGAACCAAGCGTCATGAGCGTTGGGAAGGTGAGTATAATAACGGGTTTGTGCGGAATCGAATTTGGGATTGGGAACTACGCCATAATCTACCTTGGCGTTGTTGTTTACCAAATGGGAGGATAGACCGATGTCGCTCAAATAGAAATAAACTCTTTCCTCACGGAACACGGTGTAGCGTGTAGCGTCACTCTCATAGATCAGGGAATTCTTGGTGGAGAAAAGATCCACAAGCGTATCGATGACCTTGTTGAGCTTTTCGGTATCGTTGGCGATCAGCTGCAATTCGCCGTTTGCGTCCAACTCGGAGAGACGCGCGCCCGCGCCGTAGTACCAGCAGGTGATACGGGGGGCTGAGGAGGTACAAAGACCGTAAACGTCAAGCTCGTCATCTTTGCCGTTTTGATTTTTGTCCTCATAGGTGTCCTTGATCAGCTCCTTCAGCTTGCCCAGCGTCCACTCGTTGTTTTTAACCAGCGTGTAGGGATCCTCAAGACTCTTGTTTTCCAAAAGCGTGTTGTTAAAGAAAATACCGGAAAGATTGGTCAGAGTACCCACACCGCAGCTGCTGACAAGGGCGTAGATCTTGCCGTTGTAAAGCATGCTGTCAAGGTATTCAGAGGGCCACCAAGGGCCTTCCAGGTCGATATACTCGGTGTCGGCAAGATTGGAGGCATGTCCCTTAACGGCAAGAGAGTAGGGGATCAGATTATAGGTGACCACGGCGTCGATCTTGTTTCCTGCCTGAATGTCTGTTTCTACGTGATTGACAAAATTACTTTTATCGGAGCTGGAACTGGTAGCCCGGAAATCCCATTTGATGGTAATGCCCAAGCGAGCCTCCACAGTAGAGTTGCGTTGGTAAATGGCGCTGTCAACGGTTCCGGTTGCGGTTTCCTCCGCCCAGAAGTGGGAGCGCTGATTTAGAGAGCCAAGCAATACAAAATCCCGGTCAAATTTCAAATCAGCGGGTAAACCGTCCTCTACGTATTTAGGCTCGGTAGGGATCTCTTCTTCGTTGGTTTCTTCGGTCGTATCGGCAGTGGTGTCGGTTTCTTTTGTGTTCTCAATACCGCAGGCAACAAGGCTTCCCACCAGCAAGGAAATACACAGCAATAGCAAAAGAAAACGGATCAATGCATTTTGTTTCATAAATAGCTCCTTTCCAATATTTATATTTTGATTATAACAGAAATTTACACATTTGTAAAGAATATGATAAAATGTGGTTGCAATATCGTTGAAAGTATGGTATACTAATGAGGAAGGGAGCTGATGATATGGAGCTTTTACAGCTGCGCTATTTTTTGGACAGCGCGAGAAGCGAAAATTTTGCCAAAACGGCAGAAAAATACATGGTGCCGCCCTCCTCGGTATCGGCATCGATCAAGCGTTTGGAAACCGAACTGGGCTGTCAGCTTTTTGACCGTTGCAGCAACCGTATTTTTTTAAATGAGAACGGCAGAAAGCTTCAACGGTCATTGGGAATGATGTTTGACGAATTGGATAGGACGGTTTCGGAGCTTTCCTTTGCCGAATCGGAGAAACCCGAGATCAAAATGCTGGCAAAATCTCTTCGCGAAGTTATGACGAATGCGTTGATTGAATACAGAGAATTACATCCAAACCAGCGATTTCTAACCGTATTTGGTTTTGACGAAGATAATTACGAGGAATACGATTTGATTGTTGACGAGCGGAATGAATCCTATGTTGGTTACGAAAAAATAGTGCTTTGTACCATGCGGATTCGCTTGTGTGCGGCTCCTGACAGTCCGCTTTGCGGCAGACCCCTTACTTTACGTCAGCTTCGCAATCAAAATTTTGTTACTATGGGGAAGCAGAGTAATTCCCACAGGATATTGGTTAAGGCGTGTAAAAATGCCGGCTTTGTTCCCAACATTGTCATGGAGATAAACGATACCAAATGTTACGTGAAGTGCATTAATACAGGTATGGGAATCGGGCTGTCACGGGAGCCTGCGGAAACAAAACCTTCGGAATCTGCCAAAAATTTTCTTCTTGTAAGTGATTTTGAGGAATTGCAAACCTATTACATCTATTATAAAAAAACAAGCTCTAATCCCAATCTTCAGAATTTTGTTGATTATTTAAGGAAACGCGATTTTTGGAGAAGCGGTGTTTAAAAAAAGTTGAAAGGATTAAAAATGGAATCTTTTATTTTTGCCGTAGAGGCAGTTTCTCCCATTGTTTTAACGGTTGCCATCGGATATCTGCTCAAGCGGGCAGGGCTGATGAGCGTAGAGATGGCAAAGGCGTGCAACAAGCTGGTGTTTCGCCTTTTTCTGCCGGTGATGCTCTTTTTGAACGTCTATAAGATCGAAAATCTGTCCTCTATTCAACTGGGATATATGGCGTACACCCTTCTCGGCGTGCTTGCCCTGTTTTTGATCGCCATTCCCGTTATGCTTTTGGCAGCGCGAAAAAGGGATCGCAGAGGACCGGTGTGGCAGGCATCCTTTCGTTCCAATTTTGCTCTGATCGGTATTCCCTTGGCGCAATCGCTTTGCGGTGACGAGGGCGTGATCGTGGCGTCTCTTCTGTCTGCCGCCACCGTTCCGCTGCTCAACGTGCTGGCGGTGATCTCGCTCTCCATGTTCCGAGAGGGAGGAGAACGTCCAAGCGTGAAAAAGATTCTTTTGGGAATTCTCAAAAACCCCTTGATCCAAGCCATTGCGGCAGGACTTTTGATGCTTGCTGTGCGAGGAGTGTTTGTGGAAGAGGGAATTGCCTTCCGCCTGTCGGATATCAAGCCCGTATACACCGTGCTGGGCTATCTTTCGGGACTTGCCACGCCGCTGGCACTGATCGGATTGGGCGCGCAGTTTGAATTTTCCGCCATCGGATCGCTTCGCCGCGAGATTCTTGCGGGTACGCTGATGCGTACGCTGGTGTCTCCCGTGCTGGGACTCGGCGTTGCCGTGCTTTTCTTCCGCGATCACTTTTCTGCCGCGCATTTTGCCTCGTTGGTCGCCGTGTTTGCAACTCCTGTTTCGGTTTCCAGCGCTCCCATGGCGCAGGAAATGGGCAATGATGCGGCTCTCGCAGGTCAACTGGTGGTTTGGACCACGCTGGTCTCAGCAATCTCCATCTTTTTCTCTTCTTTTGTGTTGCGTTTGATCGGTATCTTTTAAAAAAAGATACAAAATGTCCAATTTTTTCATTCCTTTTCGACTTATAGGATGAAGGAAAAAAGCCAAAGGAGATTGTTATGAAAAACATGGAAGAAAAAGATACAAAGGACATCCTGTCGGACGATAAGATCATTGAGCTGTACTGGGACCGTGACGAGAGGGCGATCTCTGAGACCGATCGAAAGTACGGAAGATATCTTTACGCCATCGCGTACAACATCGTGCACGATCATCCCGACTGCGAGGAATGCCTCAACGATACTTATCTGGGCACGTGGAACAAGATTCCCCCCGAGCGCCCAACGGCTTTTCAAAGCTTTTTGTCCAAGATCATGCGCAATATTGCCATCGATCGCTTCCGCAAGAATACCGCACAAAAGCGCATCCCTTCGGAGATGACGGTCTCCTTGGGCGAGCTGGACGACTGCATCGCCTATGATTCGGATCTTGAGGAGGACCGTCTGGTGCGAGAGCTGGCGGTGATGCTCAACGATTTTCTGTCCGGACTTCCCAAAAGGCGCCAGTTCGTGTTCGTTTGTCGCTATTACTATTCCGATAGCGTTACCAAGATTGCCGAGATGCTGGGACTGAGCGAAAAGACGATTCGCAGAGATATTACCGCAATGAAGTCTGATCTCAAGGCGTTTTTGGAGAAGGGAGGTTATTCCTATGAATAAAAAGGATGAAGTGAAGATCAAGGTGCTTTCCGAGATCCGCGACGATATCGTTGATCCCAACACCACCCTTCGCGCAAAATTGCTTCGCAAGCCGAGAATGAACCGCAACAAATTGGTAGCGATCTACGCCATTGCGGCTTGTATCCTACTTATTGGCGGCGGTCTGCTTGCCATTCTTCCAAGCCTTATAAAGCAGGTTCCCATTTATCAGGGCATGACGGTATCTCATGATTCCGCCGCAGCACTGCAATATCCCTATCCCAATGAGGCGCAGTATTTGTCTGTCGGCGCACCGAGCGTCTTTAAGGATGAGAAAAAGGATAAGGAAGAGAAAAAGAAGGAACAAGAGCTGGAGTCCGCCGCACGGGAAACTTTGGAGGTGAAGGGCGCCGATTCCATGTATTACGCCAATCCCGGCGAGGACGTTTACATCACCGTTCATATCAGCAATCCCGATGATTTTGAGATCCTTTCCTTTACCCTCAATGGCAAAAAGTATTCTTCTTATATGTTCGAGGCAGGCTCGGATATGGAGCATATCATCATTAAGGTGAGCGTGGGAGAGGCTTCCGGAATTTCCGAATACACCATTGACGCCATCAAATATGTGGACGGAACCGAGATCAAGGACGTTCGTATGGATGGTGAGAGAACGGTTCGCATCGGCGTTTATACCGAAAATCAACCCACCGCAGGCTTTGTGCGCGAGACGGTTTTGTACGATGGCGTATCCTTTGAGGCTCGCATTGAGGATGCCGAGTCTTTGATCGCGCTTAGCGAGGGCGAGCTGTACGCCGTTCTTTACGATGGCGAGCAGATCGTGGAGACTCGCCCGATCTCTCTTGGAGATAGCGTAAAGGTTTCCTTTGAAAATCTCAAGCATAATACTCCCTACCGCTATGCTGTGATTGCCGCCTACGATCCCCTTGACGGTACCGGCTTTGATCTGCACGTGCTGGCGCAAAAGGAATTTACCACGCTTTCCGCGCTTTCCTTTGCCAGCTTGCAGGTTGCTCAAACCGAGGTGACCTTCGCTTTGGATTGGAACGAGCAGATGAAGGATCGTGAGCTTCTTTCCTTAAAGCTCTATCAAAAGGACGTGCTTGTACGGGAGCTTGCGCTCGACGCTACTAAGGTGGACGGATTGCTTTCCAATACCGCATATACCCTGGTTGCCGAATTTACCAAGAACGGTGTCACCGAGCGCAGTGCCATTGATTTTACAACCATGGAAAAGGCAACTCCCGAGATTCAGATCTCCCATATCGCGCAAAACGAATTCACGTTTGAATTCGTGGATCCCGATGCCATCGGAACGGTGACAGGGATCGAGCTGACAAGAAACGGGGAAGTGATTACCACGCCCTCGGATTTTTCCACGCGTATTTTTAACGGCTTGACCGAAAACAGCGTTTACCGGCTGAAGGTGGATTTCACCTTTGATCTGAACGACGGTAAGGGCGTACAATCCAAAACCGTTACCAAGACCGTGGTTACGCTTCCGAAAGCAATGGAGATCACACAGGTCAGCGTCTTTGGATCCAACATGGTTTCTCCCGGCAACGCGGTGTTCCTGCGCTTGCAGTTCAACAATCCCGATGGAGTGGAGATCAAGGGAATTGAGATCGGCGGAAAGACGTTGCAGGTGATCAAATCGGGCGCCTATTACGAATGTGTTTATACGCCTACCTCCATCGGCGGTAAGGAAGAATTTCAAATTACGGGAATCTCCTTTGTCAATGCCGCAAACCAAACGGCTCTTCAAAAGACCGAGTACGTCAACAATGATCTGATCCTCGTGGCAGGACAGGTCTCGGTGGAGAATTTTTACATCGACGAATATTTCCATGTCAATGAGGACACGTTGGTTGCCACCGTGGTCTTCAAGGGCTCGGAGCCCTATGAGATCGATGCTATTATCTGCAATATCGGAGACAGCGGATACGAGAATCCGCCACAAACGCTTTCTCTGACCAAGATCTCGGATACGGTTTACACCGTCAAGCTTCCTTGGACCCGTCATGCGACTGTTGTAAACTGTCAGATCACGCAGATCAAAATGAAGGGTGGCGTCATACAGGAAATAGAACAGGACTTGGACCACAATCGGTTGTTTTACGTTTGTAAGCCCTTTGGTACCATCTCTTTGGAGAAATGTACTCCTATCAGCACCCCTGAGGAGCTACAAAATATGCAGCCCTACGGTGGATATAAGCTGGTGAACGATATTGATATGACAGGCGTGAGCTGGGAGCCCTACGCGCTTCAGTACGTACATTTGGAAGGAAACGGATTTGTCATCAAAAACTTCGCTTACAGTTCTATGGTAGCCGGAAAATCGGTAGGCATGTTCACCGACGTTTCTCACTGCCACTTCAATAACGTGGTTTTGGAGAACGCCTCTGTGGTTCTTTGGGAAACCCCTCTGTTCTGCGGTATTTTGGCGGGCTCTGCCACCTCAACCATCTTTGAGGGATGCAGAGTGGAAGGCGATATCCGATGCGGCGATAATGTGGAAAAAGCCAGATGCGGCGGTTTTGTAGGACGCTATTACAGATCAGGCGACGAGTATGACTTGCCTTATGATAGCTACTGTATGGAGTGTGTTATTGGAACCTCGATTCGCCTCAGAAACGTTTTCTTGAATTGTGAGTTCAGAGGAACGATCAAGGGTACGAGCCTCAATAATCCCTGCGCGTTTATGACAAGCTCCCGAGCTGTGCTGATCAACTGCACGTCGTATTCCTCGCTTCCTTTGCTTATGGACTCGACCGGTTCCAATTCCGTTATCATTGATTGCAAGACCTACCCCTACGAGCCCTGATCCAAGGCTCCAATATAAACAAAGCCCGCCCACAACCTATGGCTGTGGGCGGATACTTTTTACTTTTGTGAAAGCTCTTGAAAGAGGGAGGGGGCTTGGGGGAGGGAGGAAACTTCTTGAAAGAAGTTTCCTCCCTCCCCCAAGGTCTTACCATATTACAGTCCCAAAACAGCCGCACCGATGATGCCCGCGTTGTTGCGGAGCTGGGCGATGCGCAGAGTCGTTTGGGGGAAGCTTCCGTCACCGAAGGAGTCGGGGCCTACGATGGGATTGAGGAGGTCGAGAAGAACCTGTCCCTCGTTGGAAACGCCTCCGCCGATGGAGAGTACCTCGGGCTGGAAAATATTGACCATGTTGGTCAGACCGCAAGCCAGATGCTTGATGTAAAGATCCACAACCTCCTTTGCCGCCTCGTCACCCTTGCGCCAAGCGTCAAAGGCGGTGCGACCGGTAACGCGTCCCTTTTCGGCAACCAGCTCGGTCATCAGCGTCTTGCGTCCTGCTTTTTCGCATTCTTCAAGCTTCTCGGTGGTCATGTTGATCAGACCCGTAGCCGAGGAATATGCCTCCCAACAGCCCTTTCTTCCGCAGGTGCAGGGGCGTCCGTCTACCTCAATTACAATGTGACCAAGCTCGCCTGCCGCATTGTTAAAGCCCTTGAACACCTTGTTGTCAGCCACGATGCCGCCGCCAACGCCGGTTCCGAGGGTAATCATAACCGAGGATTTTGCGCCCTTTGCCGCGCCAACGATAGCCTCGCCCCATGCGGCGGCGTTTGCATCGTTCTCAATATGGAATTCCTTGGCAGGGAAGCGCTCGCCAAGCAAGCGAAGAATGGGAAATCCAAAGAAATCAAGGTTGTATGCGCAAACAACGCAACCGGTTTCGTCATCCACAACGCCGGGGGATGCGATACCAACCGAAGCCACGTCGTCGGCGGTAACGCCGATCTTGTCGCAGAGCTTTTGGCAAAGCATTGCGATGTCGTCCACGATCTCCTCGCCGGGACGGCCTACCAGAGTGGGAGTGCTATCCTGTGCTACGATTTCGAATTTGTCATTTACAATTCCGGCGGCAATATTGGTTCCGCCAAGGTCAATACCAATGCGATACATGGTTTATTCTCCTTTTTACAGAAAGTTTTTCTTGATGATATTATAATTCATTTTGAGGATTTCGTCAAGGGCTTTTTCAAAACTTTGGCGATTTTCCACCGATATTTTCAACAAAAATCAAAACGCCTCAAAATCGGGAGCGCAAAGAGCTTCCATAAGCTCTTTCGGTGTCTCGAACACGGCTTTTGCGCCGGTGGAGAGAAGCTCCTCGGCATCTCCAAAGCCCCAAAGGGCTCCTACGGAATCCACGCCGTTGATCGCGGCACCCTTGGTGTCGTGATCGCGGTCTCCGATCATGAGAATTTTTGAGGGATCGGTAAGCCCCAGTTGCTCCATGGCGTAGGCAATGACCTCGGATTTGGCATCCCGCGTGCCGTCAAATTCGGGTCCGGAAACGTAGCAGAAATACGCTGAAAGCCCCTTCTTTTCCAAAATGGCATTGGCGTAGATATGGGGCTTGGAGGTCGCCAGCACGCATTTGACGCCTGCTTTGTTCAATGCGATCAAAAGCTCTTCAAAGCCGTCGTAGATCAGGCAGTTGTAAATCTCACCGCCCGAATAGCACTCGCGGTAATACTCCACTGCTTTTTTGGATTCTTCCTCGCTCATCCCGTAAAAGTTGGCAAAGGACCAGAGCAGGGGAGGACCGATAAAGCAGGTCAATTCCTCTGTGGGGGGCGGTGTGATACCGCTTTTTTGCAGGGCATATGCTACCGAGCTCGTCACGCCGGGGGCGGAATTGAGAACGGTGCCGTCCATGTCGATAAAAATATGAGTGTAGCGCATGAGTTTTGTAACGTCCTTTCTTTGAAAAACGCAAAAAATGCAAAAAATCTCTTGCATCCGATGGCGCGATATGATATAATTATTATACATGATTTTCGATCAAAAAGCAACCGAAAAGCAGGATTTTTTTTAGTTTTAGGAGAATTGAACCATGGATATGAATTTTACCATTCCCGTCAACGAGGCGTTTGAGGCATCTGCCGCCGATCCTGCCTGCGGATGTGCCTTTTGCGCTCTCTACCGCAAGCTGGAGGAGGACGAGCTGGATCTGATTCTGGGTGCTTCCATGATGGAGCCCGATATCCGAATTCAAACCAACGTCAAGGGCTTTTGCCGTACCCACTACGATCTCATGTTCACCCGTAAGAACCGTCTCGGCATGGCGCTGACGCTGGAGAGCCACCTGGCGGATCTGCGCAAGGAGATCAAAGACGGCGGTCTTGGAGGCGGGCAAGGGAACAAGCCCATCAAGCGCATTGGAGCTTTGGAGGAATCCTGCTACGTTTGCGAGCGCATTTCCCGTAATTTTGAAAATATGGTGGATACGGCTGTTTATCTGTGGCAGACCGATGAGGAATTTGCCCCCAAGCTTAAGGCACAGCCCTATTTCTGCTTGCCGCATTACCGCAAGTTCTTGCAGTACGGACAGAGAAGATTGGGCAAACGCCATCAGCCCGAGTTTGCCGCTCAGTGTGCCAAGGTGGTGGAGACCTATTTTGATCAGCTGCAGGAGGACGTGAGCTGGTTCTGTAAGAAATTCGACTATCGCTACAATGAGGAGCCCTGGTACAATTCCAAGGATTCGGTGGAGCGCGCCTTCAAGTTCTTGCGCTCGGATCTGCACAATAAATGATCTTTTGAAAGAGGAACACTATGATAGACCTGTTACAGCTTCATAAATATTTTATTCTCAACCATCTCAAGGAAGGCGACGTTGCGGTGGATTTTACCATGGGAAACGGACACGATACCGAATTCTTATCCAAGACAGTAGGGGAGAGCGGTCACGTGTATGCCTTTGATATTCAAAAGGATGCGGTGGAATCCACGGCAAGAAATCTTGCCGCAGCCGGATGCCCTCAAAATTACACGCTGATACATGATTCTCACCATAAGGTGAAAGACTATGTAAAAACCCCCTTCAAGGCGGGAATGTTCAATCTCGGTTGGCTCCCCGGGGGAGACAAATCCATCACCACCCTGCGCGAGACTACCATGCCTGCCATTGAGGCGGCGATCGATCTGATGGACCGAGACGCCGTGCTCAACGTGGCGGTTTACCCCGGTCACGAGGAGGGCGATGCCGAGGGGAACATGATCTGCGAGTATCTGGCTTCGGTGAGCAAGCATAAGGTTTGCGCCACCAAGGTCAAGATCCTCAATTCTCCCACGTCCCCCTATTTTATTGTGATAGAAACGAAGCCGTAATATGAAAAAAACACTCAAAGCCTTGATTTTGCTCACCGTGATTCTTTCTCTTTTTTTGCAGGGATGCAAGAAGGACGATTCGGACGGTTCTGCCGGGAAGGATCACCCCACCGTGAGCAATCAGGTACAAAATTATCATTCTTCCATGGAATACGCTTATACAACCGCGGTGGATGAAAGCATTCTGAAGACGGGGCTTTCCGCCGATTATCTGATCTTGGCAAATAAAGAAAACGCATTGGGAGAGAGCTATGCCCCCGCGGAGCTGGTAACGCTTACCTGTCCTACCAATTACGGAAAGACGGTGGAGCTGAATCGCCGTGCCGCCGAGGCTCTCTATCTCATGCTTGCGGAAATGAACGCTTCGGGTGTGACCGATATTTCGGTGACCAGCGGATACCGTTCTTATCAGAAGCAAACTGCGTTGTTCAATCAATATTTGAGTGAAGAATCTGCCCTCATCACCGAAAACGCCATTGCTTGCTTTGGCATGGATTATATTCAAAAAAATTATATTTCCAAAGGACTTACCGTGCTTTCGGCCAAGGATGCCAGAGAGGTGGTGCTTTCCTACTCCGCGCTTCCCGGCACCAGCGAGCATCAAACCGGACTCTGCGTGGATTTTATCACCTCCACCATGTCAGATCTGGATATTACCTTTGCCACCACCCCCGCCTTTGCTTGGCTCTCCAATAACGCCTATCGGTTTGGATTCATCTTGCGTTATCCCGAGGGGAAGGAAAATATCACGGGCTACACCTACGAGCCCTGGCACTACCGCTTTGTGGGTAGGGAGGCCGCAACCGATATTCATTTTGGGAAAATTACGTTGGAAGAATATCTTGCCGACTGAAAAAGGAGATTGACTATGGAACTAAAAGGAAAGATCATTGATTTTTTGGGTGACAGTATCACCGAGGGTTACGGCGTCAGCGATAAGGAGAGCAACCGCTACGATAATATTCTCAAAAGAGAATGTGAATTGAAAGCAGTTTACAACTACGGCATTGGCGGCACGCGCTTGGCGCATCAGACGAATCCCAGTGAGAAGCCGCGCCACGACCTCTGCTTCTGCGGCAGAGCCTACAATTTGGAGCCCTCTGCCGATCTGATCGTGGTCTACGGCGGCGTAAACGATTACCTTCACGGAGATGCCCCCGTTGGACAGATGGGAGACAGAACTCCCGCAACCTTCTGCGGCGCGGTTTGGTGGCTGATGAATTTTTTAAAGACGCAGTACAAGGACAAGCCTCTTGTGTTCATGACCCCCGCTCGCTATTGCGGAAAGGGAGAAAAGAGCGATCTGTTGCCTCATCCCCATCCCTGCAAGCTGCCCGATGCTAAGCCGCTTCTGTTCTACGTGGAGACCATTAAGGAAACTGCAAAGCAGTTTGATATTCCTGTGCTGGATCTTTACCACAACCTTGGCATTGATCCCCACAACGAGGAGCAGCGCCTCTCGCTCACCGTGGACGGCTTACATTTCAATGACGACGGACATAAGATCATTGCCGCCAAGCTGAAGGAATTTTTGGAGGCGCTTTGAGCAAATCAAAAAAGAGCGGAAAACCGAGCTTCTCATAAGGAAGTTTAATTTCTCTTTGTAGGGACCGGCGTCCTCGACGGTCCAAAAAAGGCATAATTGCTCCGCAGAAAACAAAAAATTAACCCCGACAGATTTTTAAAATCTGTTGGGGTTTTATCATATTCCGTAACGTATTGCCTTCCATTCGTTCCAAAAGGCAATATAACCGTTTCGATCAAATTCATCTTCGGGTAATTTTTTATCTGCAGCGGCATTATAAAATGCT
>SVSL01000060.1 GCA_015064315.1 Oscillospiraceae bacterium
GTTCGGCATCGGTTTTACAGGTCTTTGCTCCACGTTGTGAGATGCAAAGACCTGTAAAACCGATGCCGAACGCCTTACGGCGTCCTCCACGGTCAGTGGACGGTAAATTCCCGCCTGCGTCATTGTGGCAAGCGGCGTGTCGTAAAAGACAACCGTGGGATAGATCCGCGCCGAGGTGGCGCCCAGATCGCAGATCAATTCCGCTGTTTCGATCTCGTTTTCGAGAGTCGATTTTGGCAGACCGATCATCATTTGTCCCGTCAAGGAGAAGCCCGCATCCACAACCGCGCGACAGGCGTCTATTGCTTGCTTGCGCGTGTGTCCTCGATGGCAAGCATCAAGAACCTCGTCGTTCATGCTCTGGAGCCCCAATTCGATATGCTTGACCGAATAGCGGGACAATTGCTCCAAAATTTCTTTGGAAATATAATCGGGTCTTGTGGAAAGACGAATCGAGGTCACCCTGCCGTCCTTTACGTATTTTTCCGCCGTTTCCAACAAACGCAGCATCAAGGATTGATCGATCCCCGTAAAGGAACCTCCGAAAAAGGCGATCTCAACGTCATCTGTCCGGGAAACCGTGGCAAGGGCATCCTGAATCGTTTGATCCACAGCACTCTCCTCAAAGCCTCTCTGACCCGAAATGGAACGTTGATTGCAAAAGACGCATTGATGGGGACATCCCATATGCGGGATAAAAACGGGAATATTACGATGCGCCATCAGCGGTCAATGCCAAAGAGCACCAGCGCCGCCTTTGCCGCCGCCTGCTCGGCGTATTTTTTGGAGTGTCCCTGCCCTCTTCCAATGCAGTTGGAATCAAGATAGACCTCCACCACAAAGGTTTTGTTGTGATCGGGTCCGCTCTCGCTGATCAGACGGTACTCGGGCGTTCCCTTATCCTTTTGCACAAATTCCTGCAAGCGCGACTTACTGTCGGTATGATATCCGCCCACGTCGGGAAGCGCAGCCACCGCCTGCTTGATAAAGGGGAGCAAAAATTCGCTCACGGTCTGCAAGGCGTCGGCATTTCCAACGTCCAGGTAGATCGCCGCCAAAATCGCCTCAAAGGCGTCGGCAATGACCGCCGGCTTTTTTGCGCCACCGCTCTGTCTCTCGCCCTTACCCAAAAGCAAAAACTCGCCCAGACCGATCTGCTCGGAGTAGCTTGCAAGCGCGCCCTCGCATACGGTTGCCGCACGGATGCGCGTCAGATCTCCCTCGGGAAGCTCGGGAAAATTGCTGTACAAATATTCACTTGTGATCAGGGACAGTACCGAATCGCCAAGAAACTCCAAGCGCTCATTGCAAAGCAGATGATGGTTGCGCGCTCCCGTCTCGTTGGAGTAGGAGGAGTGCGTCAGGGCGCGCTTTAAAAGCTCTTGATCGCGGAAGGTATACCCGATACGCTTTTGCAGTTCTTCCAAGGGAAGCATGATGGAACGACCTCTTTCTATACTTTCTGTATTTTTAACTTGTTTTCGATGTAAAAATTATGCCTTGTTTTTCTCTTGCTTGGCAAGATCACGTTCCGCCTTCCGACGGTCCGCATAGCTTTGCGCCGCGGCGGCAATTTCTTCATTCATGCCGGAATTTGCGCACTTGATCGCCTGGCGGATGGCGTTTTTGAACGCCTTGGCGTTGGAGGATCCGTGGGCTTTAATCACGGGCTTGTTAATTCCCAAAATGGGAGCACCGCCGTGCTCGGAGGAATCAAACTGCTTTTTGAGAACCTTGACCTGCTTCAGCATACACAAGGCGGCAAGCTTGGTGAGCAGCGTGCTCTTAAACATTCCCTTGATCTTTCCCAACAGCAGCTTTCCAAGTCCCTCCACACTCTTGAGGAAGATATTTCCGGTAAAGCCGTCGGTCACAAGAACGTCGCAAGTGCCGAATGCGGCGGAATTGCCCTCGATATTTCCTACAAAGTTGATATCGGGATTCGCCATGAGACGCTTGTAAGCCGCCTGCTGCAGCTCGGTTCCTTTGCATTCCTCACTTCCGTTGTTAAGAAGTCCTACGCGAGGGTTCTCAATTCCGTACATCTTGCGCATATAAGCCGCACCCATCACGCCGAATTGCTCGAGGTTTTCCTCGGTCACGGTCACGTTGGCTCCGGTATCCATAAGAAGCACGGGATTTTCGAAGGGAATGATGGCACCGATACCCGGACGCAGAACGCCCTTGAGCTTACGCACAATGAGATTCGCGCCCGTAAAGAGCGCACCGGTGTTACCGGTACTGACAAAGGCATCGCCCTGCCCCTCGGCAAGCATCCTCAGACCCACCGACATGGAAGAGCTCTGCTTTCCGCGCACCACCAAAACGGGATTGTCCTCCATGGTAATGACCTCGTCGGCATGAACGATCTCCACTCTGCCAAGATCAAACTCGTTCTCCTTGGCAATTTCTTCGATCTGTTGCTTGTCTCCTATCAGAATAAACTCGGTGTCGGGAAATTCCTTGGTCGCCCAAAAGGCACCCTTGACGGTCTCTAAGGGGGCGTTGTCGCCGCCCATAACGTCTACGATAATTTTCATATTCTGCGTTTCCCTTTACTGATTTTGATTTTCGGATTTTTTCAGATCCTCAATAAACGACAGCGCGCGCTCGGCGATCTTTTCGTTTTTGGCGGTCTTTCCGCCCTTAACCTTGTATCCAAGAGGCTTTACAATGCCAAAGTTGGCGTTCATGGGAACAAAAGGACCAATACCGCCACGGCTGACGTAAGCCCCCATGGCGCCCAGCACCGTCTCCTCGGGGAAGATCAGCGCATCCTTTTCCAAAGCAAGTCTTGCGGCATTGATGCCGGCAACCAAACCGCTTCCGGCGGATTCCACGTAGCCCTCAACACCGGTCATCTGTCCGGCAAAAAAGACGCTCGGACGCTCTGTCATGGAATACACGGGCGTAAGCATACCGGGAGAATTGAGATACGTGTTGCGGTGCATCACGCCGTAGCGCAAAAACTCGGCGTTTTCCAGTCCCGGGATCATGCGGAATACTCTTCTCTGCTCCGGGAAGGTCAGATGAGTCTGGAAGCCCACCAAATTGAACATGCTTCCCTCTTTGTTTTCCTTTCGAAGCTGAACAACGGCATACGCCTCCTTGCCTACACGGGGATCGATGAGTCCCACGGGCTTCATGGGGCCGTAGCGAAGGGTATCATATCCGCGTCTTGCCATGACCTCCACAGGCATACAACCCTCGAACACCTTAAGGCTCTTTTGACTCTCGCGGTCAAAGTCCTTGAGCGCTGCCTCCTCCGCAGAGATCAATGCCTCATAGAAGGCGTCGTATTGCTCCTTCTCCATAGGACAGTTGATATAATCGGCATCCCCCTTATCATAACGGGACGCAAAGTAAGCAACGTCCATGTTGATGGAGGAATAATCCACAATAGGAGCCGCCGCGTCGAAAAAGTGAAGATTGCCGCATCCCAGCGTACCCGAAATATAGGACGCCATGGCATCGGAGGTGAGAGGACCGGTGGCAATGACGGTAATGACGTCATCCTCCACGTGATCCACCTCTTCGTTCACGATCTCGATATTGGGGCAAGCATGGATCTGATCGGTGATATATTTTGAAAAAAGCTCTCTGTCAACAGCTAACGCCGAGCCTGCGGGAACACGGGTGGCATCAGCGGCCTCCATAATCAGAGAGCCCATGCGGCGCATCTCCTCCTTGAGAAGACCTACCGCGTTGCTGACGCAATCGGATCTGAGAGAGTTGGAGCAAACCAGCTCGGCAAATCCCGGGGTATGATGGGCGGGGGTATATTTTTGGGGCTTCATTTCAAAAAGCTTTACCTTTGCCCCCGACTTGGCAGCCTGCCAAGCCGCTTCGCAGCCGGCAAGCCCCGCGCCGTAAACATAAATCGTTTTCATAAGTTAATTGTTCTCCGCGGAAGCATCCTGCGCCTTTTCGGCATCGGTGATCTCGCGGGAGTATTTGCATTCGGGCTCATGGCAAACCAAGAGATTCTTGCCCTTTTTTCGGAAGAGCATCTTGCCGCAATCGGGACAAACCTCGGCGGTGGGCATATCCCAAGAGGAGAAGTCACATTCGGGATAACGCTCACAGCTGTAGAATACGGTGTGGTTGCGTCCGAACTTGGTGATGATCTTGGCATCACACTTGGGACAGTTCACACCCGTCTCACGCACGCGAGCCTTGGTGAACTTACACTCGGGATAACGGCTGCAAGCATAGAAGCTTCCAAACTTACCGGTACGCAGAACCATATCCGAGCCGCATTTTTCACACTTGAAATCAGCAACAACGGGAGCCTTCTTCTCCTCCTGCTCCTCAGCCTCGGCGGTCTCCTCATGGGCGGGTGCCGTCAAGGGCTTGGTATTGCGGCAGGTGGGATAGTTGGGGCAAGCGGCAAACTTGCCAAAGCGTCCGTTACGAACAACCATACGGCTTCCGCATTTTTCGCAGATGAAATCGGTCTCCTCCGGAGGAACCTCAATGCTGTTGGCGCCAATGTTCTGCTCTGCAGTCTCCAGCTGCTTGGAGAAATCTCCCCAGAAACGATTGAGAACGTCGATCATGGTAGCGTTGCCGTCCTCGATCTGGTCCAGATCGTTTTCCATCTCGGCGGTAAAGCCATAGTCTACAACGGTGGAGAAATTCTCCTTCATCAAACGGTTGGTGATCTCACCCAAGGGCGTGGGAACAAACGCCTTGCCCTCGCGCTTAACGTAACCGCGTGCCAGAATGGTGGTGATGATGGAAACGTAGGTACTGGGTCTGCCGATATCCAGATCCTTGAGCATCTGCACCAAGGATGCATCGTTGAATCGAACGGGGGGCTCGGTGAAGTGCTGGGTCTTTTCGGCATCCTCGGCATTCATCTTCTGTCCCTGTACCATATCGGGCAAACGGATGTCCTTGACCTCCTTGGGATCATCTGCGGAGGTGCTTTCCTCCTCGGTCTGCTCATAAACAGCCATGTATCCGAGGAATGCCACGGAATATCCGCTGGTGCGGAAGACATAACCGGCGTTAAGGAAGTCCACGGTGATGGTATCCAGAACTGCGGACTCCATCTGGCTTGCGATAAAGCACTCCCAGATCAGCTTGTAAAGCTTATATTGCTCGGTGGTAAGCTGCTTGCGAATGCGCAAGGGCTCCAGCTCCATACGAACGGGACGGATTGCCTCGTGCGCATCCTGTGCGCCGGACTTGGTCTTATAAGCTCTGGGAGTCTTGGGGCAATACTGCTCGCCGTACTTTTGAACGATGAGCTCGCGCGCTGCCTCCTGCGCTTCCTCGGAAACACGTACCGAGTCGGTACGCATATAAGTGATAAGACCCTGTACGCCGCCAAACTCAGAGCCAAGGTTTACACCTTCATAAAGCTCCTGCGCAACCTTCATGGTTCTTTGGGATTGGAAGCCCAGCTTGCGGAATGCCTCCTGCTGCAGAGAGGACGTGGTAAAGGGAGCCGCAGGAAGCTTATGCTTAGTCACCTTTTTAACCGAGCTTACCGTGTAAGGATTACCGTTCACGGCATCCAGAACAGCCTGCGCCTCTGCCTCGCTCGTCAAGCGGATCTTTCCGTTCTCGTCACCGCGGAAATGTGCCAGAAAACGGGTGCCGTCCTCGCTGTAAAGCATGGCGTCAATGGTCCAATATTCCTCGGGAGTAAACGCGCGGATCTCCTCCTCACGCTCCACGATAATTCTCGTAGCCACAGACTGCACGCGTCCCGCGCTCAAGCCACTCTTGACGTTCTTCCAAAGCAGGGGGCTGAGCTTATAGCCCACGATACGGTCGAGGATACGTCTGGTCTGCTGAGAGTTGACCAGATTCATATCGATCTGACGGGGTGCCTTGATAGCGGCGCGAACTGCCTTTTTGGTAACCTCATTGAAGCAGATACGCTGTGTTTTCTCCACAGGAATTCCAAGAGCCGCTGAGAGATGCCAGGCGATGGCTTCTCCTTCGCG
This sequence comes from Oscillospiraceae bacterium, assembly GCA_015064315.1. Lineage (GTDB taxonomy): Bacteria > Bacillota > Clostridia > Oscillospirales > CAG-272 > UMGS1865. Next base: position 5,961 of record SVSL01000060.1, read on the forward strand.
GTCAGGGTCGGTTGCCAGGAAGATCTTGTTTGCCGCTTTGGCTTCCTTTTTGATGTCCTTGATCAGGTCGCCCTTGCCGCGGATGTTGATATAGTGCGCATCAAAATCATGCTCGATATCCACGCCAAGAGAGCTCTTGGGCAGATCGCGCACGTGTCCAAAGGACGCGATCACCTTGTAATTGCTTCCAAGATAGCCCTTTACCGTCAATGCCTTGGAGGGTGACTCCATAATAACCAGATTGTTTGCCATATAAGATCCTTTCTTTTCTTGTCAAAGGGAAAATTTACGCTTTTGTATAGAATGCTCCCGGAAGCTTTTGCACAAGCCCCATAATCTCCAGCACGGTAAGTGCCGCGATCACGTCACCGTAAGGATAACCGAGGCCGCCAAGGCTATCCGCCGTTACGGCTCTGTCATCGGGCATGGCTTGCAGCACCGCCAGCTGGATGGGATCCAGCGAGGAAATCAGGGCGTCGGGAGTGGTATTGATCGTAATTTGTTCGAGCGGCTCTTCCTGCGGTTTCTTTTTGGAAGGTCGCTTTGCGGGTTGCTTTGTGGTTTGCTTTTTTGCGGGAGAAGCTTCACGCGCGGCACTTGACGCAGCGCCCTGCTCTCCATCGTTTTTCAAAACGCGCTTCGTGGTCAGCTCGATTACGCCGAGACTGTCGAGATAATGCAGATCAGCCTTTGAAGCCTGCTTTGCCTTGGAAAGTGCCTCGGTTCTCAGCGTCTCGGTGTAAACGTAAGAATAAGGCGTCAGAATATCGGTGGTATCCAAAACAAGGCGCGCGCCGTCTCGCAACAGTCGGTTGGTTCCCTCCGCGCCGTCACTGTCCACGTTGGCGGGAAGCGCGAACACGTCCCTCCCCTGTGTCACCGCGTCCTTTGCGGTGATCAACGACCCGCTTCGGATACTCGCCTCTACCACAACGGTTCCTTGAGAGATACCGCTGATGATCCGGTTACGAACCGGGAAATGATAATAATTGGGCTTGGTTGTAGGAGGATATTCGGAAAGCAGAACGCCGTTTTGACAGATCCGTTCCATTAAAGCCCGATGATGCGTGGGATAGACCACGTCAACGCCGCAGCCGAGAACCGCAACCGTTTGCCCCTTTGCCGCCAAAGCCGCCGCGGCGCAAACGCCGTCAATACCGGCCGCCATACCGCTGATCACCAGCGCATTGACGCTTGCCAGCTCATAGGCTATTCTATACGCGTTCTGAAGTCCGTATGCGCTCATTCTTCGGGTTCCCACCATGCCGATACAAAGCTGACGGTTGAAATCCGGAAGCGTTCCGCGATAGTACAGGAGAACAGGCGGCTCCTTGATCTCACGCAAGGAATTGGGATATTCCTCGTCGCCAAAGGTCAGAATACCAACCTCACGGCGCTCGCAATCATCCAGAATCCGCGAAGCCTTTGCCAGATCACGCTCCAGGAGTGCTTCCTTGGTGCGCTGAGTGATCTCCGGAATATTTTCGATCTCACCCTCGTCTGCATGGTACAGATCGTAAGGATTGTCATACATGGATATCAGCTGTTTAAAATCCCTGCTCTTGGGACCCAGCGTCTCTGCGAGCCAGATCCAGAACAAAGCATCCTTCTGAAGCATCCGCCATTCTCCTTTCCGTTCATTTTACTCTTTCATCAAGCCTTTGCAAACTCCCACATCAGGAGCGACGCCGCCACCGCTGCGTTGAGCGACTCGGCACGTGACGTCATGGGAATGATCACGCATCCGTCGCAGGCGTCCATAACCTCCTTGGAAAGTCCGTGTCCCTCGTTGCCGATGACCACACAGTCGCCGGATACAAGCGGGAATTCACCAAGAACGGCAGCATCCTCGCGAAGCGCCGCCGCGAAGACTCTTCTGCCCTGTCCGCGGAGCGCGGAAATGACCGCCGTCAGATCCTGCACGCGATCGATGCGCTGATCGAAGAGCGTTCCCATGGAAGCTCTGACCGCACGCGGATGATAGATGTCGGCAGAGTCTGCGCTCAGGATCAAGCGATCCACGCCGAGCGCCGCCGCACTGCGGATAATGGCACCAACGTTGGAGGGGTCTCTGACCGCCTCAACAAGCACCAAACGCTCTCCTTCCGAGGGCAAAAAATTTTCGCTATTATATATTGTAGCAAATTTTTGAAATTTGTCAATATATTTTGCCACACATATTACGCCTTCAGGCGATTTTTCTTCAGAAATTTTGTCAAAAACCTCATCCGAAAGCACCAATACACGAGAAAAGCGCGAAAAGACGTCCTCTCCGCACCGCTTTATCATTTCATCCCGAACGCGCAGTCTTGACGACTCGCGCAGCAAAACCGTCTTGATCTCCACGCCCTTTTTGACCGCCTCCTCAAACAGCTTGATGCCGTCAAAGCGGAAGCATCCACTCGCATCCCGTGCCTTGCGGTCGGTCAGCTTGGCAGTCTCCACCACGGTCCGATTTTGTCTGGAACGGATGATCTCACCTGTCAGATCCATCGAAAAAGCCCTCCTCTCACGTCATTTTTGGATATTTTTCAGCCCTTTTAAAACGCTCTATCTATGACAAAAACCCGATGATTCCATCGGGTTTTTTATTGTTCAAATCACAGAGCTGCCTTAGCCTGTGCGCAGAGTGCTGCGAATGCTTCCTTATCGGAAACTGCGATCTCAGCCAGCATCTTGCGGTTGAGGTCGATGCCCGCCTTCTTCAGACCGTGCATAAGGGTGGAGTAGTTCATACCGTTTACCTTAGCCTGTGCGGAGATACGGGTGATCCAGAGAGAACGGAAGTCTCTCTTCTTCATCTTTCTGCCTGCGAAAGCATAGTTGCCGCTCTTGAGCACGGCCTGCTTTGCCATCTTAAAGTGCTTGGACTTTGCGCCCCAGTAGCCCTTTGCTGCCTTCAGGGTAGACTTTCTTCTCTTGCGCGTCATCATTGCGCCCTTAACTCTTGCCATTTTTCAATTCCTCCGTTTCGTCTTACTTCAGTACCAATGTCTTCAGATTCTCTGCCATCTTACCCTGCACCATGGTGCTGGAGCGCAGATGTCTGAGTCTCTTTGCGCTCTTCTGACCGGTCTTATGACGGTGAGAGCTGTGGAACATTTTTACCTTGCCGTTAGCGGTTACGGAAAATCTCTTGGCCGAAGCCTTATGTGTTTTTACCTTTCCCATTTTTCAATACTCCTTTTCTAAGTTTCCGGCGGTGGACCGGACTTTATCATGCAGTCCCCTCCCGCGTGGCGAGAAGGTATAGAATGAACAAAAATTTTGTGTGCCGAATTATTTGGCTTTGACAGGTGAAATCACCATGCTCATGAATCTGCCGTCGAGCACCGGCTTCTTGTCAACGGCACCTGCGCCGGAGCAAGCTGCCTCGAATTTTTCGAGAACCTCTTTACCGATGTTCATATGGCTCATCTCACGGCCCTTGAACTTCATTACCACGCGCACCTTGTTTCCGTCGCCCAAAAAGCGAAGCGCGTGCTTGACCTTGGTTTCAAAGTCGTGGGTGTCGATACGGCAGGACAGCTGAATCTCCTTGAGCTCCACGGTCTGCTGCTTCTTTTTAGCTTCCTTCTCACGCTTGCTGCGCTCGAACAGAAACTTGCCGTAATCCATGATCTTACATACAGGCGGGGTTGCCTGCGCGGACATCATAACCAGATCCATTCCCTGATCGTACGCCAGCTCCAGCGCCTTATCGGAGCTCATGATGCCCAGCATTTCGCCGTTGGCACCGATCAAGCGGACCTCTTTGCAGTTGATTTCCTCATTGAGCAGGTTTTCTCTCTCTTTGTCTTTTGCGCTAATAGCTCAACACCTCCAAGCAAAAAAATAAGCCGTACAAAGACAACCGTCTCCGCACGGACCCCACCTGACGCAAAGCGCCATGAATAAGGAAGATATCAACCCACGTCACAACCGGTGCGTAGGTGAGAGCGGAGAGCTCTGCTTTGTTTTACCCGAATATTATACTACGCAAAAATCGATTTGTCAAGACCTTTTTGAAAAAAAATTCAACTTTTTGAAAAAACTTTTTCGCCTCCGATGTACGACAAAAATGTCCATCGAAAAAAGTACCAAAAAAGAGGATTATAATTGCCCTCATTTTCTACGCCTTATGCTTTTTGACAAATTTTTTTGCCGATTTTCGTCACTATTGGATATTTACAAATCGACCTTTTTGCGGTATAATATTACTCGCCGGTGGGCAATCGCCCGTCGGGTTCCCTCTTTTGCACATCGGGGTTCGGTTTCTGTGAAATGTCAATCTCATGACATCCCTCTATCAAGAAACGGACAAAGGTGTGCATTTTTAATTTTTCGGGATCCGTCTTTTTTGGTCACAGACGGATCTTTTCTTTTTGCCATCCCCCACTTCCCCCTCAAAAAAGGGCAAAAAACGAGATTCTTCCCCCACTTACCCCTTCAAAAAAAGTTATTTTTACAACTTTGCACCACCCTATTGACAAGCCAAAAAAGTATGATATAATGATTATATTATCAGTAAATCGATATACGCAAACCGACGATCCGATTTGTTTTACATATTCTGTTTTTTTAGGAGGAAGATCATGAAATTTAACCCAACAAAAAAGCTTTTGACTGCCCTGCTTGCCTGCACCATTCTGCTTTCCACCGCCTGCAACGTTGCCGATCCCGAGTCTGCTCTGCCAACCTCGGCAGATTCCACAATAGAGTCCGCGGAAACGCCGCCTACCGGCACAGAGGAATCCACAACACCTTCCACCGAGGAAGCTTACAAGCCAACGGATATCCCCGTCATGGACCCCAGCTTCATTTCCTGCAAATGGGCGCATTACTTTATCGACACGGTTGACAGTAAAAATCATCTGTACCAATATGAGATCTACGATCTGGATCAAAACGTTGTAAAGGAAAGCAAGCCCTACGCCTACGTTGATATTGAGATCCTCGATTCCTCAGTCCTAATGATCAAAACCTATAACCCCGACGAATGTATCTCCTATCTTTTCTACCACATTTACGAAAACAAGTTTTCCAAAGAATACAACGTTGATTTGAAGGACGCGTCCAAAAACACAATGGTTTATAAAGTCGAGCGAAATGGGAAAAGCCTGCTGGTGACACACGATCCATTTGATCCCGCAAAGAACTACCGCGAGATCGAGCTTGACGCCGATGCAACCGACTGCCAAGCAGAGCTTTTGTATCGGGACAACGTCCTGAAGATCGACCAAAAGACTTGGAAAACCGAGTATCATCCCTTCTCCCATACAGTGGTTGACTTTGCAAGCTATGAATCGATCCTCGCCACCTACCATAAGCTCATCGAGATCCGTCCCAATCCCTATCAATTCCTTTGGGATCATTGGGAAGAGTGGGAAAACTCCCTAACCTCCGCCTCAGTGCTTCCTCTGTTCACCTTTGTTTCCGAGGACGCCAAAAAGGAATTTTATAACCTCGCCTGTCTCGCGCACGAATACCACCCGGACAGAAATTGGCAAGGGTATGAACGGTACACCACAAACGCCACCGCTACCTTTGGCTACACCTACCGCGATCTCAACGGTGACAGTTCAGACGAGCTGATCCTTTTGACCGAGGACTACAAGCTTTTGGCGATCTATACCATGAAGGACGGAAAGCCTATGCGCGTTGAGGATATCTGGGGCAGGAGGTTATCTTGTACCATAGACGAGCAAAACCGTCTCCATCTCTTCGGCAGCTTTGGAGCCGCCAATTCCACCGAAAAGGTCTGTGTGTTGGGAAAAGACGGTACCCTTGAAACCATCGTAGAATACGGCATCAACGGCGTAGACGAAAACAACAATCTGATCCATGTCAAGGTTGTGGAAGATCAATTCGTGGTGATCACCAAGGAAGAATGCGATGCGCTGGACAAGCTTTACGGCATCGACCTCCCCGAAGGAATGCTTGCAGCTGAATATATGCGATTGGTTGTGGGCTTGGAGTTTACTCCTCTTGAGCCTATTACAAAGCTTCTGAGATATGAGGTTGATGGTTGGGAGTTTGCGCGAGAAATTCCGGAAAAAGAGGATTTTTATCCGAACAAGCGTTTGGGCATCCGAAACATTGACGGAAACAACGTAGAGTTGTATGACTATACCCTACACAAAAGCATCTCCGCAATCGCTGACGGAAACAAAATCTGTTTTGCGGAAGAAGGCTTTGTGGGCTATTTTGAGATATTTGGCTCCTGCGCCTGGATCACCATAGAGAAATGTGAAAACGCCCTCTACCCCGCAGGCACCTATCTGCTTCCCTATTTTGAACCATTCAGAGGATAAATGATCATAAAAGAGACCTACTCCGACGAGTTGGTCTCTTTCTGATTCGTTTTTTTGAAAAAAACTTAAATCATTCAAATAATATAAAAATCACAAAAAAACCATTGACTTTTTCCTTCCAATGTGGTAAAATATAGATTACTATTATTTTTAAGGAGGATTTTTTAAATCTCATGGACACAGATGGCAGTCGAAGTACTATCTCATTTTTCATCAACGCGCTGACAGGCGGCACTACGGGTGCTGACAGCGGCATCATCGTATTGATCGTTCTTTTTGTTGTATTCGTGGTTCTCGGCGCCTATTTCGGAGGCTCGGAGAGCGCATTTTCGGCAATGAACAAGATCCGTATCAAGGCAAAGGCAGACGATGGCGACAAGCGCGCCAAGAGTGCTCTGTACATCGCAAACAATTTTGACAAGGCTCTTTCCACCCTGCTCATCGGCAACAACATCACCCACATTGCCGCGGCTTCGGTGGCAACGCTGATCGCGACCCGCCTCTTTGGAACCTCGGCAGAGGTGACTCTGTGGTGTACCGTCATTTCCACGCTGATCGTATTTCTGTTCAGCGAAATGATCCCCAAGAGCTTTGCAAATGACCGCAGTGAGACTGCCGCGCTTTTCGCGGCAAAATCCCTTCGCTTTCTGATGAAGGTCCTCGCTCCTCTTGCGGCGTTCTTCACTCTGATCTCCTCCGGCGTTACCAAGCTGATCAATCACTTTGTAAAGCACAAGGAGGAGCCCTCCATGACCGAGGAGGAGCTTTATCAGATCATTGACACCATTGAGGAGGAGGGCGTTGTAAACGAGGAACAGGGCGATATGCTCAAATCCGCTATGGATTTCTCCCAGACCGTGGCGCAGGACGTTATGACCATGCGCGGCGACATTTACGCGGTGGACATTGCGCTTTCAAACGCGGAGATCCTCTCTGTGGTAAGAGAAACCAAGTTTACAAGACTTCCTGTCTACGAGGGATCCTTGGATAACATTCTGGGCGTGCTGCATATGCGCGTGTTTCTCAGAGCCTATCTCAAGAATCCAGACGTAGACGTTCGCAGCCTGCTCATGCCCACCTTCTTCGTCACTCCCACCGCGCAGATCGACGAGCTTTTGACCGAAATGCGTCAGCACAAGCTCTATCTTGCAGTGGTAGCCGATGAAAACAAGCAGACCCTTGGTCTTCTTACCATTGAGGACTTTTTGGAGGAGCTGGTTGGCGAGATCTGGGACGAGGACGACGAGG
>SVSL01000061.1 GCA_015064315.1 Oscillospiraceae bacterium
AACGAAAGATCTGCGCCGAATAATAGGGGGAATACCGACCGGTTGCGGGATCGAGATGCCCCTCCCCCGAATAACAGGTGATCCAGATAGCACCGTCGGGACCGATGCGCGGTTTCCCCTTGGGGTAAATGGGCTTGAGAATGGGATTTTTGCCCTTGTCCTGATGCACCACACGAGTAAGCAGCGGCCAATCCAGCTTGGCATATTCGATGACGGGCACAGTCTCTCCCGCCTTCAAACGGCAGATTTTCCATTCCTTTTTGGATAGGCTTGGAGGAAGCCTGTCGGCGTTGTATCCGCGGATCACCGTGCCGCTAAACCAGGCGGTAACACCGTCCTGAATCGGGATCGTCCCCTCCTCTGCCTGCTTGGAAAAATCATATCCCGGCGTCAGCTTATGATAGTGCGTAAACTTGTAATCCGAAAGATCGGTCCCCGATTCGGGCGGAAAGTAAATGCGATCTCCGTTTGGAAGCTTGAGTCCGCACTCCCCTGCCACCGAAGGATCAACCTCCTGCCACGTCACCCCCTGATCACGGCTTTCAAACCACCGCTGGGGCAGACCAAAGGTGTTGATGTTATCGTTTTCCACGTGAACCGACACCACAAGGCGGTCGCCCAGATCAAAGGACTGCGGAAACTGATAGGGGCCCCACAGCTTTTCCTCGGGACGAATGCCCTGCACGATAACACGTTCTTTCCCAAGACGTAATTTCATAGGCTATGTCCTCCTTTAAAGCACCTCAAAGGAGAAGACACGGTACTCCTCAGCCCCCCACGTAGCCGTTGGAATCAGACGCACCGATCGAATCTTCTTTTCCACGGGGATGCGTACAAATCTTTGATGATTTTGGTAGGACGCCACCGTTTTTTCGCCATTTTCGTCCACAAATTCCAGCACAAAAGAACGAACCAGCGTGGCGGGAAGCTTCAAATACGGGGTTTTGAGGAGGAATCGGCAGGGCATATTGTAGCCCTTGCGGTTGAGATCACTGTCAAAGACGATGCGGAGCGAAGACACCGCCGTGGGCTCTGCGAAGGTATATTCCAGATAGTCGCCCTCCTTGCCGATCCAAAGATTTTCCTCGCCGCGATCCTGTCCGTTGCGAATGATCTCCGCATTGCATCGGGCTTTTTGGGAAAGCGCAGAAACAGCACGCTCGTGCCACGGCAGATAGCAGTCGTCCGCCATGAGTGTTTGCTGCAGACGGGAGATATCTACTTTGCGAACATCCACACCCTCGGCAAGAGCCTGCGAAACCGCAGTACCAAGCGCCTGCCCCAAAATACCGCAGGTCGCCATCACGCGGCTGGAGGAAAGAGCGGCATGGGTCACGCTGATGTTGCGTCCCGCAAAGACCAGATTTTGAATATTCTTCGAGATCATGGAGCGCAAGGGCAGTCCCCACGGACGGGGCGCGGGATGCCAGATGGTGGAGCATCCGTCCTTATAGTAAAAGCCTTCGGGAAAATGATCGTCCATAGACCAGCCTGCGTAGGCAACAAGATCCTCAAATCGACCTTCTGCCTCCACATCGTTCTGGGTGACGATGTATTCGCCCACGTAGCGACGGCTTTCCCGCTTGCCAGGAAGGTAGCCGATCCATTCCAGCTCCCAGTTGTCGGCACCGTGATCGCCGTGATTCTTGATGTGATCCCACACACCAAAGGCGATCTTGATCAGCTCCTCGCGGCAGTCGTCGGTATCGTGGATGCAGTCCTTCAAGCCACCCACCTCGATCCACCAGAAGTTGTCCTTCAGGTCGTGGGTTCTGTGACAAAGATCCTCCTCGGTGGGGTAGTCGTACGCCCAGTCGGGAGGGGTAAAGGAGACCTTGTGATCGGTCTCACGAATCTGGAACAAGCAGCTCATGCCCATAGTCTTCCGATCCGCCACCTCGGGAGGAATGCTCTCGTTAAATTCCGATTTTGCCTCGCGTCCGTAGCGGAATTCCGCTCCCGAAAGAGGGGCTAAGATCGAATCTCCCGAGCAATCGGCAAAATAGTCGGCGTAAACCTTGTGAAAGGTCTCGGCATTGGATTGCCATGCGGTAACGCTGACAATGCGATCCCCGTCGCAGTCAGCATCCATAACGCTGGTGTTGAGCAGGAGGGTCAGATTTTTCTCGCGGATGGCGGAATCGTAAAGCACCGTATCCCAAAGAGTGAACTTGGCGTTGGGATTGAAGAAATAGTTTTCCAGCATCCATTCCTCCACAAGTCCTCCCTCGCGGTTATCCTTGCCCTTGGCACCGCCAACCCACATACGGATCTCGCTGGAGGCGTTTCCACCCAGCACGGGTCTGTCGTGAATCAGAACCACCCGTGTGCCGTGGCGCGCCGCCGAAACTGCGGTTGCAAGCCCCGCAAGACCGCCTCCCACCACGCAAAGCTGTGTGTGATATTCCTTTTTCAAAAGCCTTGAAGTCATTTGTCGTAAAACCTCCCTGCTCTGTATTTTTCACGTTTCAGTATAGCACATCTTGCATTCTTTTTCAACAATTCAAGAAAAAAAGATGTAAAAACCTTGAAAAAAGAGCCATAATATGGTATGATATTCGGGTATACTGCTTGAGGAGACGAATCTATGATCGAACAAAAAAGAAACAATATCAAGGGCAGTCTGATCCTTGGCACCGCCGCCCTGATCTGGGGACTTGCCTTTGTGGCGCAGAGCGATGCCGCCGATAAGGTTCCGCCCTTTCTCTTTAACAGCCTGCGATCCTTGATCGCGGCGATCTTTCTCTTTTGCGCGCTTCTTGTGCGAAAGCTGACCACCAAACAAAATATTCTGCCAAGTGAACCCATCAACCGCAGGCGCGTGGTTACGGGAGGCATTCTTTGCGGAATCCTTTTGACCGTGAGCGTCAATCTTCAGCAAGCCGCCATTACCATTTATCCCGCAGGAGCGGCGGCAGAAGCAAGAGGCGGATTTTTAACGGCACTTTACGTGGTCTTCGTTCCCATCATTGCCCTGTTTATGGGAAAGAAATTGGAGCTTCCCATCCTCGGTGCCATCGTCATTGCCACGGGCGGCTTTTATATGCTCTGCCTCTGGGGAGGCATTGAAAGCATCTACCTTGCCGATCTTTTGGTGCTTCTTTGCGCCGTCAGCTTTTCCTTCCACATTCTCTCGGTGGACCATTACAGCGGCTTTATGAACGGGATGCTCCTTTCCATGGTGCAATTCCTGATCTGCGGCATCCTCTCGGGCGTGATCTCCCTCGCCGTTGAAAATGCCGTTGTTTGGGAGAACGTCCTCTCCGCCGCCTTCCCCATCCTCTACACCGGCGTCATGTCCAGCGGCGTTGCCTATACCATGCAGATCTACGGACAGAAATACGCCGAGCCCGCCGTGGCTTCCCTCTCCATGAGTCTGGAAAGCGTCTTCGCCGCTCTTGGCGGCTGGCTGATCTTGGGAAACGCCCTGAGCCTTCCCGAATTTATCGGATGTGCCCTGGTCTTCCTTGCCATCGTGCTGGCACAGATGCCGCAGCTGCTGGAAACTCGCAGAACACGAAAAAAGGAACGATAATTCAGATCAAACCTTCCAAAATTCACTCCACCAACGGTTGATTTCTCCCTACTAAACCGACGGTAGGTGTACTTTGACTGTAATATCGGTTATACTGTATGCGAAAGGAGGGATCCTATGGATCAAATCAAGATTGGAAAATTCATTGCCGATTGCAGAAAGCAGAAAAGCTTCACGCAAATGCAGCTGGCAGAAAAGCTGGGGATCACCGACAAAGCCGTATCCAAGTGGGAGCGTGGCATTGCAATGCCCGACACCTCGATCATGCTGGAGCTCTGCGACATTCTCGGCATCAGCGTAAACGAATTATTAAGTGGGGAGAAAATCAATATGGAAAACAACGATCAGAAAAACGAAGAGCTTTTGCTTGATATGGCAAAGGAATTGGAAAAGAAAAACAAAACCATTTGGAATGCAATGTGGGCGATCATGACCGTAAGCATTGTTGGATTGCTCGGAGGGCTGGCGATCATCGCGTTTTTTATGCCCGAGGGTCCATGGATGCTCGTTGCCATCCTTACGCTCTGCGTGATCTTCCTGATCCCGTGCTTCTATGCGTTAAAGCTTGAGGTCAGTGTGGGGGCTTACAAATGCAAAAATTGCGGTCACGAGATCGTGCCTACCTACAAGCAAGCACTGAATGCGATGCACGCGGGAACAACGCGATACTTAAAGTGTCCCAAATGCAACAAGCGCACCTGGTGCAAAAAGGTGATCAAGAAATAAGCCCCTGCAACCGCAAAATCAAAAGTCCCGACAGATCAAGTCTGTCGGGACTTTCATTGTTCTTTACGCCTTTTTCAAAAAGCGAAGGTACTTGAGCCAATCCTCACGGCTCTGATAGTGCATACCGTCGCGGAAATGGTAGCCGATGTCACCCTCGTGGAAGCACTCCCCCACCTCGGGCAGACGCTCAGGATGAACGAATCCGCTCTTGCCATGTGCCTTGTAATATTCGTCTGCGGCAACACAGGAAAGATACTCGTTCTTGGGACACGCCCAAAGATCCTCCGCCGCGCTGGCAACGTAGACCTTGTGGGGCAGATTGGCGGCAAGAAGCCAATGCTGATCAAAGGGCATGGTATCCTCGGCATCTACATATTTGTAATAATTCTCACAGAACCAGTATGGAAAGGTCTTTACGATCTTGGCAACCGTCTCGCCATCGTTCTCTCTTGCCAGAGCCGCGCCGCTGCATCCCGAATCGTTGGAGAAGGCGCAATAGAAGCGCCCGTCAAGAGCCCCTGTGAGAAGCGCGGTCTTGCCAAGTCGGGAATGCCCCGCCACCGAGATTCTTTCATGATCCAATTCGGGAAGGGTCATGGCATAGTCCATCACCGCCATTGCCGCCCATGCCCAAAGACCGATCTTACCGCAGTCATCGCTTTTGCGCTTACCGTCGGGATAGATGACCCCTGCCAAACCATTGGTAAAATCGCCGTTGTCGCTTGTCACGTCCTGGTAGCAAAAGGTCAAGGTGGCATATCCCTCGTCCACCAGCTCCTCGGTGGGCTGATAGCGGTCGGGAATATCGTCACGGAAATTGATGTGAATAAAGCAAGGAATCTGAGTCTTTCCCTTGGGCGCAACGTAGTAAACCGGGAAGGAAAAATCTCCCCACTCGGCGCGACAGGTCAGCTTGAGAGTGCGCAAAGGCGCTTTTCCCGCACAGAATTTGCGATCAGATGCCACCTCCTCTGCCGTTACCTCATAGGGGCGCGCAGGCAGATAGCCGTATTCTTCCTTCAAAATCATCTCCAGAAGTGCCTTCTTATCCAATCCCATGGGGGAAGGAAGTCTTTTTAAAAGTTCCATTCGATCGCCCTTTCTTCTGTCTCGTTGGTCAGATTGTAGGACGGGAACAGCTCGCGCCAAACGTCGGTATGAGCCTCGCAATCCAAATAGTGAGCGAATCGGCTGTTCTCCCGCTCGGTGGAATCGGCAAGGCAGGCACGCTCGATGGCTTTGATGTAGATATCCTTCTTTTCTTGACAAAAATCATGCCAGCCCTGCTTCCACTCGCCATTTTGAAGCTGTTGGTTCCTTGCCGCAAAGGCGGTCATGATGGCGTCTTTCTCTGCGTCGTGCGCCAGCCCGATCCCGCGCTCTCCAACCTCCTTGACGGGAACGAAGGAGATCTCGTGGTTGAGCGTATCATATTCCACCGCCAAAGAGGTGTGCCAAGAGTCTCGTTCGATATCGGGGCGAACAAAATGGAAGTTTCCCTGTCCGTAAAGAATATGGCAGTTTTCGTATTGCTCGTAGCATCCAATGCAATGGCTATGCTGACAAAGAACCACGTCGGCGCCGTTTCTCGCCATGGCATGGCAAAGCTTATGAAGTCTGGGAGAGGGATAGGGACTGTATTCCTTGCCGCCGTGATAGATCACGATCACGCGGTCGTGATCCTTTTTGGCGTTTCGGATATCCTCCATGGTATCGTATTCGTCGTAGGGGCGAGATCCCATGCGATTTTCCAGCGCGTAGGAGTATTCATGCTCGCAAACGGCAACGATCGCGATCCGCTCGCCGTTTTTCTCCACGGTATAATTCTTTCGGGAGTCCTCGTAATTCTTGCCAAAGCCGGTGTAGCCCAGACCTGCCCCTTGCAGAGCGCGAAGCGTGTCGAGTATGCCGTCAATTCCGCAGTCAAACACATGGTTGTTGGAAAGTCCACAGCAATCCACGCCAAGGGCTTTGAGGACGTTGGAAGTCTCCTTGGGGGCTTTGAGGTGGGGTCCGAATTTGGAAATCTCGTTTTCAGAGTCCGTCAAGGCACATTCCAGATTGACAAAGATGAAATCACGTTTTTCAAAGAGCGAGCGCGCGTCGCCAAACAGCGCAGAAAGATCTTGCGCCGTAAACAGAGGTGCGGAAGAGGCTGTGGGCGATACGTCCCCCAAAAGCAGTGTTTTCATGTTCTCCTCCAAAATCAATTTTCGTTGTTTCCATTATATCACAAAATCGGCAGAGAAACAATATCTCTGGCGATTTTTTATTTTTTTAGCATTTTTTGCGTTTCCGTTTTTGCTTCTACGCAGAAAGGCAATAACTTCCATGTACAAGAAATTGAACGACCTACGTCATTCGGTTCAATCCGGCAAGAACGTAACCCTACCCATCACCGCATAGTGATCGGACGGAAGAATTTTCTTCCCCAAAGATGCGCTGAAATACTCTTTGGTAACAATTTCATGTAGGTTTGCGTAAAAATCGGCTTGACTTATGAAAATGTGGTCAATAGATGATCCCGAATAATTCGCCTTGAAGTTGTGAATGGTTCCCTGCGTTGCACTTGCCGCCTGATCGGCAACGTAGCGAATATCCTCAGTGGTTTTCAAAAGCAGGTTGTATGCCTCTGTATTCGGCTTGGCATTCATATCCCCCACAATGGCGTACGGAATACTCGCATCAAACAAAGCGCCGCTCTCGATCAGCTCGATCAGCTTTGCTGCCTGCTTGTTGCGTACCGTTTGATCCAGATCGGTATCGGACGCCGTGTATGCCAAATGAGTAACGCAAAACGCAAATTCCTGCTGTGTATGCTTCTCCCTCAGAACAGCGTAAAGAACTTTTCGAGGATAGAACTTTGCCGTAACCCCCTCCCCCGCATTATACGCGGCGGCTTCCGCAAAAAGCGAATGTTTCACGTCCGGCGTATCGGAGAGATATTTGACCCCCGTGGAGATCAGTTCAAACCGATCCTTTTTGTAAAGAATACAAAGTCCCTCCTCACCCGATCCACCTGACTGTAGCGTATCGTCGGCAGAATCAACGATCCCGTACCGTTCGGACAGATCGGCATCTGCCCGAAGCAGAGGCAACTGAAGTCCCGTAGAAAGCTCCTGTACACCGAGCACATCGGGGGAAAGCTCCTTGATCATATGGATGGCAGATTCCATACGTTGCTCATAGTTGAGGGTACCGTAACGTTCGGTATCCTTCTCGCTTCCGGTTCCGGGAACCAAAATGTTCAGCGTCATCATGTCGATGGCGGTCAAGGGACCTGCAAGCTTGGAGCAAGCGTCGATCATGACAGCAGTCTCGGCGCTATTTTCAATCTTGTTTACTACCTTGGCGGCAGTTCGGGCACAGCTTGCCTTTTCCACGGCAGTGTAATCATAAAAGGTCTTGCCTTGGATGTCGTATTTTACATAGGCTCTTGCGATAAAGCTTTTACCCGCAATGGAAGGATCCAGAAAATCATGGGTGGTTTCAATGATAAGATCGGTATTCTGCAGCTCACAGGGATTCTCGCTTTTCAAAATTCCTTCCGTATCAACATTCAGCTCCCCCTTGTATTGATCGCTCTCGATCATGATCACGCCGGTCTCAACGGCGGTAGCGTTATCATAAAGAGAATCCTTGTTCAATTCGGTGTAGAAACGCAAACCCGCGCCGCCCTCGTAGCGAACCGAGGTCCCCGAAATCACAAGAGGATCGCTGCTCTCCAGCATGGTGTTTACAGAGATCTTTTCCGGCAGCTTGGCTTTCAGCTTGACATTGGTAAACTGAACGCACCAACGGTTAGAATCGTTCTCGTACAAGAACATGACGGGAGCATCCGCCCACTGCGCGTAGGAGGTGGAAACCAACTGATCGTCCACATAGCTCAAAATCTTGGCGGTATATTTTACGCCGTTATACTCGTAATCCCCCTTGATACAGGTGACCGAGGCGTAGATCGAGGTATTCTGTTCCGGATGCGTGGTGTTCATGCTCTCCGTGGCAAAGGAAACCTTTTTGCCGTCGTAGATCGAATACGCGGCGTAAGAATTCATCATATTTCCGGTAAACCCGGTATAGGTGTAATTATCGTAGCCGTTGAAATAATCAACGCCGTCCACGGTTTCCATATTGTCGTAAAACAGCGCCAAGCCAATATACCCCGACTTGGGCTTATGTACGCGATTGATCCAGGAGATCGTGAACTCCTCCAGATCCTTCATATAGGATTCGGGAATCACGGTAACCATTCCTTTGCCCGCAGTCCTATCGTCGATGTTATCCAGCGTAAATACATTTTTGGAGGTGTTTTCCGAGGCATGATTGCCCAACAGCTTCAGATTTTTGGAGCTGGTCTCAAAGGTCGTAAAGGGGGTATATCCGCTGCCCACGATCTTCAAATCGTACAAATTGTTGATGGGAGTCTTTCCGTTCGAGGTATGAACGGTATCGTTCCCCGCCGTCAGGGACGCCAAATTTTCACCAACGTGATCCTCATAAAAGATCTCATGTTCCTGGTATACATCAATCATCACCTCATCCCCGTTTGCGGACGCAGATTGAGCCGCGGCAGAAAAAACGGGAAGAAGCGTAAAGACGGTCAATAAACAGCTCAACAAACGAAAGCTTATTTTTTTCATATTTTCCTCTCCTTTCTCATACCTTGGGTGACCAAGAGCCCGCAGCGGGATCGGCAGTGGTGGGAGCTTCGGTAGCTGGCTCGGTTACTTGGGTTGGATCCTCCGTGGATTCTACCGTTTGCTCGGCGGTGGATTGGGAGGATTCTGCAATTTCATCATCAACGTCCTTTCGGCAGGACGCCAGTGCCACGGTACCCAAAACGAGCATCAAGGCAAGCAGGTAAAAAACAATCTTTTTCATCGTATTATTTCCTTTCAAAAAAATTAACAGAAGGTAAGCTCATAGAGCGCATCACGGATGGAATCCGAAAGCTTCAGGTTGTTGAGCCCCAGTGCAATTTCCTCCTTGCAGGGTGCCTTTTTGTAAACGTCATAGATGGCGTTCTTGTCATCCACGGGCAGCTGCGCCGCCATGAGAAATTCGAACACATCCTGCTTGAAAGCCTTGTTTTCGTCAGCCTTGACGTTTTCAACCGTCACACAAGCGCCTGCCACCGTATCAACGGGTGCAAGAGTTACAGAAAGTGTGTTGGTGGAGGCATCGTAGGACTGGGAAATCACCTTGTCACCGCTTGCCTTGATACCCTCGGCAAAGCCGCGGAAATGCAGGGTGTAAGAACGCGTTTCGGGAACGAGCGAAAGCTCTCCGCGCGCCGAGATCGACAGGCTTGCCGTCTCCCCCCACGCAAAATCAAACCTTGTAAAGGCGCACTTGCCATTCTGATAATCGTATCCATCACCGCTATCCTCGTACAGCTCGTAGGAGCCCGACGCACCGGGGAAAATGTAAAGATCGATCTCACGGGGATTTTCCACGCTGTTTTCACCGCCCGCATCCTTGGAAAGGGGCAGAATCGCGCCGGGGCGCGCAAGCACCGCTTGATCCTCGACCCTTCTGTTCAGCTTCATCACACGATCACCGCGATAGGTCTTACCCGTGAAAATATCGGTCCAGATTCCTTTGGGAATCCACGCCTCAACCGTTGCCATATCGCTGTCAAAGGCGGTGGGGGTTGTCAAGGGACACACCATCAGCTCTCTTCCAAAGAAATACTGGTTGCGATATTCCAACGCCTTCTTGGAATCGGGATAGTAATAGTACAGGGGGGTAATCATGGGCGTCAGCTCGACGTTCGCGCGATACGCGCCCGTGTAAAGATAAGGAATCAGACGGTGGCGCAAACGGAAATAGCGGCTGACGATCTCCTCGGTATGCTTTCCATAGGCCCAAGGCTCCTTGCTGGTAAAGGGATTGTTGCTGGAATGCATACGAAGCACAGGCGAGAACACGCCGAACTGGATCCAACGGATGAACAGCTCCCGCTCTCTCACACCGGTCTTGAAGCCGCCAATGTCGTGACTCCAGCAGGTATAGCCCACGTTGGTGGCGTTTGCCGTAAAGTAGGGCTGGAAGGCAAGGGATTTCCAAGTGGCAATGGTATCGCCCGAGAAGCCAAAGGGATAGCGGTGAGAGCCAAGCCCCGCAAAGCGCGAGAGAATCATACCACGACGATCCTTTTTGCAGTTATCGAGGTAGTGGAAGTGATTGAGTCCCCACAGAGGATCCAAGCCCTTGATGCCGCTCTCCTTGCCCTGCTGCCAGTCGATCCACCAAAAATCAGCGCCCATATCCTCATTGGTGTGGATCAGATGCTTGAAGTATGCTTTTACAAATTTGGTCGAAGCAATGTCAAAGTTGACGGGGTCCTCGCGGGAGGTATCCACGCCCATCTCCTTTGCAATGGCGGGATAGGCATCCTCAAAGCCCTGTACGCCGTCGGCAGGATGGAGATTGAGTCCGCAATGCATCCCTTTTTGGTGAAGAGAAGAAAGGAAGCGCGCGGGATCGGGGAAGAAATTCTTGTTCCACGTATACCCCGTCCAGCCCCTGCCGTACTTGGGATCCACCTCGGTCACGTGCCAATCCATATCCAGCATGGCAACGGTAAAGGGCATTTTCTTTTCCTTAAACTTGTCCAGAAGCGCCGAGTAGCTCTCCTCGGTGTATTTCCAATATCTGCTCCACCAGTTGCCAAAGGCGTAACGGGGCATCATGGGAGGTGCGCCCGTAAGGCGATAGAAATCACGAATGGCGCCCATGTAATCATGCTGATAGCAGAGAAAATACACGTCACTGTTCCCTTCTCTGCGCGTCTCCAGCCATCCCTCCTCATTGAAGAGAAGCGATTTGCTGTCGTCAAAAAAGCTTCTTCCGCTGGTATCCTGCAAGCCGAAATCCAGAGGATATTCCCCGTCGATCTTGTCCAGCGTTCGGGTGGTTCCCAAAAGATTGTGATGTCTTGGAGGATTGCCGTAGGTTGTTGCGCCGTATTTCCAGCGACCGCCGTAGTTGGTGTAGCTGTTCTTGGCGTCGATATAAAGATTCTCGGGAGCAAATTCCTTTTTGTTGTAGACCAAATGGAATGCCACCGTGGAGATCTCAAGTCTTCCCTCCTCGTCCACCACATGGAATTCGGGCGTTGCGAACGTACGGTTGAGCACCACCTGAGATGGACGGTCCTCAAACACACCGTCCTCACTGTATTCCAAGCGCAGAAGATTCGGCGTCAGTACCGTAAAGCGGTAATGCTCTCCCTTGACCACACTCGCCTCGTTGCAGGCGCCGTGTCCCAAATATTCGGGTTGTTGACTGTAAAAGTGCTTCATTCCTTCATGCTCCTTCCGCTCTTTCGAGAGAGCCGTGTTCTTTCAATATCATTATATCACAAAGAAAACCAAAAATCTATCAAAAATCGCCGCAAAACCGCAAAAAAAATTTAGTTTTTTTGTGTTCGGAAAAAAAATTCACGCTTCGGTTCTTGATTTTAAAGCTTCCCCGTGCTATAATGGGAACAGATGATGAAAGGAGGAGCAACGATGCCTTACGAATCTCAATTCCGATATTCTTCCAAGAAGAGTCCCATCAGCGTCCAGCGGATCACCCAAAGACTCAACTACATCCACAAGGATGCCCATATGCATCACCTCACCGAGCTGCTTCTGGTTGCCAGCCACTCGCAGGGAGAGATCTTCAACAACGGAAGCCGACAGAAAATCTCCACCCCCGCCCTCATTCTGCACCGTGCAGGCTCCTATCATTACATTGACACCTTTGACTCCACCGAGGAGGGCTATATTTGCCATTGCATTTATTTCAACGAGCAGTTTGTCAAGCAGATTCCCGAAAGCCTTTTGCATAGCGACAGGCTTCTCTGTGATGACTGTCTGATTTTGGAGCTGACCCCCTCCCAATGCCGTGAAATCGAGCGATACGTGGAGCTGTTGGAGGAGGGCGGCGAGGATCCCGATCCCGAAAGATCCCTCTTTCTTCTGATGCTGATCCTGGGAGAGGCGCACCGCCTCCTGCCAAACACCGCTCCCATCCGTCTCAATACGCCAAACGATTATATTTTCGACGTAGTCCAATACTTGGTTCAGCATTTTAACGAGTCTCTGACCACCGGAGAGATCGCCGCAAAATTTCACGTCAGCGTCTCCAAGATCAACACCGATTTCCACAGAATTACCAACCAGACCCTCAAGGAATTCCATCATCATCTGCGCATTGCGCGCGCGGAGGATCTCCTCATCGCACAGCCCGATGCCCCCATCGCGGACATCGCCTACCGATGCGGATTTTCCAGCGAGAGCTATTTCATTCAAAGCTTTCAGAAAAGCGCCGGCATAACTCCCAATGCCTACCGCAAGAAGCATTGCAAATAAAAAAATTACCGCTGTATCATCCAAAAGATGACACAGCGGTAAGCTTTTATTGATTATGCCGCGGGAGTCTCAACCACGCCGTACTGTACGGTGTAGGAATCGGTAACGGTAACAACGTCACCTGCCTTGGTGGCAACAAAGGGAGTGATCACAATCTCAATGGAGCTGTTGGTGAGAGAATACTTCGCCTCAATATCCTTGATCTCCAGCGCGTAGAGGTTCTTCATGCCAAGGTCAGATGCCTTGCAGGAGGTGCCGTTGCTAAAGGAAACCTCGGGTTTCAGCTCTGCGAATACGCGAACGTTCTCCGCCTTAGCCGTCTTGCCGGTGGTCTCATCCAGTACGAATACCGAATAATCAAAGCCAACAACACTGCCCTCGGGAAGCGTATCAAGAGTTGCAACAAAGCGAACGTCATACTTGGCATCCTTCAGCTCGCCCTTTTCAAGAAGTCGAAGGAGTAGCCC
>SVSL01000062.1 GCA_015064315.1 Oscillospiraceae bacterium
ACTCTCAGGTTCTTTGGCTGGACGGCGTACACAGAAAGTACATTGAGGAAGTGGGCGCCATGAACGTGATGTTCAAGATCGGTGACGAGATCGTTACCCCCATGCTCTCGGGCTCCATCCTCCCCGGTATTACCAGAAAGTCCTGCCTGGAGATCCTGCGCAAGGAAGGCTATCAGGTCAGCGAAAGACTCCTCTCCATTGATGAGCTGGAGGCTGCTATGGAGAACGGCACCCTTGAGGAAGCTTGGGGCACCGGCACCGCGGCAGTGGTTTCTCCCATTGGCGAGCTCTGCTACAAGGGCAAGAAGTACACGGTTGGTGGCGGTAAGATCGGTAAGGTTACCCAGCACCTGTACGATACCCTCACCGGTATTCAGTGGGGCAAGACCGAGGACACCTTTGGTTGGACCATGCCTCTTTGATCGCTTTTTTGAGGATTTTTACAAAAAATTTGAAAAAAGGTTGACAAAAGCAAAAATTCGTGCTATAATATCACATATTTTATCAAACCCAAATGCGTTGAAGGAATTATTTTCATCCAAAAGGTCACCTCAGAGAGTCGGCGGACGGTGCGAGCCGATGGGACGTGGATGAAAAGTCTCGTTCCGGAGCAGAGTTGCCGAACGCTCAGTAAGCAACTACGGCGTGCCCCGTTACCATGGCAAAGGGCTTGTCAGAGCCCCGTTGAGTTGACCGTTCTATACGGTAAACAGGGTGGTACCGCGAATGCATTTCGTCCCTGAGATCAGTCAATACTGGTCTCAGGGCTTTGTTTTTCCATCCAAAAACGCTCTGTACGCCACGCAAACAGAAAGGAAACAGAATCCATGAAACACATTCAAATTGCAGACACCACACTTTGCAGAGAGGGCAAGGCGTTCAGCTTTAAGGAAAAGCTGGAGATCGCAAGACAGCTGGAAAAGCTGAATACCGACGTGATCGAGCTCCCCGAGATTCAGAATTCCAAAACCGATATTCTCTTCGTTCGCACCGCCTCCTCCTTTGTCAAGCAGAGCGTTTTGTCGGTTGCGGCAGGAAAGACCGCGCAGAGCGTTTCCGATGCCATCGCCGCCCTCTCCAATACCGCACGTCCCCGCATCCGCATTGAGCTTCCCACCTCTCCCGTAGGCATGGAATATATCTGCCACAAGAAGCCCCCCAAGATGCTGGAATGGATTGACCGTGTGGTAAAAATGGCAAAGGAGGGCTGCGCCGACGTGGAATTCTCCGCCACTGATGCCACCCGCGCCGAGAGAGAATTTTTAAAGGACGCCCTCATCACCGCAGTGAACGCGGGCGCAACCTCGGTTTCGGTGTGCGATAGTGCCGCCGAAATGCTTCCCGACGATTTTGCCGCCTTTGTAGAGGAGATCCTCTCTTATATTTCGGTTCCCGTTGGCGTCCGCTGTGCCAACCTCAACGGTCTCTCCGCAGCTGCCGCAATCCTCTCGGTTCGTCGCGGCGCGCAGATCGTCAAGACCAACGTGGACGGCGGTGACACACCTCTTGAGACCTTCTCCTCCATGGTGCGCAACTGCGGAAACAACTATGGCTTCACCTTTGGTCTGCGCTACACCGAGCTCAATCGCATCATTGGTCAGATCCATCGGATCACCGACGTTGCAAAGAACGAAAAGAGCTCCCTTTCCCTTGCAAGCGGTTCGGAGTACAGCATCCATCTTGACAAAAACGATTCCCGCGAGGATATTATGAGTGCCGCCACGGCTCTCGGATATGATCTGTCCGAGGAGGATCAGAAGAGCGTCTACGACGAATTTTTGCGCGTTGCCGAAAAGAAGAACATCGGCGCAAAGGAGCTGGACGCCATCATTGCCAGCGCCGCTCTTCAGGTTCCCTCCACCTACACGTTGGAGAGCTACGTGATCAACAGCAGTAACATCATCACCTCCTCCGCGCAGATCACGCTGACGCGTGACGCCAATCCCGTTCAGGGCATCTGCATGGGAGACGGCCCCATCGACGCCGCATTTTTGGCATTGGAGCAGATCATTGGTCACCACTACGAGCTGGACGATTTTCAGATCCAGTCGGTCACCGAGGGTAAGGAGGCAATGGGCTCTGCCATCGTTAAGCTTCGCAATGACGGCAAGCTTTATTCGGGAACGGGTATTTCCACCGATATCATCGGCGCCAGCATCAAGGCGTATCTCAACGCTGTGAACAAGATCATTTACGAGGAGACACAGGCATGAAACTCTCATTTTCCACCAAGGGCTGGCACAACAGCTCATTTGCCGATTTTTGCGAGATCGCCAACGATCTGCACTTTGAAGGCATAGAGCTTCACAATATTTACAATCCCATTTTCACCGACAAGGACGGCGCCTTCCACAACTACACGGCAGCTGCCACCCGTCGCAAGCTTTATGAAAAGAAGCTGCAGATTCCCTGCATCGACACCGTTGGTGACATTGCCGAGCGTGAAACCGAGGATCTGACGGTGACCGAGCTGGAAAGATGCCTTGAGATCGCCTCCAACCTGCACATTCCCCACGTCCGACTGCGCGCCAACAACCGCGAGGACAAAACGAAAGGCGTGGAGCAGACCGCGCGTCTGATCGAAAAGATCCTTCCCATGGCAGAGGAAAAGAACGTAACCCTCCTCATTGAAACCTCGGGGCTCTTTGGCAGCACGGCAACCCTGCGTGATCTGCTGGAGCGCTTTGCCTGCGATAGCCTGGGCGCGCTTTGGAATCTCTCCGCCGCCTACTTTGAATGCGGTGAGAGCGCCGAGACCGTGATCAAAAATCTGGGTGCCTACGTTCGTCACGTGCATTTCCACGATGCCGTCAAGACCGATAACGGCGTTGAATACTGCCTGGCAGGCGAAGGACAAATGCCGATCCACGATATGATGCTCGCCCTCCGCTCGGTGAACTACGACGGCTTTATCTCCCTGGTTTGGGATCCCACCTGGTGCGAGGATCTGGACGATATGGAGATCATTTTCTCCCAGTTTGTGGGCTATATGAAGCAGTTCAGCAACACCTCCCGCAACGAAAAGACCCTTTACAGCAACAAGGCGCATACCGGAAAGTTTGTTTGGAAGAAGGATCTCTTGATTGATTGCACCTTCTCTCAGGTTCTTGACCGTATGGTAGAGGAATTCCCCGATCAGTACGCCTTCAAATACACCACCCTCGATTACACCCGTACGTACAGCGAATTCCGCGACGACGTGGATCAGTTCGCCCGCGTGCTCATCGATCTGGGTGTCAAGGCAGGCTCTCACGTAGCCGTATGGGCTTCCAACGTACCCCAGTGGTATATCGCCTTTTGGGCTACCGTTAAGCTGGGTGCTGTTCTGGTAACCGTAAATACCTCCTATAAGATCCACGAAGCAGAGTATCTCTTCAAGCAATCCGATACCCACACCATCATTATGACCGAGGGCTCCAAGGATTGCAGCTACGGCGAGATCGTTGCCGAGCTCTGCCCCGAGCTTGCCACCACCAAGCCCGGAAAGCCTCTGCACGCCAAGAGACTGCCCTTCCTTCGCAACGTCATTACCGTCGGCTTCCGTCAGAAGGGATGCCTCGAATGGAACGAAGCCATGGAGCGTGCCTCCAACGTTCCCGTAGAAGAGGTCTACCGCATGGCTGCCGCCGTCAACAAGGATGACGTTTGCAATATGCAGTACACCTCGGGAACCACAGGCTTCCCCAAAGGCGTTATGCTGACTCACTACAACATCGTCAACAACGGCAAATGCATTGGCGACCGCATGGATCTTTCCACCGCCGACCGCATGATGATCCAAGTGCCTATGTTCCATTGCTTCGGCATGGTGCTCTCCATGACGGCAACCATGACCCACGGCGGAACCATTCTTCCGCTTCCCTATTTCTCTCCCAAGCCTGCTCTGGCCTGCATCCACAACGAGCATATCACCGCCTTCAACGGCGTTCCCACCATGTTCATTGCCCTTTTGGAGCATCCCGACTTTGAAAAAACCGATTTCTCCTATATGAGAACCGGCATCATGGCGGGAAGCCCCTGCCCCATCTCCACCATGCGTCAAGTGGTAGAAAAGATGAACATGAACGAGATCACCATTGTGTACGGTCAAACGGAAGCCGCTCCCGGCTGCACCATGAGCTCCACCGACGATCCCATTGAAGTTCGCGTGGGAACGGTGGGCAGACCTCTGCCCGAAATCGAATGCAAGATCATCAATCCCGAAACCGGCGAGGAATGTCCCGACGAGGTAACGGGTGAGTTCGTAGCCCGT
Source organism: Oscillospiraceae bacterium (assembly GCA_015064315.1). Lineage (GTDB taxonomy): Bacteria > Bacillota > Clostridia > Oscillospirales > CAG-272 > UMGS1865. Next base: position 4,253 of record SVSL01000062.1, read on the forward strand.
GGCTACAATCTGATGAAGGGATATTATAAGATGCCTCAGGCAACCGCCTCTGCCATTGACGCCGACGGCTGGCTCCACACGGGCGACCTCGCCTGCCGCACTCCCGAAGGCAACTTCCGTATCACGGGACGCCTCAAGGACATGATCATCCGCGGCGGTGAGAATATCTATCCCAAAGAAATCGAGGAATTCATCTACACCCATCCCAAAGTCAGCGACGTACAGGTCATCGGTGTTCCCGATGAGCAGTACGGCGAAGAAATCATGGCTTGCATCATTCTCAAAGAAGGCGAAACCATGACCGCTGACGAAATGAAAGCCTATATCGGAGCCAATATGGCGCGCCACAAAGTGCCTCGCTATATCGACTTTGTAGAAGGCTTCCCCATGAACGCCGCCGGTAAAATCCTCAAGTACAAAATGCGCGAGGACGCGGTGGAAAAGCTGGGACTCCAAAAAGCAAACAGCGTTGTAACTGCGTAAGGATTATTGATTCAAGACCTCGAGGGGAGGAACTTCTTGCAAGAAGTTCCTCCCCTCTTTTTTGGGGGGGAGTTTCGCCCGTTGCGGACGACGAGGGGGAAATTCCCCCTCTGCGGGAGTTTCCCCCTCGTCGTCCGCAACGGGCGACCAACGCTACGCGGCGTTGGATCCGCGCCACCTTTTGGAAAAGGTGGACGAAAACTTTTCACAGAAAAGTTTTTTTACTTTTTTGGAGGTGCGGTGCCTCTGTCGTTAGTTGGGTGACTGTTTTTTGTCAGTTTTTCGAACGGACGGGAAGAATAGCTCCCGCGAGCAGCTGGGGACCACTACCCCATCTGCTCCATGAAGTTAGTTTATGGAGAGAACGATGGATTTTTCGCTCCGTATCGGCGTGTTGATGCGGTTTGAACTTTTTGCCTGTAGGGACCGGCGTCCCCGACGGTCCGAGAAGCAACAAATTTTGCTTTTTATACGGCTACAAATAATAGCCGGATGCAATTCCCAAATTCTTTCGTTTTTTTTGGACCGTCGAGGACGCCGGTCCCTACAAGGTTTTGAGGAAAATCGAACGAAAGAGTGTAGCCGCAAAATTCACGGTTACATCCATCGTTGATCGTAGGGGCGATTCGTGAATCGCCCCTACCAAAAAAACAAGGCTGTACGCTTTTGGCGTACAGCCCTTTATACGGACGCCGCGAGTGGGTGCGGCGGTTGTTTCATCATAGCAATATGTATGATAAATTCCGTGTTTTCGGAAAAAGAATTATTTCGCGTAGTCTACGGCGCGAGTCTCGCGAATCAGATTCAGCTTGATCTGTCCGGGATACTTCACTTCTTCTTCGATCTTCTTTGCCATCTCTCGGGCAATAAGCTTCATACCCGCATCGTTTACGATCTCGGGCTTCACCATAACGCGAATCTCGCGTCCCGCCTGAATAGCAAATGCCTTATCCACACCCTGGAAGCCAACGGCGATCTCCTCCAGCTTCTGCAAACGCTTGATATAGTTTTCCATATCCTCGCGTCGCGCACCGGGTCTTGCCGCAGACACAGCGTCTGCCGCCTGGATCAGCACCGCAATAATCGTTTTGGGCTCCACGTCGTTGTGGTGCGCCTCGATGGCGTGAACCACCTCTGCGCTTTCCTTGTACTTCTTTGCCGCCTGAACACCAAGCTCCACGTGAGAGCCCTCCATGTCCTGCGGAAATGCCTTACCGATATCGTGCAGAAGTCCTGCGCGACGGGCAAGCGTTCCGTCCAATCCCAGCTCGTCAGCCATGAGACCTGCGAGCCATGCAACCTCAATAGAATGCTGCAGCACGTTTTGTCCGTAGCTGGTACGGTAACGCAAACGGCCCAACAGCTTGATCAGATCGGGATGAATGCCGTGTACGTTTACGTCGAACGTAGCGCGCTCTCCCGCCTGCTTGATCACTGCATCCACCTCACGCTTGGATTTCTCCACCATTTCCTCAATACGGGCAGGATGGATTCTTCCGTCTGCGATCAGCTTTTCCAGTGCCAATCTTGCAACCTCGCGGCGAACGGGATCAAATCCCGAAACCGTGATTGCCTCGGGTGTGTCGTCAATGATCAGCTCCACACCTGTCAGCGTCTCCAGCTTTTGAATGTTACGACCCTCGCGTCCGATGATACGTCCCTTCATCTCCTCGTTGGGCAGCTGCACCACCGAGATGGTAGATTCGGTTACGTGATCTGCGGCGCATCTCTGAATGGCAAGGGAAAGAAGATTACGCGCCTTGGTGTCGGCTTCTTCCTTGAACTGGGTCTCCAGCTCGTCCAGCTTTTGTGCCATTTCGTGTCTTGCTTCGGATTCCACGCGGCTGATCAGCTCACTCTTGGCTTGCTCTGCCGTGTATCCCGAGATCTCCTCCAGCTTATTCAAATGCGCTGCAAGGGTCTCGTTGATCTTTTCCTTCAAGGCATCGTTTGCCTTCAGCTTTTCTTCCAGTTGTTCGGTCTTGCGTTCCAGATTTTCGGTCTTCTTGTCCAGGTTTTCTTCCTTTTGGTTCAAGCGTCTTTCCATGCGAGTCACCTCTGCGCGGCGCTCCTTGAGCTCGCGTTCGGTCTCGTTGCGAAGACGAAGCGTCTCTTCCTTGGCTTCCAGAAGGATCTCCTTCTTTCTGGCTTCGGCATTCTTGGAGCTTTCGTTCAGAATGCGCTTTGCCTCTGCCTCGGCAGATCCGATCTTGGACTCGCCGATCTTTTTGCGGATGATGAATCCGACCAAGGAACCGAGTGCCAATGCGGCAATACCGATTACAACTGCGATCCACAGTTGTACCATAATACACCTCCTTATTCTTTGTCTTTGTAGTGTTCTGTATGAAAAAAGCACTATTGGCGTCAGTATATCATACTTCATATATTATACACAATTTTTTGTAAAATGTCAATACTTCTCAAATATTTTTATAAGATATGAATAGGATTTTACAAATTTTACAGAAAACAAAAGAGCAAAAGCTTCGAGATAAGCAAATACAACAATCCAAAGGTGACAGTTGTATTGGCAAACCGAATGCTTTTGCTCTTTTATGCAGTCATCAGAAGAAGATCACGTTCAAATGCTCCAGCAAAATCTTAATTCCCATGCAGACCAGAATGATTCCACCCGCAAGCTCCGCCTTTGCCTTGAAGCGTTCGCCAAAGATGTTTCCAAGCTTAACGCCAACGGCGGAAAACGCAAAGGTGAGAGCGCCGATGAAGGTCACCGCCCACACAATGTTTACGTTGGGCAAGAGCGCGAAGGTCACGCCAACCGCCAAGGCGTCAATGCTGGTAGCAACCGCCATGAGGAACATCTCGCGCACGGCAAAGGAGCCGTTGGCAGGCTCATCGCCCGCAGTAATGGCCTCCCAGATCATCTTACCGCCAAGGAACGCCAAGAGACCGAAAGCGATCCAATGGTCGTATGCCGTGATGTATTTGCCAAAGGTTCCGCCCAGGAGGTAGCCGATCAGCGGCATGAGTGCCTGAAAGCCGCCAAACCAAAGTCCTGCCAAAAGCATATGCTTGATTTTGAGCTTTGGCGTGGCAAGACCCTTACACATGGCAACCGCAAAGGCATCCATGGAAAGCGCAACGGCAGTAATAAACAACTCAAAAATCCCCATTTTTTCTTCTCCTCGAAAAAAATTGATTGTAATGACTATAAAAATGATTTCTCATAAAAATCCGGCGTATAGGACGAGCTGGCTGAGGAACGCCCCTGAATGCATCCCTCAAAGCCCAGCGCCTCGGCTTTTTTCAGAACGCTTTCGTACTCAAAGGTTGTCAGGCGTCGATGAAGCGCGGGATCCTCGCAATCGAATGCGAAATCGGGGGTGTATTGGCTCATGAGTGAAAGCAGGAACGCCTTGCTTCCAAATCGCTCCGCCAAAGCGTTCAGGAGAGAGATCGAATCGCTTCTTGCTCCGGGAAGCACCAAATGGCGCACAACCACACCGCGCGTCATCATCTCTTCTCCGTCAAAGATCGGCGTGGGCTGCTGACGAAGCATCTCGGCAAGCGCATCAAAGGCAACGGTGGGGTAATCGGCAGCGCCAGAATACCGCTGTGCAAGCGCACTACTGTAATATTTGAAATCCGGAAGATAAATATCCACCAAGCCATAGAGACGCCTCAGCGTTTCCACCTTCTCGTAGCCGCCGCAATTATAGATTACGGGAATGCCAAGGCTCGGCTTGACCTTCTCCAGCACGGGAACGAGCTGAAGCGCGTAATGGGACGGCGTTACCAAATTGATGTTGTGCGCTCCCGCGTCCCGCAGACGAAGCATCACGTCGGCAAGGGCATCCGCCGTAATTTCGCGTCCCGTTTTGCCGCGACTGATCTCACGGTTCTGACAAAAGACGCATTGCAGATTGCATCCGCAAAAAAAGATCGTTCCGGAGCCTCTCCTTCCGCTGAGGAAGGGCTCCTCCCATGGGTGCAGAGCGGCACGCGCCACCAAAAACGCCTCGGGTACGCCGCAAAAGCCGCTTTTCCCAAGGACTCTGTCAACCTTACAGCCTCTCGGACATTGCGTGCAGAGCTCCATGCCATCCCTCCCGTAAAACACTCGTGAAACACCATTATACACCAAAAGAAGGAAAATTGCAAGTGCTTTTTTACAGCTTTTGAGAATTGCAATTCGAATTTTGTAAATTTCGTAAAAAAGATGTGAACAATCGCGCCCCTCTCTTTTTTCGACTTTACAAAGCGAGGAAAAAGTGATATAATGAGGAGGCTATCAAGCATCAGAAAAGGAGAACAAAAAAAATGAGTCTGGAACAATTTGTAAACAATCTTTTGGGAAAAGCCGCAGACTTTGGCTTTAAGCTTCTGTTCGCCGCCATCGTACTGGTCATTGGACGTATCCTGATCAAATGGGTCGTCAAGCTGCTCTCCAAGAGCAAGTTCGCCAAGAACAATGACGCCACCGTGGTGCGCGTGCTGCTCAATTTCACCTCAGCGGCGCTTTATATTCTTCTGGCGGTAACCATCATTGCCATTCTGGGCGTTCCAATGGCATCCATGGTCGCGCTCATCGCGTCTGCGGGCGTAGCCATCGGCTTGGCGCTGCAGGGAGCCTTGAGCAATCTGGCAGGAGGCATTATGATCATGATCCTTCGCCCCTTCCAAATCGGTAACTTTGTGGAGATCGCAAGCGACTCCGGCACAGTTAAGGACGTTGGAATCTTCTACACTGTGATCACCCCCCCCGATAACAAGGTGATTACCATCCCCAACGGCACGGTAATGGCAAACTCCATTATCAATTATTCCAAGAACGACACGCGCCGCGTGGACTTCACCTTCAGCGTTGCCTACGGAACCGACATTGCCAAGGTCAACGAGATCCTTTTGGACGAGGCAGGAAAGCACGAGCTGGCGCTCAAGGATCCCGCGCCCTTTGCCCGTCTTTCCAAGCAGAACGAAAGCTCTTTGGACTTTACCCTTCGCGTATGGGCAAACAAGGACGACTATTGGACGGTCAACTTTGATCTTTTGGAGAATATCAACAAGCGTTTTGCCAAGGAGGGCATTCGGATCCCCTTCAAGCAACTGGACGTGCACATCAAGGATCAGAAATAAGAAAAAATTGGGGCTTCATCTTTAAGAAAAAAGGGATAAAGTCTTAGGAATAAAAGGACAGCGTAGCCTTGAAATGCGAAAATTTCGGCTACGCTATTCCTTTGTAACATAGAAAAGCGGATAGAGAACGGCGGCGATAGCCTTTCGACGGTCCGGAAAGCAACAAATTTTGCTTTTTATACGGCTACCAATCATAGCCGGTTGCAAATTGAAAATTCTTTCGTTTCCGGGGCGTCGAGGACGTCGCCCCCTACAAGGTTTGAGGGAAATCGAATAAAAGAGCGTAGCCGTGTAATCCACGATTTCCGTTCCTCTTGATCGTAGGGGCGATTCATGAATCGCCCGTTTTTTTCAACGTCGGGATTTTTTACGGGCGGGCGACCAAACACCACGCAAGCGTGGCGGTCGCCCCTACGGGATTGTGCGTAATTTATCGTTTTTGTGTCACCCTGAGCGGAGCGAAGCGGAGTCGAACCCGACCACAGGGAGGGCAACGCCGCAGGCGTTGGGGTCTCCTAACGAATTTTCCGTATCCCCTGCGCGGAGAAAAAAACGCACGTTCGGCGTATCGATGCGGCTTGATTTTTTGCCTGTAGGGGGCGACGGCGATAGCCTTTTGACCGCCCGAAAACGATGTTTTTTTCTCTCTGTATCGGCGTGTTGACGCGGCTTGATTTTTTGCCTGTAGGGGGCGACGTCCTCGACGCCCCGGAAACAAAAGCTTTTTCAACTTGCATCCGGCTATGATTGGTAGCCGTATAAAAAGCAAAACTTGTTGCTTCTCGGGGCGTCGAGGACGTCGCCCCCTACAAGGTTTGAGGGAAATCGAATAAAAGAGCGTAGCCATAAAGCCGGGCTTTGCAAAAAGGGAATGTTCATTTTTTGAATGACGCATTCCCTTTTCTCTTGATTTCTTCCCAATTTTCTGCTATAATAGAGAAAAAGAACGAGAGAGGAGCCCATCCCATGAATACGCCCAATGAGATCGCCGCGCGATTGATCGAGCAATGCGCGAAAAAGAATATCTCCGTCAGCACCGCCGAATCCTGCACGGGAGGCTTGATCGCAACGCTTCTCACCGATGTGGCGGGAAGCTCCGCCGTTTTCCTCGGCGCCTGCGTCACCTATACCAATGAGGTCAAAATGAATCTGCTGGGAGTTGATCCCGCCATCATCGCGGAGCACACCGAGGTCAGCCATGCCTGCGCCAAGGCAATGGCGGAGGGCGTGCGCAAAAGATTGGGAACCACCTATGCCCTTTCCACCACGGGCTATGCGGGGCCCGGAGGCGGAACCGAGAAGGATCCCGTGGGCACCGTTTATATCGGCATCAGCACTCCCGAGGGCAGCTTTAGCACACGCTTCTCCGCACCGTCCGGCCTTGACCGAATGGGCGTGCGCCAAGCCGCCGCCATCCGCGCGTTGGAGCTTTTGGAGGAACGGATTTAAAGATCGCGAAGCATTCCTTTTGTTGTGCGTCACAGCTTATCTGTCAAAGAAAAATTTAACGCCGATCAAATTTTGTCAACAAATATCGCAAAACGTCTTGAATGATTCACAAAGCAGTGGTACAATGATGGAAAGCATGGCTATGAAAAAATATATTACGGAGCTTTTTATGAAAAAACTTGTATCTCTTTTATTGGCGGTATGGATGTGTCTTTCCGTTGGCGCAATGCTTACGGCATGCGGTGAGGAAAAGCATGTGCATACTCAACTATTGGTTTATTGACAACCAAACTAAAATTTGCTATGATAAAAGGGGTTCTATAAGTTAGGAGGTTTGTTTATGACGAATAACAAAGAGATTCTGAAAACGTGTCTCAAAAACATCGCAAAGTCGGGACTCGCCGCCTGCATCATTTTTTTTGCCGTTGCGATCATCATGGCAGCTATTATGGAGCACAATTCGTTTTCGGAACGCAATATTGCGGCTTACATCCTGATGGGAGTGGCGTATTTCGTGGTTCTGTACAAGCTGCATATGAACGATCAGCTCTCTACCTACGCAGAACATCCCGAACGCTTCGATATAATAGCCGAGCTTCGCGCGTTTATTTGCAAGGAGGGGAAGTTCTTTTTCCTCATCTACGGTATTTGTGCCGTCTTGTCTGAAATCGATCTGCTCATTCCTCGATCAACTCCGGGGCGTCCCATAAGTTTTATATGCTCTTTTGTTTTGAATCCCATCTGGGGAGAGATTCCAATTCCCGTATTGCGCTACGTTCTGGGTTTTGCCTACTCCGCCGCCATGGTTTGCTTTTTGGCTATGTTGCGGAGTAAAAAGGTATATCAGCAGGATTTGGTAGAAAAAACAAAACAAAAATAAAACACGCCGCCGAGAGTAACCGTTTGGTTGCTCTCGGCTGTACCTTTATTAATACTAATTATCCTTTCCATATTATCCAACTATTCGTTGTATTTTTTCAAAAACGCGGTTGTTGATTCATTGATAAATGTATGTTATACTATAATCAAGCAAGGTACCTACGCTGAATTTTCCGAAGGGAGCAATAACAATGGAAATGAATATTGGAAATAAAATCCGCGAATTGCGTAAGAAAAAAGGAATTACTCAGGAACAATTGGCTTCTGCCCTTGGTATTACTTCTCAGGCGGTTTCCAAATGGGAAATGAGTACGGGATATCCGGATATCGCCATGCTTCCGATCATTGCAGGGTATTTTGGTGTAAGCATGGACACGCTGTTCAATTATGATGCGAACAAACTGGAAGAAAATATTATGAATGTACTGTATAACTCCAGAGGCGGACGCCCGTTTGAAGAGGCTGAAAAAATCCTTATTGCAGGAATCTCCGATTATCCAACCGGATATATTCTGAAACGCGAACTGCTGGAGTGGTATGCCGCACAAATCCGGGCACATGGCAGAACTGATCTTGTGGAAAAAGCGCTGGAACTCGGAAAACAGATCTGCGAAGAATGTGAGGATTCCTTTATCTATCTCGGTGTAATGGGCGATAT
>SVSL01000063.1 GCA_015064315.1 Oscillospiraceae bacterium
AAAGAGTCAAGGAAGGAGACAAGCAAGACATGAAGCTGTATCTCTCTATCATCGGCATTGCCATGGCGCTGATCTCGGCGCTCAATATCGTTCTTGGAATCGAGACGTGGTACTACGTGATCGCGGCGGTGGTTTGGTGTACCGCGTTGCAATTCGCGCTGGACGGAGGCGTTGCCATTGCCATCAACAAGATGCCCGACCGATGGTTTGGCGTGGACAACCGTTTGTATCACGTTTCCAAACGGGAACGGGAGCTCTATAAGAAGCTCAAGGTTCGCCTTTGGAAGGATAAGGTGTGGGAGCTGGGCGGTATTGGAGGCTTCAGCAAGAAGAATCTGCGAGATCCGAGCGATCCGAAATACATTGAAAAATTCATCATCGAATGCAACAAGGGGGTTCTGACCCACAGGCTTTCCTATCCCATCGGCTTTTTGGCAATGCTGACCCTTCCCAACGTCTGTGCCTTTACCGTTGCGCTTCCCGTAGCCATTGTCAATCTCTATCTCAATATTCTGCCAACCCTTGCACTGCGCTACAATACGCCAAAGCTGAGAGCAATGCTCGAACGCTTGAACCGAAAGCGCAAGGACGGGGAATAAAATTGGATAAAATTGCATCTTTGTGCCCCTCGCTCTTGACAAAGATTTTGGGGTGTGCTATAATATACTGATGAAAATCAATGCAAAAAAGGAGGATACGCCATGGCAAAAGCCCAATGGAAGGGCGGTACGCTTCTTGCCCCCGTTCCCCCCGCGCTGGTCACCTGCTCGGACGGTGAGCGCGACAATCTTCTCACGGTGGCATGGACGGGAATCGTCAATTCCGATCCCCCCAAGACCTACGTTTCGATTCGTCCCTCCCGTTTTTCCCACGGGATCATCAAAAAGAGCGGCGTGTTCGCCATCAATCTGACCACCAAGGAGCTGGCGAAAGCCACCGACTGGTGCGGCGTTTACACCGGTGCCAAGGTGGATAAATTCGAGCGATGTCAGCTTCAAAAGGAGCCCGCCAACGAAATTGAATGCCCCATTCTTGCCGACGCCCCCGTGGCGTTGGAGTGCAGAGTCACCGACGTGATCTCCTTGGGCTCTCACGATATGTTCCTTGCCGACATTGTGGCGGTGGACGTGGACGAGACTCTCATCGGAGAGGACGGAAAGCTTCATCTGGAGCGCGCGGGACTCATTGCCTACGCCCACGGCGACTACTACGAGCTTGGCAAGCGGCTTGGAAAATTCGGCTACTCGGTGGCAAAGAAAAAGAAGCCGAAGGGAAAGAAATAAATCCTTTATTCCGTAGGGGGCGACGTCCTCGACGCCCCATCTTAAATCCAACGAAAATCCTTGTAGGGGGCGACGTCCTCGACGCCCCATCTTAAATCCAACGAAAATCCTTGTAGGGGGCGACGTCCTCGACGCCCCATCTTAAATCCAACGAAAATCCTTGTAGGGGGCGACGTCCTCGACGCCCAATCTTAAATTCAACGAAAATCCTTAGCCACTTTTCTTTTTGACACCACGGGCGCAAAAATGAAAACAGGCTCCGCAAGCTCCGCCGCAATCGCAAGCGATTGCCTGTTTACAAAAGAAAAACGCCGAGGATGTTTCGACCTCTGCTGGAGGAAGAAGTTGCAAGCAACTTTCCGTATGCTTCGCATACTGCGAGGAGGGCTCTGCCCCTCCACCCCGCAAACTTTTAAAAAAGTTTGATCAAAACTTTCACACTGGGTTTGCGCGAACATTTACCGAAAAGGAGACATTACCATGCAATTATATAACTCTCTTACCAAAACCAAGGACGAATTCGTCCCCCACGAGCCCGGCAAGGTCAGTATGTATACCTGCGGACCTACCGTTTATCACTTTGCTCATATCGGAAATCTCCGCACCTATATCATGGAGGATATCCTCGATCGCTATCTCCGCTACGCCGGCTACGAGGTGACCCGCGTGATGAACATCACCGACGTGGGACATCTGACCTCGGATGCCGACACGGGCGAGGATAAGATGCTCAAGGGCGCAAAGCGCGAAAAGAAGACGGTCATGGAGATTGCAAAATTCTATACCGACAAGTTCTTTGAGGATTGCAAGATGCTCAACATCCGCCGTCCCGAGGTGGTGGAGCCCGCAACCTCCTGCATCGATGAGTTTATCAAGGTCATCGAGTCCCTCATCGAAAAGGATTTTGCCTACGAGGCAGGCGGAAACATCTATTTTGATACCTCCAAGCTGGATCAGTATTATAAATTCCACAACTTTGAGGAGGAGGATCTGGCGGTCGGCGTGCGCGAGGGCGTAGAGGCTGACGGCAACAAGCGAAACAAGGCAGACTTCGTTCTCTGGTTCACCAAGTCCAAGTTTGACGATCAGGAGCTGAAATGGGACAGCCCTTGGGGCATCGGATATCCCGGCTGGCACATCGAGTGCTCTTGCATCAGCATGAAGCATCTGGGCGAGCATCTGGACATTCACTGCGGCGGTATCGATAACGCCTTCCCCCACCATACCAACGAGATCGCACAGTCCGAGGCTTATCTCGGTCACAAGTGGTGCAACTGGTGGGTACACGTTCTGCATCTCAACACCAATTCGGGTAAGATGAGCAAGTCCAAGGGCGAGTTCCTCACGGTCTCTCTTCTCACCGAGAAGGGCTACGATCCCATGGTCTACCGCTTCTTCTGCCTCCAGTCCCACTACCGCAAGTCGCTGGTCTTCTCTTGGGAGAACATGGACAACGCCAAGGTTGCCTACAACAAGCTGATTGCCCGTATCGCCGCTCTGAAGGAGGAGGGCGAGGTGGATGCTGCCGCCTTTGAGGAGCTCAAGGCAGGCTTTGTCAAGGCGCTGGACAACGATCTCAACACCTCTCTTGCCGTGACCGCCATCTATGACGTGCTCAAGGCAAAGACGAACGATGCCACCAAGCGCGCGCTTCTTGCTGATTTCGACCGCGTTCTTTGTCTCAATCTTTTGGAGAATGCCGCCAAGCTGAACGCCGAAAAGGAGGCTCCCGCAGAGACTGTCAAATCCGATGATCCCTTTGTTGCTTGGATCGAGGAGCAGATCGAGGCGAGAAAGAACGCCAAGAAGGAAAAGAATTATGCCGAAGCCGACCGCATCCGCGCGGAGCTTCTGGAAAAGGGCGTCACCCTCATTGATACCAAGGAAGGAACCACCTATCAGATCGGTTGAGACCTTAGGGGAAGGAAAGTTTTTTGCAAGAAGCTTCGAATGATAGACAAATAAGAATCTGAATTGTGAAATCAAACAAAGGAAAGAATGAGTCATCTAAAAGCCTTCCTCCGGGAGGAAGGGGGACCGCGGCGGGGTTCCCCGAAACGAGCTTGTCGAGTTTTGGGGGTTCTCGCGTTAGCGGTGGAAGGAGCCCGCGCAACTATGGCAAAAAAATCTCTAACAGCGAGCAAATTTTCTCATGCACGCGTTCTCCTTCCGTCATTTTCTTGCGAAAATGCCACCTCCCTCCCGGAGGGAGGCTAAAGTATCATTCACTCCGGTATAAAAAATACAAACTATATTTTATTGTGTAAAAGGTTACAGACGTTTTATGATAGAAAAAATAAAGAATTTATTGATCCGTTACCGTGAGGTGATCCTCTATTTGATCTTTGGAGGGCTTACCACGGTGGTGGATTGGGGACTCAGCTTTCTCCTGTATCATTTTTGGGGAGAGGCCATCAAGGCAAACGTCCTTCTGATCCACGGAGCCAACGTGATCGCATGGGCGGCGGCAGTGCTGTTCGCTTTCATTACCAATCGCATTTGGGTGTTCGAGAGCCAGAAGAAGGGCTTTTTGCCGGTTCTCGGAGAGCTTGGCTCCTTTGCGGGCGGTCGTGTGATGACCCTGCTTTTGCAGGAGGCAATGTTTGTGATCTTCTTCGATATTCTCGGTATCAACGAATTTATCGTCAAGATCGTGGCAGCGGTGCTGGTGATCATCCTCAATTACGTGATCAGCAAGCTCATCGTTTTTCGCAAAAAGAAGGAACAATAAAAGAAAAATGGGCAGATTCATTCGGAAGAGTGCGTCTGCCTCTTTTTTGTAAAGCCAAGCCTTATGGCTACGCTATTTCAGGAAAACCACCGCAATATTTTGTAGGGACCGGCGTCCTCGACGGTCCAAGAAGAAAGAGCGCTTGCTTGTTATACGGCTATTGATATGTAGCCGTCTGCAAAGCAAAAATTCATGCTTCTCGGACCGTCGAGGATACCGGTCCCTACAGGTTTATCTATAATTTTAGAGAATAGCGTAGCCATGAAAATCGCATTTCAAGGCTACGCCATTCTTTTATTTACGGGGAATCATCACTTTTTTCTTGATGACTCAGCCCCTTATTTTTTATTCAATCTCTGAAATAGACGGCGGTGAGGGGAAGCAGATCAAAATGATCGTTCCAGATCGGTTCAAATTTATCCAGATCCAAGGGGCAGAGCCCGAGTCCCGTTTCGATGGTGACGGCGATCAAGCCCTTTTTCAGGGCGCACCAGTCGCTGAGCGAGGCGTCGTTGTTCTGTTCCTCCACGATCTTGTAGCCGCTGCGTTCCGCAAGGGCTTCGGTGAAATCAAGGGTGGTATCAAGAAGCGTCGGCGCTTGTCCGCAGTTCCAGTAGAGCACCTCGCCTTGAGAGTGGATGCAGAGCACCGATACGAGATTGGAAAGACCTTCGATGAGCGCCACGGTTGCCCGGGTTTCGGGCTCGGAGGCGGCGGAGGGGCCCTTGTATTGGGCAAAGCTGGGGAGACTGTAATTGAAGTATTCCTCCCACAGGGCGTCAAAATTTCGGTTGAGATCCACGCCGCGGGCGTTGGCTTTCCAGTATTGGAGATACTTGTTGATGTTGGTCTGACTTGTCAGCCCTGCCGAGAGATCCGAGTAGTAGATCGCCTCCACGGTGGCGCGGAGAGTGGGATCGGTCAGCGAGCCGATGCCCTCTTGGGAGAGCATAATGCCGTCGGGATTGTTCATGGGAATGACGTAGAAGCAGACCTCCTCAAAAAGGGTGGCGTAGGGGATGCGGCTGTAATGTCCCACGTCGTAGTAGGTGAGATAGAATTCCAGCTGCTTCATCACAAGCAGGGGCGTCAGATATTCTCTGCCGTGGAGCCCCGCGCTGACGAGAACCTGCTTTTTGGCGTTGGGATTTCCAAGGATGCCCACGTAGAGCTCACGCCCGGCTACCGATTTTCCAAAGGAGCGGTAGGAGAAAAGGTCGGGATAGAGGGCTGCCAATTCCCCAAGGTCGGCTTCCATTTCGGCGTAGGAATATTCACGCTCGGAGCAATCCACAATGGTGCTCGAGCGATTCTCCAGAAAATCAAGAGCAATGGTTTTGGGGTCGGAAAAATCCTTCGGGATCGACGGCTTCACGGGGGGATCGGTCTCGGTTTCTTGCGATTCGAGGCTTACAGCGGCAGGCTGCGGTGCTTGAATGCAGGATACCAAAGAGAGCCCGAGGAGCAGAGCGAGAAGGATGGAAAGAGGCTTTTTCATAGCGTCTCCTTTGACGAAAAAGAGTGGGAAGTTCCATTTGAATGCTTTATTGTATCATATTTTTTGCGAAAATGCAATGCCGAGGGCGTGGAATTTACAAAATATTTGCGGAGAGGGGAGACTTTGACGGATAAAAGCGCTCCAAACGGGGATACTGAGACGTGAGAGAGGATGAAAACCGAAAGTTTTTTGGAGATTTTTTCAAAAAAATGCAAAAAAGGTATTGACAAAAAGGAAACAATTTGATATAATATGCGTTGTGAAGAATTGGGGCATCGCCAAGCGGTAAGGCAACGGACTCTGACTCCGTCATTACCTAGGTTCGAATCCTAGTGCCCCAGCCAACGCAAAGGACACCTTCGGGTGTCCTTTTTGCGTTGGCTGGGGCACTCGTCGCTTCGAAGCTCGCTCTGCGAGCGAAGCGACGCAGAATTAGGTTCGCATTCGCCGCTCGGAGATCGACAAGCTCGCTTGTCAGGCGTAGAGCGTGCGAATCACGGAGCGAAGCGGAGTTACCCTAGTGCCGCGCAAACGGACACGCCTTCGGCGTGATTGGGACGCGCAACCAAATTCCCGATTTGTAGTTGATTTTCAACCGAAAGTATGGTATAATAAACTTCGAAAGGCGGTGGAATTAAATGAGTAAAGCATTAAGGGAATATATCGATGCTTCTTATATTGCGGAAAAAAGAAAAAATCCACACATAAGATTTCAAGTATATGGTACCGTGATTACAGGAGGTTTCCTAAAAAAATACTCTCACACTTGCTGTATTTATTGTGATAAAGATAGTGTTTATTACAATGTTGTTGGCAATACAAATAATATATCTTCCAACATCGAAAAGCTATATATTCGCAGAAGTATATTTAGTAAAAAAATAATTCACTTAAAAATAAAAGCCAACAAGTCACACCAACTAACGATATTTAAATACGATTCTTTTTCTACTGATACGGTTGGTAGTCAGCCTCAACATTGTCAAGAGTTAATTGATGTTTTGGAAAAGCTTTGTGCGGCAAACAAAGGAAAAATAAAAAATAAAATCAAAAGTTTATAATACATAGGCTGTCATCTATTTCGGTCGCCAAACACAGAAAAAAGCACACATTTGTCCGGTAGACAAATGTGTGCTTTTTTCAACTAAATCCGCCGTTGGCGGAAGAAATCCACCTGCGATGGATGAAATCGCTTTGCGATGAAATCTTGCTTTGCAAGATTAAGGAGAGGCGGATTTAATTTCATCTGAGGCGGCAAGCCGAAGATTTCATCCGAGCCTCGCTCGGATTTCATCGTGCGTAGCACGATTTCATTAAAGATACAAGGCTCACGCCTTGATGATATCCACGCCTTCGGCGTGATTTTATGTTTGAAATGGCGGAATTTTCGCCAAATCTCTTGACACGATAATGGCTGAGTAATATAATGCAAATATCGAAAACAGTGTTGACGTGCTTCAAAAAATAAAGACAATGATATTAAATATTATGGAGAAGACCCAAAATCGAAAAAAACTCCCAAAGACCTTCCTTCTTGCGCTGATCTTATGATTGCTTTTGACATTGCCGGGCTGTGGATCTGTTGACAAAGACGATGCCGAGCTTTCCGTGAACTGGACTCTCCCAACTGTGAACCTCTTTGGAAAACCTACATCAACGTGATCGTGATTGCAGGACTTTTGCTGATCGCGGGTGTGATCTGGTGGATCTGGGAGACGTTTTTTTGATCAATTCTAATATTTGGGGCTGTTTCGATTTCCTTTTGGGAGTTCGGAACAGCCCCTTTTGCGCATTTTTCTCTTTATTTCTCCTCCAACTGCACGCCGCGATCCATTAAGTGGCGGCGAATGAGGGAGACGTCAACCGTGTTGGTTGTGGTGTCGGTCTGACACATGATCGCCGCGGCGGCACCTGCGGCTTGTCCCATTGCCATACAGATCCGCATGACGCGATAGGAGGAATGGGCAACGTGCGTGCCCGAAATGCAACGTCCTGCCGTGATCAGATTATCGCATCCGAGAGGACACATGGCGGAGAAGGGGATGTCATAAAAATTTGGAGTCACGGGACGTCTTTCCGCGTGTGCCGATTGCCCCGCGCCCGAGGGGTTGTGGATATCAAGGGCAAAGCGTGCCTTGTGAACCACCGAGTCCGCATAGGCTCTGCCCGCCATCAGATCCTCCTCTGTCAGCTGATAGCGACCGACGATTCTGCGCGATTCTCTCACGCCAAGGGTCGATGCGCTTCCCTTAACGGTGATGTTGGAAAAGCCGGGAATATTGTTTTTCAAAAAATCCACGATCTTGCCCATCTGCCTGCGGAGGGATACCTCTGCCTTGAAGACGTCGGCGGGATTCAGGGGATCGATGCGGTTTTCCTGCGTGGCGTTGACCATGCGCTCGGTGCTCACGTCGGTGCCGTACAGGCGAACGATATTGACGTTTTCGGGGAGCTCTCCTGTTTTGCAAGCCTTATGGCAGAGATCCAGATATTCTCTTCCGTCGCCAAGATCGGTATAGTCCTCCTCGTGGCGGCAGAGCAGAGGCTGATCGGGATCGACACCCTCAATGATAAACATCAGGGTCACAGGCTGAACAAGCCCGTCGCCGTCTCTGCCCATGTGGAAAGCACATCCGCTCTGCACCGCAAGATCACCGTCTCCGGTGGCGTCGATAAATACCTTGGCGGCAAAGGAAAGCTTGCCGAATTTGCCTGCGGTATGTATTTTTTCAATCCTCTCGCCGGATTTTTCAGAGCCGATGACACAGGTCTGCAGATACACGTCCACGCCTGCTTCGTCCAGCAGCTCTGTCAAGGCAATTTTTGCTCTTTCAAAGTCGGGGACGTTTCTTCTTTTGGTGCAGATCGCATCCTCAAGCTCCTCCGCAATGGTTCCTGCGCAGATCTTTCCAAGCAGAGGTCCTACGTAGCCCAAGGTCAAATTGCCGCCAACGCAGCCGTAACGCTCGATCAAGGCGGTTTTCAAGCCCGAACGGGCAGCTTCCAGCGCGCAGGCGATTCCCGCGGGTCCCGCGCCGGCAATTACAACGTCGTATTTCATTTGATTCCTCACGTTCTTTGTTTTTTTCAGTGCCTTTACCGATATTGTACTACATGAGGCACGGTTTGTCAACAAAAAGCTTGCGGTATGAGAGAAAAAGTCTTGACGTTTTTGCGCGGAGATGCTATAATATCCCTTGAAAGGACGGTGGCATATTATGGAACGGGATCCCAAACAGATCATCACCCGCGAATGGGTGGAAAACGAGCTGCGCTTTTACAATACGGCGGATATCAAATATCTGACGGTGAATCTGTTTTCACTGGGCTTGGTATTGGGACTGCTGATCTATCTTGCCTTGCTGCTGGGGTGGTCGGTTACGGCATCTCTTTGGCTCAAGATTGTTCCGACCTGCTTGTTGGGGGGCGTTTATCTGATCATTATGGGCTCGTTGCTTGCTCAGCTGATTGAACATCTGATGGAAAGACGGGCGCTGAAAAAGGGGAACTTTGACGTTGTCGTTCGTCAGGTGCAGTACAAAACCGAAAAGCTGGATCATCGATACGCTGCCCGCCATCATCACCTTCGGTTGGAGGAGTATTTGGTGTTTGACCAGTTCGGCGCCATCAAGGTGGATCACGACGAGTATTCGCGGACATCTGCCGGAGACGAGTTCTACATGGTGGTCTATTATCTGCCCAAGCCCAAGGTGCGCCTGCGGTATTCCAAACGATCCTATCAGTACAGGGAAGACTGATCGATCCATGATTTTCAGATGCCACGAAAGGAGTTTTTTCTATGGAGAAGCAAACCAAAAACATCATTACCCGGAAATGGGTGGAAAACGAGCTGCGCTTTTACAATACGGCGGATATGAAATATCTCTCGTTAACCAGTTTGATCGCATTGGTTATGTGTTTGTTGTTAGGCGGAATTCCGCTTGCGGGCGTATGGTTCGAGCTCCCGGGATCCCTTTGGGTTAAGATCCTGTTTTCCTGCGTGTATGGCGGTGCCCTTCTGATTGTGATCGTTCGTATGACGAAGGACGCGTTCATTGCCTTTCTCCAACGAAACGCGTTGCGAAAAGGAAATTTTGATATCGTCGTCCGCGAGGTGCAATACAAGCTGGAAAAGCCGGTGGGAGCCTACAGACATTACCACATGGGAAAATTTCTCTGCTTTGAAGAATTCGGAGACATTCAAACCACAAACGACGAGTACGATATGACCTCCGTGGGGGATGCGTTTTATCTGGTGGTCTATCGAATGAGAAAACCTAAGGTTCGCCTGTGGTATCCCTTAAAGCTCTATGAGTTGAAGAAAGACTGATGAAAAAATTGAATTTGAAAAGGGATTTTTCGAGAGCTTCTTGACAAATCCCTTTCTTTTTGTTACAATGGTACGTGCAAGCTTTCAAGCAGTTGGATTGGAGGAAAACGCATGAGAGAATTTCACGTCAAAAGCTACGGAGCCGTAGGGGATGGAATCACCGTGAACACGGCGGCGATCCAAAGTGCCATTGATGACTGTGCGGCGCAGGGCGGCGGTCGTGTGGTTGTGGGCGAGGGAACCTATCTGAGCGGTTCGATCACCCTGAGAAGCCGTGTGGAGCTGCATATCGAAGCCGACGGATGCCTTCTTGGCTCTGCCGATTGCAACGATTATCCCGAGCGCGAGGGGCTGACCAACGTGGAAAGCTACAACCTTCCCCGACACCGAAACGCGTCGCTCATTTTTGCCGAGTGCTGCGAGAACGTCTCCATCACGGGCATGGGAACCATTGATTGCAACGGGGATCGCTTTGTAGAAAAGAAGGGGGAGGATTGGACAGGCTGGGAATATCAGCGATTGGATCTGCCCACGCCTCCCAGAGTGGTCTTCTTTACGGGATGCAGAAACGTGAAGATCGAGGATATTACCATGCAGAATCAACCCTCGGGATGGTCCTACTGGATCCACGATTGCGATTTCGTTTCCTTTGACAAATGCAAGATTCTTGCCAACGTGCAGTTCCCCAACAACGACGGCATTCATATCAATTCCAGCCGCAACGTAACGGTCTCCAACTGTCACATTGCCTGCGGCGATGACTGTATTATCGTTCGCGCCAACAATCTGTCTCTTGCCGAGAACAAGGTCTGCGAGCGGGTAACGGTTACCAACTGCAATCTCACCAGCTACGCCAACGGCATTCGCATTGGCTGGATGGGGGATGGCGTCATCCGGAATTGCACCTTCTCCAATATCGTCATGACCGACACGGTTTCGGGCATTGCCATTTCGCTTCCCAAATACAATCCCGAGGTTCCCGACCACGGACGCGAGGATTCCCTTATCGAAAACCTCAGCTTCCAAAACATCGTTATGGACGGCATTTACGCCCATCCCGTCAAGATTGCGGTGAGCGACGTGGAGCACGCCCGTGTCAAGGCGATTCAAAACATTTTCTTTTCCAATCTTCACGCCAAAGGCTTGGAGTTTCCTTATATCCGAGGGAATGCGGCGCACGTGGTTAAGGATATTCGGTTTTCCGATTGCAGCTTCCACAAGGTTTCGGACAGCGTTCTGCCCGATTACCGCAAGCACGGCTCTGCCGATTGGGGAAGAAATGTGAACGCGCCTATTCTTACACACACCCAAAACGTGGTTTTTCATAACACCGCCTTTTCGGCAGATTGACAATACGATTGAAAAGAGAGTAAAGATATGACCAAAGAACAGATCGAGCTGCTGGGGCAGATCCTTGGCATTGTTGCCACGCTGATCATTACCTCGGCTTATCAAGCCAACACCAAAAAAGGACTTTTGATGATCCAGACCCCCGGTATCGCGGTGCTCTGCATCAGTTACCTTCTTTTGGGGGCATCCTCGGGCTTTGCCCTGAACGTGGTTTGTGTTCTGCGTAACCTGGGATGCTATTTTGTAAAGGAAAAGACCAAGGCCTACTACGCCATGACGGGAGCCTTGATGGTGATCATGGGCGTAATGGGAATCCTCTCCTGGGAGGGATATATTTCCTTGATTCTCATTGCCGCGCTGGTTGCCAATACCTTTTTCATTGCCCTTGGAAAGCCGCAGATTTTGCGATACAGCATCATCGTGACCTCCACCCTCTGCCTGATCTACAATATTGTGGTTTTCTCGGTGGGCGGAATTTTGCTGGAAGCCATCTCGGTGGTCTCCGCCATTGTGGGCAGTATTCGATTCCTGATCGGCAATAAGAAGAAAGTAAGTTGAAAAATAGAAGCAAAAAGAAAAGACCTTTCGCGTTTCGCTGTTGTTCTTAACGGAGAAATACAGAAACCGCAGATTGATTTTCTGCGGTTTTTGTGCTATAATAAGGGTGTGGGCATAGCCCGATGCATTTATCAAACAAATGCGAAACTGGCGATAAATACGGAGGCGGTATATGAAGTGTGGAATATGTGTATGTGGACTGAATGGAAGCGGTAAAACAACACTTGCCGGTGCGCTTGCCAAAGAATTAAACTTCAAGCACATGGATATAGAACAATATTATTTCATTTCCACAGATAATCCGTATTCGTCATCAAGAACGAGAGAAGAAGTTGAACGGTTGCTATTAGAGGATATAAAGAAAAATCCCTGTTTTGTTTTTTCTGCCGTTAATGGAAATATGACTCTGGAGATCAATGAAAATTATACTCTTGTGGTATACCTTGATGTTCCCCTTGACGTTCGAATGAAAAGGATCAGGCAAAGAGCTATTGATAAATTCGGAGATAGGGTACTTCCAGGCGGAGATATGTACGAGCAGGAAGAAAAGTTTTTTGCATTTGCAGAAAAAAGAACTCCCGAAAAGATTGAGGATTGGCTGAAAACACTATCGCACAAAGTCCTTCGACTCGATGGGACAAAACCTATACAAGAGAACGTTGAACATATAAAAAGCCTTCTCCTGTGGGAGAAGGGGGACCGCGCCAGCGGTGGATGAGGAGTCAAAATGATACCTTACAATAAAAAGCTCGTATCAAACGCTCGAACCCTACGAAAAAATATGACACCCGAAGAAAAGCATCTGTGGTATGATTTTCTTAAAAGACTGCCTGTTAACGTCAGACGTCAGCATAATATTGAAAACTATATCGTTGACTTTTACATAGCGGAAAAGAAGA
>SVSL01000064.1 GCA_015064315.1 Oscillospiraceae bacterium
TTTTCTTTTGCTCTACCGAAAAAAGAAATACGATTATTGGATGAAGAATAAGGTGTAAAAAATATGGAACTCAAAAACAAATTAAAAGAATTACGCGTGACTCACGGCATGACGCAAGAGGCTGTTGCGGAACACCTTGGTGTTTCCTCGCAGACAGTTTCAAAATGGGAGCGCGGGCTGCTATCCCCCGACATTACACTCTTGCCTAAAATTGCTCTGCTTTTCAAATGCTCTATAGATTCCTTATTCGATATGGAATTGGTTTGGAGCATTGAGCATCGGCGAGAGTTTGAAGCGAAAATTCACGAGCTTCATGCTAAAAAGGATTGGGAAGGTGTATATCAGGCTTGGATTCGTGAAATAGAATTGAATCCCGACAATTACGGCAACTATCCCGACGTTATGCTTCACGTATATCGGAAAAAGCTTTACGATAAAGATCGTGTCAAAAAAATGATTTCCCTTGCAGAGCACGCTGAAAAGTGTTGTACCGATGATGATAAGCGTAATGAGATCTACCGAATCATGCTTCAGCTTTGCTCCGAGTCGAAAGATCCTGCCATTCAGGAAAAAGGAAAGTATTATTACAAAAAGCTGCCCTCCTTGCGGCATAGCCGTGATGTATACGCGGAGTTTGTAATGGACGGTGAAGAATATCGAGCACAAGTTTTGAAGAATATCATTTATATGATCAATCTTGTAGAAGGTTCGGTTCGGCAACTGATCTTGCCGGATATGCCGCCACAGGAAAAGCTTTTTTACTATAAAAAAGCGGTAGCTTTACTTGAAACTGTGTTGGACGGCAAGTATGCAGGGTTCTATGATCCGCCGCTTATATCCGATTATGAAGAGATCGCAAAGATATATGTTCAACTTGGGCAAACTGACAGAGCTGAAGAATATATCAATCGGATTCTTGCTACGCTGGAAAAGCATATGATAGAATCCGAGAAAGAAAACAAATCCCAAATCCTATACTCCACAACGTTGCGAAACTCCGTTCCGACAGAACAGATATGCAAAAAGCTTTTGCAAAACATGGTAAATATTCCGGAATTTGAACAATTCAAAGATAAAATTTCTGCTCTGAAAAGCAGGTACGAGGAATATATTTCCCAAACGCGAGGTGAACCTAATGCAAACTAAACTTTCTTTTATAGCGATTCTTTTACTGATAGCAATGTTGCTCGTTTCATGTACTAATACATCAGATTTGCCGGAGAATACAGAACCTTCGATTTCGGATAACTCGACTGATACCCCCACCAAAACACCCGAAGATCCGTTTGAAATGCTTCGTTCAAGCGGAGAAGAGTGGATATCATATGGTCTTGCTGCGTATGAAAATGACAAGGAGGTAGAAAACCTAAAAGATTTTTTCTCGGATCGCGCCAACATGACGTATCTCACGTTGTACGATCACTTCTTTACATACGACAAAACAAAATCTGTTCCTGTTGCCGAAGCATTGTTTGCTTTTATTTATGACAAATACGGTGCAAAAGCGGTGCTTGACTTGGAAAAGCGGTGCGAATACAAGAGCGAATATCTTAAATCGCTGAGTTTAGAAGTTGAATACACCAACGCTCCGGAAGTAGAGAAATTTCTTGCCTCGATGGATTTTTCTTCTAACGCAACGTATAAATACATTATATCCTTTGACAATGTAACCTACTATTTCAAGGATTTTGGTGCAGGAAGTCCCACACAATACCATGGATTCCTTTACTATAGCACCACGGGTTTGTTTGAGATGATCGATTATTTGAAATCCAATAATCTGAGTGAAGGATTTGATACTGAAAGAAAGTTTAATTACTATATGACCTTTGATGGAAGCGGATATAACAAAACCCTTTATTCCAATGGAAATATGTATATTAACGATTCTTATTCTACGCTTCACGAAGCCGTTCACGCAATGGGTATTACAAAAAACGATAACATTTGGTTAAGCGAAGGAATTTGCAATTATTTTGGTAAACAACTTGGATTTAACGATCAGATTGCCGCATCCTACATGCAGCTATTAACGATGGCAAAACAAGGATATTTTGACGAGCAGGCCAATGCCGGAAATGCACAGTACGTTCTTTATAAAAGAGTGTATGAGGATTACACCACCCGTGGCGGAAAGATGGATTCTGTAGATACCTTTGATTTTCGTTTGTATACCGATGCGCATGCAAGGGTGGAATTGGACGCAAATATATATATAACTTTGGGATATGCATACAAGATTGTCAACAAAACCGATTGTAACGCAGTCGGTAGTGAGCTTTCCTACGAACAAGCGACCTCTCTTGTTCTTTATCTTGTTGATACATACGGTATTGAAAAGGTACTCGATGCTTATCACTCGCAGGATATTGAGAAAACATTTGGAAAAGGTTATGAAGAACTGAAATCAGACTGGTTGGCGTACTTGTATAATTAAATCATTAAAATGTAGCACCGCCGAGAGTAACCGTTTGGCTACTCTCGGCGGTATATTGTTTTATTTCGCACAGCTACTGTTAGTGGTGAGCAAGTACGCATTTATAATGTTCATCTATGGTTTGTCAATTTTCCTGACAAGCACTGCATTTGTGTCCACAAATGCAAAATACGGCATATCTCTTACGAAATATACCGTATTCTTGTAAAACTGTCCTTTAGCACCCGAGGCTAATGCATCCGATCCTTTTTTGTTATTCTTCCACGATCGTCTGACGACCGCGCAAGCCGACCTTCAGATAGTAGATCACCAAAAGGGTGCTTGCCAATATCCATCCGGCGGGATACGCCATGGCAATGGGGATAAATTCGTTGCAAATATAGTTTGCCATAATAAAGAGATAGATCTGACGGAAGATCACAAAGGACGGCACCAAAATCAGCATTGCCGCGCGACTGTTCCCTGCTCCGCGCAAGGAGCCTGCCAAGATCTGATTGAGGCAACACAGTAAGTAGAAGGGAGAAATCACACGCAACAGAGTCGTTCCGTATGCCACCACCTCCGTCTTGCCGTTGAAGAAGGAAACCAACCAAGGTGCAAAAATCATAATGGGAATCAAGAAGAGCGCCGTTATCGCAACAGCCAACGCGCATGCCACGAAAACGCCTTTTCTGGCACGCTTATCCTGACGGCATCCCAGATTCTGTCCCACAAAGGTAGTAGATGCCACCGCAAGAGACTGCATGGGGAGAATCGCCAGCTGATCGATCTTGGCGTACGCCGTCCAGCCCGCCATAAAATCCGATCCGAAATAATTGATGTAGGATTGCACGAACACGTTGGAAAAAGAGGTGATCGACATCTGCAAAGCCGCGGGAAATCCCACGCCAACGATCTTTTTCAACATTTCCATTCGCATTTTCAGGTGCTTTAAGGAAATGCGCACGCAGTTTGTGGAGCGCATCAAGGTGATCATCACAAGCACCGCGGACACGCCCTGGGCAATGATGGTTGCAAGCGCAACACCCTCCACGCCCATCTCAAATACCAATACAAAGACCAGATCCAGCACCGTGTTCAAAATCGCGGTGATCACAAGGAAGTAAAAGGGACGTCTGGAGTCACCCACCGCGCGCAGGATGCCGGCACCGATGTTGTAGACCATCAATCCAAAAATACCGGCAAAATAAATGGTAAGATAGATTTGGGATTGTTCAAAAACATCCGCGGGAGTCTTCATCAGCCGAAGCATATAAGGGGTCATAAAAAGCCCGATTCCTGTAAAAGCCACGCCGAGAATAGCGGTCATCACCACCGCTGTATGCACGGCTTCCCTGACCTTATCCTCTTTTTTGGCGCCGTAAAACTGAGAGATCACGGCTCCCGCGCCGCTGGAAAGCCCCGTGAAGAAGCCGATGAGCGTATTGATGATAGGTCCTACCGACCCAACGGCGGAGAACGCCTCGTTACTCACGTAGTTCCCCACCACCCAGGTATCCACCATGTTGTAAAGCTGCTGAAAAATATTTCCAAGCAACAGGGGAATGGCAAATTTGATCAGATGAGGAACAATGCTTCCCTCTGTCATATCCACGTCGTGTCGACGGTTGCGATGAAAATGAGGCAGATGTAACGTCTTTATGGAATGCATAGCTCAAGCCTTTCTGAAAATGGTTTCGTATGAGAAGGGGTTCAGGAGCGCTTCCACGTTTTGGGAGAAAGCAGAATCAGGATGGGAAAGATCTCAAGTCTGCCCGCCAGCATATCCACAATCAGGATCAGCTTGGAAAAGGGGCTGAACGCCGCAAAGTTACAAGAAGGACCAACGGCATCAAAGCCGGGACCAATGTTGTTAAAGCAAGCCATCGTCGCCGAAAAATTGGTGGTCATGGAGAAATTGTCAAGCCCCAGTACAAGGAAGCTGACTACGATGATTGTCACGTAAATGGCAAGATACGAATTGGTGTTGGAAAGAATCCGCTCGTCCACAGGCTTTCCGTTGACACGAATCACCTGCACCTTCTGCGGATGCATGATCTGGGAGATATTGCGACGCACGCCCTTGAGCAGGAGCAGAATGCGCGCACACTTGATGCCGCCGCCCGTGCTTCCCGCGCAAGCGCCGATGAGCATAAGCACCATCAAGATTCCCTTGGAAAAGGATGGCCACAGATCAAAATTGACGGTGGCAAAGCCCGTGGTGGTAATAATACTTGCCACCTGAAAGGAGGAATAACGCAAGGACTCCCACACCGAGCCGTAAAGATCTGCAATATTCAGAGTGATCAAGATGATCGAGACCGCTACCACCCCAAGGTAGAGGCGCAGCTCCTCATCCTTAAAGACCGCGCGGAATTGGCGAAGGATCAAAAGATAGAAGCAGCTGAAGTTGATACCAAACAGCAGCATAAACACGGTACAAACGTTTTGAACGTAAGGACTGTAGCTTGCTATACTGTCGTTCTTGATTCCAAAGCCGCCGGTGCCTGCCGTACCGAAAGCGGTGCAGACCGCATCAAACAGAGGCATTTCCCCAAAAATCAAAAACAGAAAATCAAAAAACGTTAGTGCCACGTAGGTCATGTAAAGAACCATGGCGGTCTGTCGCATCTTGGGAACCAGCTTGCCTACGTCGGGTCCGGGGCTCTCCGCGCGCAAAAGATGCATGGTAAAGCCCTGGTTTTTTCCGCTCACGGGAACCAGTGCCAAAAGGAACACCAGCACGCCCATGCCCCCAACCCAATGGCTGAAGCTGCGCCAGTAAAGCATACATCTGGAAAGTGCCTCTACGTCCGAAAGGATCGATGCACCCGTGGTGGTAAAGCCCGAAACGATTTCAAAAAGCGCATCCATATAGGATGGGATCTCTCCGGAAAGGAAAAACGGAAGGCATCCGAGAAGACTCATCAGAATCCAGCTGGTGCCCACGCAGACCAAGCCCTCCTTGGCGCGGAAGGTCTTGTCGGCATTTTGGGAAATCAGGGCGAAGATTCCCGCCACGGCAAGAATGGCAGCCATACTGACGAGAAAGGAGATCACCGCCGTATGCTCTCCGTATCCCAAGCCGATGCCTACGGCAGGGATCATGAACAACGCCTCAATGAAGAGGATCATGGCATAGATCCGAGATATCATTTTAAAATTCATATCCGCAATCTCACTTCCCTTTATCACTCAAAAATATCGTTGAGCTGAAGAACGGTTTCGCCACCGCTGACTACAACGACCACGCTATCTCCCGAGAAGAAACGGCTGTCACCGTTGGGGATCATAATCTCCTCGCCACGGGTGATCGACACCAGCAATACGTTCTTGCGGAGCTTCAGCTGCTTGAGGGGCTCGCCGCAATGCAGGGTGTTTTCATCCACCAAAAATTCGATCGCCTCGGCGTTTCCGCCCGCAATCGAGTGGATGGTAACCGCCGCGCCGCCCTGATTCTGCATAGCGCGCACGTAACGCAAAATATTGCTGCAGCAAAGCTTACCGGGAGAGATCACGCTTCCCAAGGGCAGGCTGTTCGCAATCTTGGAATTTTCCAGTCTGCCAAGCTTTGTAATGATCTGAGGGATCTTTCGGCTATTGGCATAAAGCGAGATCAGCATATTCAATTCATCCATACCCGTCAGAGAAACAAGGGCATCACAGGATGCAATTCCGTCGGTTTCAAGAACCCCGTGATCTCCCGCATCACCTTGAATGACCGTTGCAAAGGGCAGACGCGAAGCAAGATCCACGCATCTTGCAGGGCTGGATTCAATGATCTGCACCTCCATGTGGTTGCGGTGGAGCTTCTCCGCAAGATAATAGCTGATGGTACCGCCGCCCGCAATCATGACTCGCTTGACCTTTCTCGTCACGATGCCGAGATTCTTGAGCAGCGTAGCCAAGCTATCGGAGGGGGCGGTTACAAACACGCGGTCTCCCTCGCGCAGCACAAAGTTTCCGCGAGGCGTAATGGCTTCTCCGTCGCGCAATACGGCACACACCAGCACGCGGCACTTTACCGTGGCATTGAGCGAGCTCAAGGGGAGATTCTTCAATTTACTCGCAGCGTCCACTCGCAGCTCAACGATCTCCACCTTCCCCTTTGCGAATGCATCGCGCTTGAAAAAGCCGGGGTACAGCAACAGGCGTGTCATTTCGGTAGCGGCTTCCTTTTCGGGATTGAAGGTCATGGAAAGCGCGAATACGTCACGCATGGTATGAGTCTGTTCGATGTATTCGGGGTCACGGATACGGGCAATGGTATGCAGCTCCGGATTGATTCCGTGCGCCGTCATGGAGCAAAGCAGATTCAGCTCGTCACTGCCTGTGCAAGCGATGAGAAGGTCTGCCTTCTCGGCTCCCGCCTGACGCAAAACGCTCATGGTTGCGCAATTTCCGTGCAAAGCCATCACGTCCATACGCTCCACACAAGCATTCAGAACGGCAGAATTGGAATCGATCATGGTCAGATCGTGTCCGTCCTCACAAAGCTCCTTGGCAAGGGCTTGTCCCACCTTGCCGCATCCCGCAATTAAAATCTTCATAAAAACCTCTTTTTCAGTAAAAATAGATCAATATCAAAGAAAAACTTACTGTACGATGCCATCCAGATAATCAATGGCGGCAAGGGCTGCTACGGTACCGTCGGCGGTTGCCGTGGTCAGCTGACGAACCTTTTTGGCGCGGCAATCCCCCGCTACGAAAATCCCCTTTTGAGAGGTGACGCAATCGTCTCCGACGGCAAAGTATCCTTCTCCGTCCACGGGAACCAATTGGTCAAACGCAGCATTTTGAGGGATGCTTCCGATCGCCTCAAAAGCACCTGCGACAGCAAGCTCGTGCTCCTCGTCCGTGGCGGTATTCTTCAAAAGCAGAGATGCCAGTCGCATCTCACCGCGCATTTCAAGCACCACCGTGTTGGTCAAAAATTCGATATTGGGGTGATTTCTTGCCTTTTCCAAAAGTCGTTCCTCGGCACGGAAGCCCTCGCGGCGATGGATCAGATAAACCCTTTGGCAAAATTCGGCAAGATAGAGGGCGTCCTGCACGGCGGTATTGCCGCCGCCGATGACAGCCACCTCCTTTTTGCGGAAGAAGCCTCCGTCGCAGACCGCGCAGAAGGACACGCCGCGTCCGAGGAATTTTTCCTCTCCGGGCACACCAAGCTTGCGGTGGGTCACGCCGGTTGCAAGGATCACGGCTCTTGCCTCATAAGAATCCGAAGCCGTAAGAACGCGGTAGCCGTCGCCATCGGGCTCAACACCGGTAACGTTGGCGTTTTCCAGCTTGACGTTCAAAGCGCGAAGCTGCGCCATCATTCCCTCGGCAAGATCGTAGCCGTTGACGTTGGCAATACCGGGATAATTCTCCACGCAATCCGAGAGGGTGATCTGCCCGCCGTAGCCTGCGCTATCCAGCAAAAGCACGCTTTTTTCGGCTCGAAGCGCATAAAGTGCCGCCGTCATGCCGGCAGGACCTGCGCCGATGATTATCAAATCGTATCTCATTTGGAAAACTCCTTTCAGAAGGAAAAATGTTGGAACAACCTGCGGTGGTTGTTAAATCGAACAGATTCGTCAGCCACTTTTTCTTTTGACCGTCTATGCGTATTGACCGTAGGGGCGAACTGTGTTCGCCCGCCCTTAAATAGACAAAACTCCTTAGCCGCTTTTTCTTTGAAGCCAGAGGCGCGCTGACCGTAGGGGCGAACTGTGTTCGCCCGTCCTTAAATAGACGAAACTCCTTAGCCACTTTTCTTTTGACACCATAGGCGCAAAAAGAAAAGTTAACAAAAGAAAAACGCCGTTTGGGGAATTTCGCGCTCTGCGGAGCGCGAGGAGGGCTTCGCGCCCTCCACCTGCGCAAACTTTTGAAAAAGTTTGATCAAAACTTTTCACACTGTGTTTGTGCGAACTTAAACTTATTTTCCTGCCACGCGCATTGCCATAACGCGCTTCTCATCCGGCGTCACAATACACGACCAGTTGGTGTGATAGATCACAAGTCCGGGTCTTCCGCCTGCCGGCTTCTTGACGTTTCGAACCAACGTGTAGTCTACCTCCACATTCTGTCCCCCCGCGCCCTTGGAAAAATACGCCGCGATCTCTGCCGCCTCGGTAAAATCTCTCTCGGAGGGCTCCTCCCCATGGCAAAGCATCACCGTGTGGGAGCCCGGCAGATTCTTGACGTGGAACCAATAATCATTCTTTCCCGCCAGCTTGTGAGTAATGTATTCGTTTTGCAGATTGTTCTTTCCGCAAAGCACCCGATATCCTCCCGTGGTCTCAAACTGCGCCACGGTGGGAGTGGGAAGCTTTTTGGAAAGCGAATAATTCTTCATGCGTGAAGCATATCCCGAGCGGTAAAGCTCGTCTCGGATCTCGGTCAGATCGTTTGCCGTCTCGGCATGGGTCAGGGCGTCGAACACCGTGTCAATGTAACGAAGCTCCTCCTCACCCAAGGCGATCTGCCGCGTCAGCTCAACGCGTGCCGTTTTGGATTTGTTGTATTTCTTATAATAAACCTGGGCGTTTGCCGTAGGCGACAGTCTGCCGTCCATGGCAACCTCCACACTGCCAAAGCTTCCGTCCTCGCGGTAATCCTCATAGTCTATCAGCTCTGCTCTCGTCATGCCGCGAGAAAGCTGATAGAGATTGGCGGTGATGAGGTCACCCCATTTTTTGTATTCCTCGCCCTTTTCGCAATCCTTCAGCTCAGATCTCTGAAGCTCCAGCTTCTTGCGGATGCGGTTGTCGGCGTTGGTCAGAATACGCAACACGTCAGAGGCTCTCTGCTTGATGCGGATCTCCCGGTCTCTGGTGTGGAAAAAGGCATCCAGACACGCGCCCGCGCTCTCGAATTTTTCGGTTACAAAGGAAGAACCATACTGAGAAAGCTCGCAGAAAGCGTATTCCACAGGCGTTCCCTCACGCAAAATCATGCAAGGAGAAAAATCAGAACGCTTGATGGAATCCATCATGGAAAAGAAGGATTCCGAAAGTCCTTTGGGATCGCAAGCACAAGCGGGAAGATCGATCTTGCCGGTGGCACGGAAGGTGATCTCGCGGGCAACGGCGGGAGAAATTCCCAAAAAGGACGCCACCAGCCATTTGTCACACGCCTTCTCCCCTGCCTCGGAGAGCATCTTTAAAAATTCCTCTTGCTCCACCGTCAAGGGATCGCGTTTATCCTGCTTGGGGGGAAGCTCGTAAGTCATTCCCGGCAAAAGCTGACGGAGTGCGGAGGTAGAAAAATCTACGGGGTGCAGAACGCTGATCACCTTCATGGACTCGTTGATAAAGATCAGATTGCTGTATTTGCCCATGATCTCGGCAACAAGATATTTCTTGCAGGAAAATCCCATTTCGTCACGGGTCTCAAATTCAAGATACGCCACGCGCTCAAAGCCTGCCTGACGAACGTCGGACAGCTTTGCACCCTGCAGATGCTTTCTCAGAAGCATACAAAGCATGGGAGGCGTCATCGGGTTTTCCTTTTGCTCGGCAGTAAAGCCGATACGCGGATTGTTGGAGCCTGCGTTGATCAGGAGGCGTTTGCCCCCTTCAAGGCTTCGCATTTGCAAAACAATCTCGTCTCGCTCGGGCTGAAAGACCTTTTCGATCCTTGCCCCCAGCGCTTTTTCTCGGATCTCCGCCAAAGTGCACGCCAGCATACCTGCGTCAAATGCCATTTTTTATCACCAATTTGCATCCGCGCCGATGCGCTCACGCAAATAACCTTTCCAAATTCATTTTTGCATCACTGTATTTCGTTGCGTGTGTCATCCTGAGCGGAGCCCCCGAGATCCCGCTTCGGCATCCGCCTCGCGCTTTCGTGCAAGCACGAAAGTTCGACTTCGCTCAGGATGACACGGGGGCGCAGTCGAAATCCGACCAACGGGAGGATCAAACGCGAAAATTCGCGTTTGGGATCTAATAAAAATGATTCACTTTGAAGAGCTTTTTCATGAAGCGCCGAACATGGCGGCATCCACCTCTGCAAGTGAGGGGAATACGAAATCGGCTCTCTCCTCGGGGGAGGCTTTTTCCAGATCCTCTCGGGTGGTCTCACCGGAAAGCACAAGAATCGAGCAAACGCCGTGCTTTTTGCCCAGCGCGATGTCGGTATAAAGACGGTCACCGAAGATGCACATTTCATCTCTCTTAAATCCGGTTGCCTCCTCGATCATGTCCAGCGTTTCACGGTAGGGCTTGCCGAAATAAGTGGGGGCTGCGCCCGTGGATGCGGTGATAAACGCCGCAATGGCGCCGCTGTCGGGCAAAAATCCCGTCTCGGTAGGACAGTTATAATCGGGGTGGGTAGAAAGATACTCAGCACCTCCGCGAATGAGGCGGCAGGCGGCGTTGAGCTTTTCATAGGTCAGGGTGGTATCAAAGCTGCTCACCACGATATCACAGGCTTCGGCGCTCTCGTCAACAAGATCAATTCCGCTCCTGCGGAAATTCTCCACCAGCTCGTCGGTACCGATCAGGTAAACCTTTTTTCCCGCACGGTGACGCTGAAGGAAGGTGATGGTTACGTCTCCCGAGGTCATGATCTCGCCCTCACGGGGAGAAAATCCTCTTTTTTGCAATCTCTCAAAGTAGAAGTCGGTGGTATGGGAGGCATTGTTGGTAAAAAACAGTACCTTTTTTCCACTTTCGCGGAGTCGGTCAATAAAGCGAATGGCATAATCAAAAACGATTCCTCCGAGATAAATCGTGCCGTCCATGTCAAAAATGTAAAGTTTCTTGTCAAAAATCTCTTCGATTTTGCGTTCCTGCGCCATTTTGCAAGCTCCTTTTCAAAAAAACGTGTGGTTTTTATAAAAAAACACCTAATATATTATAGCACCTTCTTGATTTTTTTGCAAGGTTATGCTATAATATTTCTGTAAATATTTTATTTTAATTCTATTTTTGAGGAATGAAGTACATGATGCAGACAGTAATCGGAATCGACGTTGGCGGAACCACCACCAAAATCGTCGGCTTTCACAAGAACGAAAAAGGAAAAAAGGAGCTAATCGCTCCCCAGTTTGTACGCGCCACCGATCCTTTGACCTCGATCTACGGTGCGCTTGGAAAGTTTACCACAGAGAACGGACTTTCCCTGAATGACATTGACAAGATCATGATGACGGGAGCCGGCTCCGCGGTGATCAAGCAAAACATTTACGGACTCAAGTGCCAGCCGGTGCCCGAATTTTCCAGCAGCGGTATGGGTGGCTTGTATCTTTCGGGCCTTGAGGAAGCCATTGTAGTCAGCATGGGCACGGGAACGGCGATCATCCATGCAAAAAAAGTAGGAGATAAGCACAGCTTTGAATATCTGGGCGGTACGGGAGTAGGCGGCGGAACGCTGGTTGGACTTTGCCGCAGGCTGGTTGGCGTGGATACCATTGAGCACATTGAGCAGCTCGCCTCCGAGGGCAATCTTGAAAACGTGGATCTTCGCATTAAGGATATTTCTCAAAATCATACCTATCACGGCATCAACGAAAATCTCACCGCCTCCAATTTTGGTAAGGTTTCGGATATGGCAACGCCTGCCGATCTGGCGCTGGGCATTACCAACATGGTTGCCGAAACCATTGGCATGCTCGCCATCTTTGCGGCACGCTCCTACGGTCTTAAGGAGATCGTTCTCATTGGCAACCTGACCACCATTGAGCCTATTGTAGAAGCCTTCCACGGACTTTCCGCAAGCTTTGGCGTTTCCTTCCTCATCCCCGAAAACGCCCAGTTCGGAACGGTCATCGGTGCGGCGCTGAACGAGGGTTGATCCTCTAAAAACATAAAAAAGAGACTGTCTCATTCAAGTATGTTGCACAAAAAAGCCTCCCTTAGTGCACACATTTGCTTCGCAAATCGGGAGGTGGATCGCAAAGCGAGACGGAGGGATTGTAAAAGCAACGTTTTATCGCCAAACAACCCCTCAGTCACCTTCGGTGCCAGAGGCTGTCTCATTAAGAAAGCCCCTTATTCAAAGCATTTTCAATGTTTTTTCAACAAATACCTGTATTTACAGAATAAAACGACAAACCGAAAAATCCAATTTATCGGTGTAGGGACCGGCGTCCCCGACGGTCCAAGAAGTAAAAAATTTTGTTTTTTTTCTCCGGCTACAAACAATAGCCATAA
>SVSL01000065.1 GCA_015064315.1 Oscillospiraceae bacterium
CTTTATTCCCCGCACCTATGCCGATGACGGGGACCCCTTGGACGTTCTGGTCCTTTGCTCCGAGCCGGTTTACCCTCTGACCCTGATCCGCGTTTATCCCATCGGCGTGATGCGCATGCTGGACGACGGCAAGATGGACGACAAGATCATTGCCGTTCCCTTCTCGGATCCCACCTATTTCGGCATCACCTCCATCGACGAGCTGCCGCCCCACATCTTTGACGAAATCCTGCACTTCTTCACGGTCTACAAGCAGCTGGAGAACAAGCAGACCGACGTCAAGTCTCTCTTTGGCAGAGCAAAAGCCGAGGAGATCATTCAAGAGACCCTTGATCTTTACAACAAGACCTTTGGGGACAGACCTCGCGAGGATTGATATTGTATCGTAAAAGGAACAACAGAGCAAGTGAAAAAGCCATTTGACTTTTCGCTTGCTCTGTTTTTCAATTCCCGTCATCGGGAATCCGATTGTTTTTTGAAAATAACTTGTACAGCACGTAGCGTTGCAAAAAACTCACCGCATACACCAGTATCAGCAGACAAAGGAGAGACAGTAGCCATCCGAGCCAGAGATCTCCCCCAAACTCACGTGCTAAGAAACGCCCCGCAAAAACGCTCAACGACGCGCCCGCATAGGTGATCCCTCTCAAAACCTTATTCTTTCGATTTTCCGCGCCGTATCGACCGCACCTTGCCTTTACCAATACCGCGATCTCATAAAGGATCAAGCAGAGTGGGATGAAAACAATCCAAAAAAGTCTGAAGGAGTACCCCAAATGCGCCGCATAGATCAATTCCACGGAGAAATAAAGCAACACCGTTCCGAGAAACAACACCTGCTTGGCGTAAAAATCCTTCTCGCGGCAAGCCATGACAATCAAAGGAATATACATGCCGATCAACAAAAGTCCCAGCCATAGCTTGGTGAAGAAAACGGGGAGCAGAAAGATCCCTATCAAAACATTTGCCGCGACCGCCGCGGGAACCAATGATTTTCCCTGCAAGCGCTGTATTCTCTTTTGATAGGACGCGGCGTATTCATACCATTCGCGCTTCATAAAGTTCCATCCTTTCCAAAAAGTCATTATCTGCCACCGCTACACACCCCTGCGGCGTTATGATATCTCTTGCGAGAATGTATTTCCCAACAATTCGTTGATTTCGTCCGCATACCGATTGGGAGCCGTCAACAGATAGGCTCTGTTACGACAAACAACGACAACCTGATATTGAAGCATTCCGCTGGAGGCTGAAAGAAGAATATTTTCATCCTCTTCATCCAGCGGCAACCTTTCCTCATAGTTCTTTCCGGTTACATTCACAAAATATTTCAATGCGGAGTCCGCGTCTTCAAACTCATAAGCAAAGATCTCATATTCCAACGAACTCGATTCAAACGACATGCCAAAAAAGCGATCATAGGGGAGTCCCTTTAAGCTCTTGTCCTGATCGGGGGTATCGTATCGGTCAATATGCGCGTCGGCTTGATCTGAAGGGATCAAATTTTCACATTCATCAATATCCTGAAAAATATAATATTCACGGGGCAATGGGTGAAGAAGCGCATAGATGAACCACGCAACAACCACACCAAGGAACAATGCCGCGCATATTCCTATCATTTTCTTTTTTGGTTTGTTCATATCCCCAAAAAGCTCCTTCATAAAATTGATATCATCATTATACACCGATCCAAGCCGCTTGTCAAGTAGAATCCGGAGCTGCTTGATTTTAAAAAAGAAAGCTGTTTTTTGCAAAAAAGCGTGTCATTCGGAGCAGAACGAAGCGCTCCCCTTCGTGTCATCCTGAGCGAAAAAACGCAAAGCGTTTTGAAGTCGAAGTTTTGCGACGCAGGAGCAAAACCGAGGAGCGGAGCGACGATGGGATCTACGAAGGGATTCCAATAGCTTTCCACCGTAAACTTACATCCTTAGAAAAAAGGGATCGCAAAAGTCGTTAGAAGATCCTAACGCCTGCGGCGTTGCCAGCCCTTCGGGCGATGTCGACTACGAAAACAGTCCCCCGGGATATTTTTCTCCGCTCAGGATGACTCGTAGCCGATAAGGGTCCGCTACTTTGGATAAAAAAAGCACTTGCTCACGCAAGTGCTTTTTTGGAGCTGGTGATGTGACTCGAACACACGACCTGCTGATTACGAATCAGCTGCACTACCGACTGTGCTACACCAGCGTATGATTTTTTCAGAACGCATCTATTATAACCGATAAAAGTGATTTTGTCAAGAGTTTTTTGCAAAAACCAAATTTCTTTTTTACAATTCCTTGATTTTTTCGGAAATATATGATAAAATATTCCATGTGATTTCCCGAAAAAGCAACACAAAGGAGTCTATCTATGAATTTATGCGACGTTAAAACCGTGCGAAATATTATGGAGGCATTCAACATCTCCTTCCGCAAGGAGTTTGGACAGAACTTCCTCATTGACCGCTCGGTGGTTCAGAATATCGCTTGGGAGTGCTGTGAGGATGAGGACAGCACAATCCTGGAGATCGGTCCCGGCATCGGCACCCTGACCTACGAGCTTGCCTCCTGCCGCCGCGAGGTGGTGGCGCTGGAGATCGACAGAGGTCTGATTCCCGTTCTTTCCTACACCTTGGGAGAGTTTGATAACGTCAAGGTCATCAATGAGGACGTGATGGAAACGAATCTGGAGGCGCTCCTTGCCCCCTATTTTGAAAAAGGAAGCGTCTCGGTTTGCGCCAACCTTCCCTACTACATCACCACCCCCATTCTTATGAAGCTTCTGGAGTGCGGACTCCCCTTTGATTACATCACCATCATGATTCAAGCCGAGGTTGCAGACCGACTCTGCGCCAAGGCGGGAAGTAAGGACTACGGCGCCATTACCGCCGTGCTTGCCTACTACGGAGAGGCAGAAAAGCTCTTTAAGGTTCCCGCAGGCAAATTTCTCCCCGCCCCCAAGGTGGATTCCACCGTCATTCGCATCAGACTCCATAAGCAAAAGCCCTACGTCCCGAGGAATGAGGCGGTTCTCTTCCGTACCATCAAGGCGGCGTTCGGACAGCGTCGCAAGACCCTTTCCAACGCTCTCTCGGCAGGCTTTGGCGAGCTTTCCAAGGAGCAGATCACCCAAGCCATCGCATCCTGCGGTCACGATCCCAACATCCGAGGCGAGCGCCTTGACATTGCCGAATTCGTAACCCTGAGCGACGCGCTCTGCGATCTGTTGCCCAAAACCGAATAAAAAACGTAAAAAAGGAGAAAAATGCGAATTTTTTTCCTTTTTTCTCTTGCAATCCAAGCAATTATCATTTATAATATAGGGGTAATAAATTATATCGTTCCTTGCGCAATCGCAGGGACGTATCAGGAGGTTGACTACATGAAAATTCTGGTTATCAACGCAGGCAGCTCTTCGCTCAAGTATCAGCTGTTTGACATGACCTCGGGCGACGTTCTCGCAAAGGGTATTTGCGAAAAGATCGGTGCCGTAGGTGCAAACGCATCCATCACCCACAAGCGTCCGGGTGCTGACAAGTACGAGCTGGAGACTCCCATGCCCGACCACAACGCTGCAATCGATCTGGTGCTCAAGACCCTGACCGACAAGGAGCTGGGCGTAATCGCTGACGTTACCGAGATCGACGCGGTAGGTCACCGCTTTGTTCACGGCGGCAAGTACAACGAGTCCACTATCTTTAATGAAGATATCATCTCTTACGTAGAGTCTATCGTTCCCCTCAATCCTCTCCACGGTCCCGCATCCCTCAAGGGTCTGCGCGCCTGCATGAAGGCTATGCCGAACGTTCCTCACGTTGGTGTTTACGATACCACCTTCTTTGCAAATATGCCTGAGGAATCCTACGTTTATGCCATTCCCTACGAATGGACCGAAAAGTACGGCGTTCGCCGCTACGGCTTCCACGGAACCTCCCACCGCTACGTTTCTGCCGAGGCAGCCAAGATCGTTGGCAAGCCCCTGGAGGAGCTGAAGATGGTTACCTGCCATCTGGGCTCCGGATCTTCCGTATCTGCTATCAAGAACGGCGTTGCCGTTGATACCTCTTTGGGCTTCACTCCCCAGGGCGGTCTGCCCATGGGCACCCGTTGCGGCCCCATTGATCCCGGCATCATCCCCTTCATTATGAAGCAGGAGAATCTGACCATTGACGAGGTTGACTCGATTCTGAACAAGAAGTCCGGTATTCTGGGTGTTTCCGGTGTTTCCAGTGACGCCCGTGAGATCTGGTCTGCCGCAGGCAATGGCAACCACCGCGCAGAGCTCTCCATGCAGCTGGTTTCCCACTACGCAAAGCACCTCATTGGCAGCTACGCCGTAGAAATGAACGGTCTGGACGTTCTGGTTCTCACCGCAGGCATGGGTGAAAACGACAATCAGCTCCGCGAGCTCATTCTCTCGGATATGGACATCCTCGGCATCAAGTTCAACGCTGAGCTCAACCGCACCGCTCCCAGAGGCACTGTGATCGATCTGACCGCAGAAGGCTCTAAGGTAAAGGTTCTGGTTGTTCCCACCGATGAAGAGCTGATGATCGCCAAGGATACCGAAAAGATGGTAAAGGCTGCTAAGGCTTAATTGACAAACACAAAGGGAATCCCAAGCATCTGCTGCGGATTCCCTTTTTTCAAAATAAAAACGGAGAAAAATCATGAAAAAACAAAACATCGTATCAAAAGACGGAACCGAAAGAGAAATTATTTTCTTCAACGTAGAATTCAACAATTACCGCGTGGTTGGCAACTCGATTGCCAATGAGGTACTGGACCGCTATGAGCCCACAAATTGCGAATGTGCTCTCTATCTTCCCGACACCTATACCGAGGACGGAGATCCCACGCCTCTGATCATGGCGTTCCACGGAGCAGGCGGACGCGTATCCGCCGAGCTTGGAAAGATTGGCGGACTCAAGCACGCAAGGTCCTGTATGGATGCGGGATATGCCGTGCTGGACGTGGACGGCAACGTTCCCACCGGTTTGAGCCAGGGCTGCCCCGAGCATATTTTTGCGGCGTTTAAGGCGTACCGCTATGCCATCAAGCATTTCAATCTTTGTGACAAGGTTCTGATCACCGGCGGCTCCATGGGCGGACACGTGGCAATGAATTTTGCCAACACCTTCCCCAGCATCGCCCTTGCCATTGGCGTGTTCTATCCTCGCCTCAACATGGACGGCGTGCAGATCGGTGACCACTACTGCATTGGCACTTGGGATAAGAACAAGCCCAAGAAGGACGGTAGCCCCAGCACCCACGACCGCCTGAGAGAGGTCTACCGCTTCCCCTCCGACGAGTGGTGCGAAGAGAACACCCTGGGCTTCAACCCCTACAAAACCCGCTCCTTCATCAACGCGAACGGCGAGCGTGTTGTGATCCCTCCCTGCCCCATTAAAATCTGGCAGGGCACGGCTGACCCCACGGTGGATCCCGTTCTGGTCACCGAGTTTGTCAATTCGGTGCGCCGCTCGGGCTCTTACATTGAGTTCCACCTCATGGAGGGCATCGACCATCACACCAATCAAGTCATGTACGACGAGCTCAGACTCTGGTTTGACCGCTTTATTTAAACAAAAATCAAACAAGGAGGACGCCATGCAAAAGAAGACAATCGTTACGGCGGACGGCGTGGAACGGGAATTTATTTTCTTTGAGATTACCTTTAACAACTACCGCGAGATCAGCGGATCCACCGCCAACGAGATCTTGGATCGGGAGATTCCCGAGGCCTGCGAATGCGTCCTCTATCTTCCCAAGACCTATACCGAGAACGGTGACGAAACACCTCTGATTTTGGCGGCGCACGGCTCGGGAGGTCGCGTTTCCGCAGAGCTTGAAAAGGTTGGCGGCTTGAAGTACGCCTCCGCCTGTATGGATGACGGTTACGCCGTATTGGACGTCAACGGCTCGGCTCTTCACGGACGCACCATGGGTTGCCCCGAGCACGTCTTTGCCCTGTATAAGGCGTACCGCTATGCCATCAAGCATTTCAATCTTTCCAAGCGCGTGCTGGTGTGGGGCGGCTCCATGGGGGGACAGACTGCCATGAACTTTGCAACCACCTTCCCCTCCATTACTCTTGCCGTCGGACTCTTCTACCCGCGCCTGAATATGGACGGCTTTACGGTTGGAGATCATTATTGCACCGGAAGCTGGAATAAGACAGAGCCCTTATCGGAGGCAGGGAATCCGCGCCTCCGCATAGCAAAATACTTCCGTTTTCCAACAGAGGACTCGTGGTGCGAAGAAAACACCGCCGGCTTCAATCCTCACAAAACCCGCTCCTTCCTCACCGGAGAGGGCGAGCGTGTGGTGATCCCTCCCTGCCCCATCAAGATCTGGCATGGAACCGAGGACAAGACCATAGATCCCATGATCTCCCGGGAATACGTCAATTCGGTGCGCCGCTCGGGCTCTTACGTTGAGCTTCACCTTTTGGAGGGCATTGGACACAAAGCCAACAACGCCATGAAGCAGGAGCTGAAGCTCTGGTTTGATCGGTTTATCTGAACAAAAGACAACACAAAAGGAACCGTTTCGGTGTGGGGCGGTTCCTTTTTGTGCGTTGTTAAAAATTATTAATGGACGGGAAATCGATTTCCTCATTCTTCTTTTTGGGAGCTTTAAAAATGAGGAACAGGAAAAGGGCACAGGTGGGAATGGAAAGGATCAATCCCAAAATAATCGATGCGCCAAGGCAGGCAAAAAAGCCGCCGATCGCCAATCCGATTTTTTGTTTGACAGCTCCGCAGATCGCGGGAATTGCGCCAACAATGACACCTCCGATAATTGCGCCAATCATTGCGCTCAAAAGGGCTGCAGCATTCACAGTATGTATCCTCCTAAAAATAAAAAGTGCGCACAACCAAAGGCTCTGCGCACCGAAAAACACAGGTCCCGATTGTCGCTACACAAACTGAAACAGAATTGCAGTTCTCTGCTATCGCCATTTCGTGGAACCTATGCTTTTACCAAATTCTAAAAATAGCATAGCAGAAAAAGGGTATTATTATCCCTCGAGAAAAAAATACCGCAATTCGCATTATTCAGTTTGTGTAGCCTAATCAGTATACCACAAAAATCGAATTTTGTAAATAGATTTTCAAAAAAAAGCAAAAAACACCGCCTCCTTGATGCTTTCGGGGAGGCGATGCTTTTTCGTTTTTTAAATCGCGTGACACAATGCCAGGAGAAGCGGCATGGTGGCAATACACAATACGGTAGAGACCACCACAAGGCGGCTGACGTACGCCGCGTCACAGTTGTATTTTTCGGCAAACATGGTGGCACTGGATGCCGCGGGGGTTGCCGCCATGATCACCAGTACCTCCTGCGCCATCATGGAGATCGGGATTCCAGCATACACCGCTCCCTTAATGGTTGCCAGAACCGCTACGGGGAGCAGGATGTGGCGAAGCGCCAAAAACCAATACATGGGAAGATCCTTGAAAAGTCCACCCCACTTGATATCCGCAAAGCGCAGACCGATGACCACCATGGAAAGGGGCGCTACAAGTCCTCTGATCATATTCAGGCAATCCCATGCAATGCCAAGATTGTAGGCATGGCGATTGAATTTGAGCAGCAGACAGATCACACCAATCACCGATGCCAGCGTTACGGGATGGAACAGCACCTTGGTGATCGAGATCTCCTTTTTTGCGGTCTTGTGAAGTCCGAGGAACTCGTCCACCAAGTCCGAGTCACCGTCGCCATCGTGGTCGGTTTCGCTGACACGGGTGCAAAGATACACACCAACGGTCCAAAGGAAGAGATTAAAGGTAATATTGTAAATTGAAGCATAAATTGCCGCCTCAGCACCGCACACCGCTTGAATCAAGGGAATCCCCATAAAAGCGGCATTGCCGAAAATCGTGGCGAAGCGGAGCATACGCTGTCTCGCCAAGGGAGTCTTCCGAAAGCTGAGAACCGCTACCGCCGCAAAGATGCAGTGGGCAATCACCGAGAATACAAAAACGGCTAACACGTTCCTCCAGATATCCGAAAAGCTGAGGGTACAATCCAGATAAGCGCAAACGATCAATACGGGCTGGGCGATGTAAAGCACCAAATTGGAAAGCCCCTTGCCAAAGGTGTCGCTTGCCATTTTGCCCTTCTTGAGAATGATACCGGGGATCATCATCACAAAGAGCACCGCCACGTTGCCAATCAATTTTGTAATATCCATAAATCAAAAAAACCTTCTTCTTTTTTCATCCCGTAGTATTGTATCACATTCCGTCGATTTTGTCAATCGAAAATTTTTAGAAAAATCAGAAATGATATCCGTATTGACCGCTTGGGGCAAGCAGTGTCAAGGACACCCCAAAGACCGACTCTAAAAGCTTCGATCCGCTCACCGCCTCCGGTGTATCGCAAAGAGCGATTTCCCCTTTATCAAGGACTGCAATCGCATCCGAAAATCCAAACGCCATGGGCAGATCGTGGGTCACGGTGACAATGCCCTTCCCTTTGTCGGCAAGCCTGCGCAGAATCTGCATCAGCTCCAGCTGATTGGAAATATCCAAGTAGGTGGCAGGCTCGTCTAAAAGGATATAGTCGGTATCCTGTGCCAGTGCCATGGCAATATACGCCTTTTGACGCATACCGCCCGAAAGGGAGGACAGCGGTCGCTCCGCAAGCGCTTCTATGCCCATCTCCGCCATGGCGGCATTGGCAATCTCCCGGTCGGTTTGGGTGTAACGCCCAAGAGGAGAAAGATAAGGGTATCTTCCGTGGAGCACCAGCTCTCCCACCGTCAGATCGGGCTCACTTCGCGCTTGAGCAAGATAAGCGATCCTTTGAGCACGTTTGTTTCTGCCAAGAGCTTCGATAGATACGCCGTCGAGCTTGATCACGCCTTCTGCGGGAGATAAAATTCCCGCCATCGTCTTTACCAGCGTGCTCTTTCCGCATCCGTTGCGTCCAACGATGCTTGTCACGCGTCCGCGTTCAAAGGCGACCGAGAGATCCTGCAACACAAAATTTCTTCCATAGGCAACCGATATTTTTTGGAGATCAATCATGGAGCTTCTCACCTCCCTTTCCCTTGATTAAAATAAAGAGGAAGAAGGGTGCGCCGAGGAACGCCATGAGAATTCCCACGGGAATCTCATACGGCGCGAAGAGAAATCT
Organism: Oscillospiraceae bacterium; assembly: GCA_015064315.1. GTDB lineage: Bacteria > Bacillota > Clostridia > Oscillospirales > CAG-272 > UMGS1865. Next base: position 9,135 of record SVSL01000065.1, read on the forward strand.
TGAAAGCGCATCGCAAAGTGCCACAAAGCCTGCGCCAAATAACAGGCTCAGGGGAAGCAGATGGGAATTTCCGCCTGCCGTGCGACGCACCGCATGAGGCACCAGCAGTCCCACAAAGGAAAGAAGCCCCGCAACGCTTACCGCCGCTCCCGCAAGAAGCGCCGACAAGATCAGAAAGATCACACGCATCACGCCCGTATTCATTCCAAGACTCCTCGCCTGCTCCTCGCCCAACGTCAGCACGTCAAGCTTCCCCGAGAGAAGCAAGAGCAAAAGCGATGCCACAAGGATCACCGCGGCGGCGGGAATCAGCTTCGGGTAAGTAACGGCTGAAAAATCACCGATCTTAAAATCGTTTCTCAGAATGGCAAGGTCGGGAAAAAAGACGGTAACGCTATCCGAAATTGCGCCAAACAAGGCGTTCAGCGCCACACCCATAAGGATCACGGTTCCTCGCGAAGCCCCCCATTTTTGGGCTCCAAGGCTGATGATCAGAACGGCAAGAAACGCGCCGAGAAAGGCACACGCCGAAAGCCTCCATCCGCCAAGAACGCCAAACGCCGCGCAGAGCGTAACGGCAAGTCCCGCTCCCGAATTGACACCGACGATGCTTGGAGACGCCAAGCGATTGGCAAGCACGCCTTGGATCACCGCGCCCGAAAGCGCCAACGCGCCTCCGCACAACAGGGCGGCGGCAACTCTGGGAAAACGAACGTACCAAAAGATCCGTGCCGCCGAGTTCTCACGCCCACCGCCAAAAGCCGCGTCAAAAAGCTCTTTTGGGGAAAGCCGCACGCTTCCAAGAAGCAAGCCTGACAGCGTTGCGCCAAGCATCAGCACCGCGGCGATACAATACAGCAAAAGTATTCTTTTTTTAGTGCGTGATAAGCGTTTCATAAAGAACCTCGTAAGACTCTGCCCAACGGGAATTGGGCTTGAGATTGAACAGACGCTTGTCCATCCAATGGACGCGTCCCTCTCGGATCGCCTTCAGCTCTCCCCATGCGGGGTTTTCCTTGAGCAGTGCTTCAAAGGATGCTTTTGCCGCATCCGAATCGTTTCCCATCGTAACCACAAACACATGATAGGGCTCCTCGCGGATCACCGCCTCCACGCTCAGGTTCTCCAAAAGGCTTGCGTCATGATCGGCAATATTGATACATCCCATGTCGGCAAGCATCTCTCCCAGAACAGTACCGCTGCTTCCCTTGACCTTGACAAAGCCCGAGGAGGCGCGAAGCAGAAGAATGCGTCTCTCCGCATCGGGAATCGAAGCATTCTCATAGGTTGCCTTAATCGCTTCGATCTGCTCCTTGATGGCAAGTCCGTTTTTCTCATAAAGATCCTTGCGCCCCGTCAGATCGGTACAGATCTCCAGCATGGAAAGATAATCTTCAAAATCATCCACGTCAAAATACGCCACGGCAATCCCCATGGCTTCCAGCGTCTCGCACATCTCCAAATGAGATGCCGTAGACGCGCTGGCAATGACAAAATCGGGATTGGCAGACAGAAGCAACTCTAAATTGGGCGAATGAGCGCCGCCAAGATTCACGGCATTCTCCAGCTCCAGTCCAAAGTCCCCCCAAGCATCCTCCGCGGCGGCAACCAGCTCGCCTCCCGAAAGAAGCCACACGTCGGCAAAGCTTCCCAAAAGAGCCGCCACGCGTTTTGGATTTTTGGGGGCGTTCACCTCGCGCCCCAGGGCATCGGTAAAGGTGACGGCTTCCACGGCTTCCTTTTGGGGAAGCTTGCAGGAGGCTCCGCCTACCGTGATCAAAAGCGCAAAAAGCACGCAAAAAAGTAATTTGATGTTCTTGTTGTTCATGAATTCCTCAATCGTCTTCCCTCTCTTGACATTCGGGAGGGAATGTGCTATAATAGTATCATCATTATATCACATCCAAGGGATTATGTCAATGAAAAGGAGAAAAACAATGAGCCTTACCAAGGAACAGATCATGAGCGTAAAAGGAAGAGGATTTTTGCAGAACCGAGGCACCGACTGCTTCTCGGGCAGACTGGTAGCGATCGCGGGAGAGTATTCCCCCCTGACCCTTCGCGCCATTGCCGAATGTGCCGAAAAATTCGGTTCGGGTGAGGTGGTCTTTACCTCAAGACTTTCTGCCGAGATCGTGGGGATCCCCTTTGAAAAGATCCCCGATGCCGAGGCCTTTATGGCAGAGCGCGGACTCTATTTTGGCGGCACGGGTGCCAAGATCCGCCCCATCACCGCCTGCAAGGGCACGACCTGCGTGTTTGGAAACATCGACACCAGAGCCATGGCAAGAGCCATCCACGAACAATTTTACGTTGGAATGCGCGACGTAAAGCTGCCCCATAAATTCAAGATCGGCGTGGGCGGATGCCCCAACAGCTGCATGAAGCCCAGCCTGAACGACGTGGGCATTGAGGGATGCCGTGCCTTCTCCTTTGATGCCGACCTCTGCCGCGGCTGCAAGACCTGCGCCGTTGCCGCGGGATGCCCCTCCAAGGCGGTTTCCATGGTGGACGGAAAAGCCGTGGTCGATGCCGAAAAATGCACCCATTGCGGCGTTTGCGTGGGCAAATGTCCCTTTGGAGCAGTTCCCAAGGAAGCCGCATCGGTCTGTCGCGTGTTCGTAGGCGGCACTTGGGGAAAAACCCAGCGCATGGGAACCCTTTTAGAGGGCGTCTATGCCCCCGAGGAAATCCCCTCGATCATTGAAAAGGTGATCCTTTGGTACAAGGAAAACGGCTTTGTAAAGGAACGCCTTGGCGCCACCGTTGACCGCCTTGGCAAGGAAACGCTGGAAGCCGCCCTCTCCACCTCCGATCTCCTCGACAGAAAAGAAGAAATTTTAGCAAAGGCATTGTTGGAGAGATAAAGGAAACCGTAAAAAAGGATATCTCATAAAAGTCAAACCGCAAAAAAAGCCTCCCTTGTGTAAAGGGAGGCGGCTTGCGAAGCAAGACGGAGGGATTGTAAAAGCAACCTTTTACCGCAAAACACCCTCTCAATCCCCTTCGGTTCCGAGGCTGTCTCATTAAGAAAGCCCCTTATTCAAAGCATTTTCAATGTTTTTTCAACAAATACCTGTATTTACAGAATAAAACGACAAACCGAAAAATTCAATTTATCGGTGTAGGGACCGGCGTCCTCGACGGTCCAAGAAGAAAAAGCGTTTGCTTTGCGTGTGACTACCAATCATAGCCGGTTGCAAATTAAAAATTCTTTCGTTTCCGGGGCGTCGAGGACGTCGCCCCCTACAAGGTTTGATGGAAATCGAACGAAAGAGCGTAGCCACAAAATTCACGGTTACATCCATCGTTGACCGTAGGGGCGACCATTGGTCGCCCGTTTAAAACAATATCGAATCCGTACGGAGGGGCGATTCATGAATCGCCCCTACAATCAAATTATTCATCAAATCAAC
>SVSL01000066.1 GCA_015064315.1 Oscillospiraceae bacterium
CACGGAACGCGGAACTTGATGATACGCTCAGGCTCTACCATCATATCAATAACGCCCTTTTCGATAAACTCGGGGCTCTTTTCCACAACGGGCTCAAGGGATTCCAGAACCTCGGTTACGGTCTGGTGGAACTCGGTCTCGCCGGGATTGCGCTTGATCACGTCTTCAATGACTTTCTTCAAGTACTCGTTTTTCATAGTTAAAAACCTTCTTTCTCAATTTGGCTTGGTGCTTTGCAGGATTGCTTGTCAAAAAATTCACAGCAGTGTGCTTTTTCACCGAATTTCTCATGCTTAGCACCTGTAAAACGAAATTATTATAATACAAAAGTTGCATTTTGTCAACAGTTTTTTGATAAAAAAACGGACTCCTTTTTATTTTTTCACACTTTTTACAAGAAAACGTCTTGCCAAACGCTCTGTTTTGCGTTATAATAGAAAAGAAGCCTTTACAAAAGCCCATCTTATCTCTGAAAAGGAGCTTCCATGAACAACGATTTTCAAGCCGCCACGGGAAAGCACCCGGGGGAGGTCATCCGCGATACCGTTGATTTTCTTTTAACGCCGTGCATCATTCATTCCGAAAGAAAGCTCGACCTCTGTACCCTTCTGCCCGAATTGAATATGCGTGAGCTGCTTGCCTACGCCCTGCTCTCCGAAGCCCTTTTGCAGGACTGGAGCATGGAGCGTGCAGAAGCCTTTGGCAGGCAGATCTTTGTCTCCTTTCTCGGAAAGGATCGGTGGGAGCATCTTTTGCGCGCCTTTGCGCATCGGGATTCCGCGGAATGGAGCACCTACACCCAAAAGTACGGCAATCAATTTGCCCTGTTTGACAATTCCTATTGGTCTCTGGCACTCTCCCTGGGCATTGACTGCAACGAGGTGGAGACAGTGCTGGGATATCTGCGTCGTTTTACCGTAACCCTGATGGAATTTGCCTATATGGAGGATCAAAATCCCGAAAAAACCTATACGTGGGGCTATTACGAGTCCTTCCGCAAAATGCTGGACGATCTGATAAAGCCCGCCGCCAAGGCCCCGCTTCCCATTGCGGTACGCTCCATGGGCGGCACCGCAGGCAAGAAAAGCAAGAACGGGTATTCCCTCTCTCTCGGTGTGGATCTGGAAAATCCCGATCCCTGTCAGACCGCTTTGGGCGTAGATATCGATATCACCCTCAAGGACAAAAACGGAAGGGTGATCACCGTGATCAAGGATCGCATCCCCTCAATCGCTCCCGCCTGCGTTTACCACTACGGCGTAGCCAAGCAGATCCGCGGCGCGGCAGTCGCCACGCTTTGGCAACCGCAAAGGCCTCCTCCTATCGCACGCTGCAAAAGCCTCTGCCCCGTTTGCGCCTCCTATCGGTATGTACCAAAAAGAGCGAGGAGCAAATGACGCTGACAGGCATCCTGACGTCCGAGCTTCCACACACCCGCATATCTGCCGCCGTTCATTACCAGCTTCTGAGCGCAGATGATAAGATTTTGGGAGGCGGAGGACATTGGTGCTTTGAGGAAACCGAAAAGGACGGTCAGCTTCCCCTTTCCGCAACGCTTCCCGTCGCCATTCCCAACGCCGCCAAGGTGGTGCTTTCCGCCGCCTTTGAAGCATAAAAAGCATCTCCCGCAAGCAACGAAAAGCCCGATGCTCTCAGACAGTGGATCAACTCCGCCGTTTGAAAGCATCGAGCTTTTTTTCATTTATTCTCTTCCAACCAGCTTGCAATACGCCTCGTAGGAGCAGAGCAAACGAAGGGCGGCAAGAAGCGCGTTTGGCGTCATATCGGGGGGAAGCCCCAGCTTTTTTGCCAAAGCGTTGCGTTTTTCGCGGCTGTTTTCTCCCCCCGTCAGACCGTCTACGAAAAAATCGGTCTTGGAAAGCGGATTTTCCTCCATGCGCCTCTCCACGGCTTCGGTGTTGGCGTAAGGCAGGAGCAATTTGCGAAGCAGCTCCCGCTCCATTCCCTCCACGCCCAGCGTTCCTTCGGCAGAGGGCGCCTCCTTGCGCTTTTCCTTCCCCTCAATGCGAGGCGTGTACAAGTGAATCAACCGCTCCTTGGGGATCATGCCGCTGATGTGGGAGCGGATCAGCTTCCCCGCGCCGTCACTGTCGGTTAACACAATCACGGGGGTGCTTTTGGCAAGTGCGCGGAAGAGCATGGTCTTTTCCTTTTTGTTGAACAGACCAAAGCCGTCGGTGGTCAGAATTTGCCCCTCCATCACCGACTCCAGCCTCAGCTTATCGTATTTTCCCTCCACGATCACGGGATAGGGAATTTTCAAGCGTTCATCCATAATCAACGACCCCGTTCCTTAAAAATCCGACCATCAAAACCAACACGCCCAGACAAATGCGATAGACGCCAAAGGGCGCAAAGCTGTGCTTTCTTACAAAATCCATCAAAAAACGAATGGCGATCACCGAGACCAGAAAGGAAACGAAAAAGCCGATCGCCAGAATAAGCCACGCCGAAGGCGGCACAACAAAGTCTTCCTTCCACGCCCACTCAAAAAATCCGAGCGTTTTGATACCGCCCGCACCGACCATAACGGGAATTGCCATAAAAAAGGAAAATTCCGCCCCCGCGGTGCGCGAAAGCCCCAATAGCATCGCCCCCAGAACGGTAGCCCCCGAGCGAGACGTTCCGGGAACGATGGAGAGTGCCTGAAAGCATCCGATCCAAAAAGCAGTCCTTGGGGATATCTCCTCCACCGCGTTGACGCGCGGCAGGGTATCCTTCTTTTTTCGCTCGATCAACAGAAAGGCGACGCCGTAAAGGATGAGCATTGCGGCAACCACCGCGGTGTGATAAAGCCAGCCGTCAACGTCCTTGCCGCTGTATTTTTCCAACAGCGTATCAAGAAGAAGCCCTGCAAGCGCGGCAGGAAAGCAGGCAACGAAAATTCTGCCCCAAAGAGACCGCGTACGCTTTTTTTCGCATACGTCCTTGCGTTTTCCAAAGGGACAGAGCCGCCTGAAATAGAGGATCACCACCGCAAGGATGGCGCCAAGCTGGATCACCACCCGAAACATTTCGGAGAATTCCGCAAGAAAATCTCGGTTCTCGGAAAAGGCAAACGGAAGAAGATCCTCCAGTAAGATCAAATGCCCCGTGGAACTGATGGGCAACCATTCGGTAATTCCCTCCAGGATCCCGTACAGGATCGCCTTGAGGCATTCGATCAAAATCATATCAGCAGTCTCCCTTCAACCGATCCTTGGCGCGTTTCTCCAAGCCCTTTCCCGAAGCGGCACGCATAATGTCGCCCTCGCGGATCTCAAAGGGAACGCGGCACCAGTAGATCATGGAAGGATGAGGAGTGGACTCCAAACGCTCCCCCGTAGGTGCGTAAAGCTCCTCCACGTCAAATCCAACGCCGATCTTGCCGGGAGAGATCACCTCCGCGCCCTCTCCTGCGCTGACCTTGTTGCGCTGGATAAAGCGGTAGAGTCTTCCCTCCTCGTTCTCCATGGGAACGCCCTGCGCCATAATCGCCTCGGCTTCTTCCCCATTATATTCGATTGCGGTAGAAAAATATGCCTTTTCGCGCAGATATCCGCACTCGCTGACCAGCTGGGGATTCTGCATGGGATCGTCAAAATAGAAGCCCGTGCCGTACTCGCGGTGGGAAACGCTCTCCAGCTCCTCCAGCCACGCGGGATCAAACTGATAGGACGTGGGATCTTTTTGGTAAGCATCCATCGCCATGCGATAGGCGTTTGTCACCACGGCGGTGTAGTAGGCGCTCTTCATACGTCCTTCAATTTTGAAGGATGCGATGCCGCTCTCCATCAATTCGGGAATATGCTCGATCATGCACATATCCTTGGAGGACATGATAAAGGTTCCCACGCCCTCCTGCTGCTCGATGGGAAAAGGCATATCGGGACGCTTTTCCTCCACCAGAGCGTAGTTCCAGCGACAGGGCTGAGAGCAGGTGCCGCGGTTGCCGTCACGCCCGTTGAAGGCATTGGCAAGCAGGCATCTTCCGCTATACGACACACACATGGAGCCGTGAATGAAGGCTTCCAGCTCGATGTCGTCGTCAAGCTCGGCGCGGATCGCCTTGATCTCCTCCATGGTCAGTTCTCTTGCCAGAACCAGTCTCTTTGCGCCCAACGCCGCATACGCCTTGGCAGAGGCGGGGCTGACGATGCTGGTCTGCGTGGAAATATGAATTTCCATATTGGGAATGATCTCGCGTATCGTGGCAAGCACGCCCATATCGGCAACGATCATGGCGTCAATGCCGGCATCCTTGATATCGTTCAAAAACTTGCGAAGCAGAGGGTATTCGTTGACGTGGGGCATGGTATTGACGGTGAGATAGAGCTTTTTTCCGTGGGCGTGAACGAATTTTGTCGCCTCATACAGCTCCTCCACCGTAAAGTTTGCCGCCGCGCTTCGCATACCGAACATCTGACCCGCGCAATAGACCGCGTCGGCTCCGTACAAAATCGCCGCCCGCAGCTTTTCAAAATTCCCCGCAGGGGATAACAATTCAGGCATAAGTACCTCTTTATGATTATTTTTTCGCGGAGAAGGGACTTTTTTGAAAAAAAGTCCCTTCCCCGCACCCCATCCTCAAAAAACTTACAAAAAGAATGGATTTTCTATAAAATAAATTTCTCTCAATCAACTTTGCGGAGCAGGCTTTGTTCATATAGACAGCCGCGCCGCATATCCTTACCGCACAAACAAATGCGTTAAAAGTTCTTGGAGGTGTCGGAACCTTCTTTCAAGAAGGTTCTGACAAAAAAGTTTCTGCAAAAATCAATCTTCGCTCTTCTCTTCCTCGATCACGGCAATGCCCAGCACGTCCAGATCGGCAGTAGAAACGGGAGCGGGACACTGAGACATGAGCTCGCTGGCGTTCTGTACCTTGGGGAATGCAACCACGTCTCGCAGAGAGTCGGCTTCGGTCATGACCATGGCAAGACGGTCAAGTCCCATACCGCTACCGCCGTGAGGAGGTGCGCCGTACTTATAGGCATCCACCAGGAATCCGAACTTGCGGTCGATGTCCTCGGCAGAAAGTCCCAGAGCGCGGAACATACGCTCCTGCAGCTGCCAGTCGGTGATACGGATGGAGCCCGAAAGCAGCTCAATACCGTTGAGCACCATATCGTAGCACTGCGCGCGAACCGAGCCGGGATCGCTCTCCAAAGAGTTCAGGCACTCGGGCAGAGGCATGGTAAAGGGATGGTGCATTGCATCCCAGTTTCCGGTTTCTTCATTCCACTCGAAGAAGGGGAACTCTACCACCCACAGGAAGTTGAACTTGCCCTCGGGGATCAGCTCCAGCTTCTTGCCAAGGAGAGAGCGCAGGGCTCCCAGAACAGGCAGAACCACCTTGTTCTTATCGGCAACGATGAGCATCACGTCGCCCTTCTCCATGCCGCCTGCGGCGAGAATGGCATCCAGCTCCTCGGGAGAGAGGAACTTTGCAAAGGAGCAGTTGGGCGCATCATCTACCCAACGAATATAAGCAAGACCCTTAGCGCCAATTCCTCTTGCGTGCTCGGTCAGCTTGTCGATCTCCTTACGGGTCAGGGTCGCGGCGGCGTTCTTAGCCACGATGCAACGAACCGAGCCACCGTTCTCAATGGCGGAGGTGAATACGCTGAATGCGCAATTCTTAACGGTATCGGAAAGATCCCGGATCTCCATACCAAAGCGGGTATCGGGCTTGTCCGAGCCGTAACGGTTCATGGCGTCGGCAAAGGTGATGCGAGGCAGAGGGATTTCGATCTCCACGCCCAGCACTTCCTTGAACACGCGCTTGATAAAGCCCTCGTTCATTGCCATGATATCCTCTTGAGTCGCGAAGGACATTTCCAGGTCGATCTGGGTAAATTCGGGCTGACGGTCGGCGCGCAGGTCCTCGTCACGGAAGCAACGGGCAAGCTGGATGTAGCGGTCGTAGCCCGACAGCATGAGCAGCTGCTTGTAGATCTGAGGTGACTGAGGAAGGGCGTAAAAGCTGCCCTTGTGGATACGGCTGGGAACCAGATAGTCACGCGCGCCCTCGGGGGTAGATTTGATCATCATAGGGGTCTCGATCTCAAGGAAGCCGTTTTCGTAATAATACTCGCGGGCAACCTTGGCGATCTGATGGCGCATCATAATGTTGCGCTGGAGAGAGGGACGGCGCAGGTCGAGATAGCGGTACTTGAGGGCGATCTCGTCCTTGACCTTCTTGGCATCGGACACCTCAAAGGGAGGGGTCTGAGCGGCGGAAAGGATCTTGAGCTCCTTTACAAAGATCTCCACCATACCCGTGGGCAGGTTGGGATTGGTTGCGCCCTCTCCGCGGGAGCGTACCACGCCGTGAACGGCAAGAACGTACTCGGCGCGAATACCGAACGCCTTGTCGAAGATCTCCTTGTCGGTCTCGCTGTCAAAGGCGAGCTGAACGATACCCGTGCGGTCGCGCAGGTCGATGAAGATGAGGGCGCCAAGGTCTCTCTGTCTTTGCACCCAACCCATTACGCACACTTCGTTTCCAATATCACTTTCTCTTACGGTACCGCAATAGTGGGTACGCTTGTCTTTTGCAGTCAATAATTCAGCCATTTTTATAGCTCCTTTCCGTTTTTGTCAAACAGGGGTAATTTTTCAAGATAGATGAGATCGTCGCGATTTGCGGCGTCGCCCTCTGCCAGAATGGTGGCTCTGCCGGCGATCTCACCGCCCGCGGTCAAAACAAGATGCTCAAGGGCTCTCATGGAATCTCCCAAGGAGACCACGTCGTCCACCAAAAGGATCCTTTTGCCCTTCATGATTGCGGCATCGGCGGTATCCAGATAGAGGCGTTGCTCCTTGGCGGTGGTAATGGATTTTACCGTCACGTCCACCACGCCGGTCATGTAAAGCTTGGGGGCTTTTCTTGCCAGAAAATACTTTTGATTTCCCGCAAGGCGTGCCATTTCGTGTACCAGCGGAATCCCCTTGGATTCGGCAGTGATCATGTAATCGTATGCGGGAACCCGCTCCAGAAGCTCTTCTGCGCAAGCAGTGGTCAATTCGGGGTCTCCAAAGATGACAAAGCCCGCGATCATCAGGTCCTCGTTCAAGGGACAAAGGGGCAGATCTCGCTCACAGCCCGCAATGGTCATGTGATAATACTTTTGTTCCATGTCCGTATCCTCCCGTTGTTTTAAAATTCAGCGCGAATGCGCACGGTGTAAGCGCCGTCCAGTGCTTCCTGCACCAGCGCTTCAAAATCCAATTTTTGTTCCTGCTCAAGCACCTTGGCAAGCTCGGGGCGCGTACGGGGATGCTTGGGAGTAAACACGGTACAGCAATCCTCGTAGGGCTGGATCGAGGTCTGGAAGGTTCCGATCTTGCGTGCCACCTGCACGATCTCCTCCTTGTCCATGCCAATGCAGGGACGGAAAACGGGAAGCGTCGCCAAAGGATCGGTTACGCCAATGGCTTGAATGGTCTGCGATGCCACCTGACCCAAGCTCTCGCCCGTGATGAGTCCTCCGCATCCCAGCTTGTGCGCCAATCGGTCGGCAATCGCCATCATGTAACGGCGGAGCAGAAGAGTGAAATAATCCTCCTCGCATGCCTTGACCAATTCCTCTTGAATATGAGTCAAAGAAACAACGTGTACGTTGAAGGAGCCCGCATACTGGGCAACCTCTCGCGCCAGCTGAAACACCTTTTCCCGCGCCAGCTCGCTGGTGTAGGGGAAGGATTCAAAGTGAACCGCCTCCAGCATCACGCCTCTCTTGGCGATCATGTAGCCTGCCACGGGGGAATCGATGCCGCCCGAAAGCAGAAGCAAAGCCTTGCCGTTGGTGCCTACGGGCATACCGCCCGCGCCCTTGAACTGTCCCGCATGGATATATGCGGCAAACTCGCGGATCTCCACGTGCACCACCACCTCGGGGTTATGTACGTCTACGCGAATGCCCTTAACACTCTCCAGCACGTATCCGCCCGCCTGCGCGCAGATCTGCATGGAATCCAAGGGGAAGCGCTTGTCCGATCGCTTTGCCTCCACCTTGAAGCTCTTTTTGCCCTCCAGAAAAGGAGGAATGTACTCCTTGATCGTTTGTTCGATGGCGCCCATGTCCTTTTCGCACACGGCGCAACGGCTGATGCCAACGATACCGAAGACCTTGGATGCCGTCTCGAACATTCCGTCGATATCGGCAAATTCGTCCAAGGGCTCAATCACCAGCGTGCTCTGACTGCGGTCGATTTTGAAATTGCCGTAGTGCTTGGCGCGGAAGCGGAGCGTTTTGCAAAGACTGTCCTCAAAGTAACGGCGGTTTGCGCCCTTGAGAACGATCTCGCCGTATTTACACAGTAAAATTTCCTTCATGCCCTTCCCTCCTCAGTCACAGTAATAGTTGGGGAACAGCTTTTCCCATACCTTGGCACAGCCGATGGTGTCGGCAATAGAGGTGTGCGCCACGCCCTCCCAGGAGATCTCCAGTCTCTCCATGGCGTCACTGAGCGACGCGTGGGTCAGGTCGGGATAATGCTCGGTCTGAAAGCGTACGAACTCGTTGGCGGCACATCTCGCCTTTTTGTGGAGCGCTTCTCTCTCCGCCTCGGTATCGTAAATGTATTTGATATGACTGTAATCGGTGGAAATGCCGTAGGCGATGATATTCTCGGCATTGTCAAACAGCTCCTTAATACGGGGCGTCACTTCCTCAAGGGTGGGAGCGTCCGCCACCATCTCGGGGGTGATGCCATGGATCTTCTCGGTGCGCTTCCACTTCTTTTTGTGAATGGGGCGAATCAAGGTATCCATAATGATCTCTCCCGTTCCGTCCACAATGGAAACCGAGAGGATCTCGTCGTGATTGTAAACACCGGTCAGCTCCAGGTCGAAGAAGAGAACCTTTTTGCGCTCCATGCCGTAGTAGGCGGCACGGTGCTCGTCTCCCTCGGCGCGGCGAAGTGCAAGATCGGCTTCAAAGCACGCCTTGCAAAGCTTGCGGCGGTAACGAACGTCCTTTCCGCACTCCACGCACATCAGGGGGCGGCGGATCGCCGTTTTTTTGTCGTAAAAGTAAATGGTGCTCTTGTCGTTGCGGAGCGTATACGCCACAGGCTCCTCAATCACGTCGTAATTCATTTGCGAGAGGCGCTCCTTGGTGTAGTAGCCGCAGGATGCCGCGCGCTTGGTGCTCATGCGAACGATCTCGGCACCGTTCTCCAGCGTCATGGTCTCGGTGCTCTTCTCGGGAGCGTACCAAAGCGCGGGGTCTGCCTCTACCACACGGGCAGGATCAAAGAAATATGTAATGCTGCCATCGGCGTTTTGGTCGTAGGCAACGGGGTCTCCCGACGGCATCAGATGCATCATGTTCAATACGTTTCGCGTGAGATAGCTCTTGCGATTTGCCTCGTCGGGAGTGATCTGGGGAATGATTGCGCCGGAGCGCAGCTTCATGGTTTGTTTCAAGAAAAAATCCTCCTTACCGTTCCGGATCCGCAGCGTGCACGCCTGCGCCGATCCCAAGTCTTGGAATCCGGGAAAAAGCCCCTTGGCAGCGGACGCCGAATACCGCGATACGGTTCTGCTCTTTAATACTTTGTGAGCGATTTGATATAAAAGGCACACAACAACATAATATTATATCATATTATATCGTAAGATTCAATAGGCGTCCTTCTCTTTTTTCGAAAAAAACCGCGTTTTTTCTTCCTCTTCTCTCATTTTTTAGAATAAGAATTGTTTTTATTCTTATTCTTGGGATCTTTTTTGCAAGTCGAAGCCGACATTTCCCGAAGGACCTCAAGCGCGCGATCCAAGCCTCCCACCTCGTCGATGATACCGCATTCCACCGCCTCGGCGCCCTCAAGGATCGATCCGCAATCGGTGGCGATCTGATCGGGACGCATCATCAGCTCAGTCACGGCTTCGGGGGTAGCCTTTGAATGCCGACAGATAAAATTCACGATCCGCTTCTGCATCTCACTCATATAGCGAAAGGACTGGGGCACGCCCACCACCATACCGCTGATACGCACGGGATGAACGGTCATGGTGGCACTGGGAACGATCAAGGAATGCTTGGCGGCGGTTGCCAGTGGCACACCGATGGAATGCCCGCCTCCCAACACCAAGGACACCGTGGGCTTGGTCATGGAGGCGATCATCTCCGCAAGAGCAAGCCCCGCCTCCACGTCGCCTCCCATGGTGTTGAGAATGATCAGAACACCGTCCACCGCCTCATCCTCCTCAAGAGATACCAACAGTGGGATGATCTGCTCGTATTTGGTCGCCTTCTGCCCCTCGGGCAACAGATAATGCCCCTCGATCTGCCCGATGATGGGAATGCAATGAAAGCCCTCTCTGCGACCTTCCGCAAAAACGCCTCCCCCCTCGGCAATATTCTCAAGGAGAAGTCCTCTTGCTTCCTCCGCGCTTCTTTTCCCCTCGTTCCAATGCTTTTTCTCCTGCTCCGACATCCTTTTTCCTCTTTTCCAAACAGTATTCGATTCCAATCCCCCAAAAGGGGAACAAAAACCAACAAACATATATCCTCAGTATGTTAATTTTTTGGCAGGATTATGCTTGACAACCGATAAAAAACATGATATAATAATTAGGAATGGGGAAAATCGGATTCCCCACGCTTTTGAGCAAAAAATTTATGATATACAAAGAAAGGTTCAATGCTATGGAAAACAAAGTCTTGGTTGAAACCTCCGCAAGACACATCCACTTGACCGCTGAGGCAGTGGAAACTCTTTACGGTAAGGGCGCAGAGCTCACCGTAAAAAAGATGCTGAGCCAGCCCGGTCAGTTCGCTACCGGTAACGAAAAGATCACTCTGGTTGGTCCCAAGGGTAATCTGGCAGTCAGCGTTCTCGGACCCGTTCGTCCCGCAAATCAGGTAGAGCTCTCCTACTCCGACGCTCGCGCGCTGGGTATCGCAGGTGTTCCCGTTCGTGAGAGCGGTGACGTTGCAGGCACTCCCGGTCTGAAGATGGTAGGCCCCGCAGGCGAGGTTGAGATCTCCGAGGGCGTGATCATTGCAAAGAGACACATCCATATGACTCCCGAAGATGCAAAGGTATTCGGCGTTGAGGACAAGCAGGTTGTTAAGGTAAAGATCGACTCCGGTCGTACCCTGATCTTTGACGACGTTGTTTGCCGCGTAAATCCCAACTTTGCTTTGGCTATGCACATCGATACCGATGAGTGCAACGCTGCAGGCGCATTCGGCACCGTTTACGGTGAGGTTATTCTCTGATTCTTTCAAAAAAAGGAGAATACGTAAGGAATGAGGTTCTTATTTCAAGGCGACAGCATTACCGATGCCAAAAGAGACAAGCGCAACTATCACGACATGGGGAACGGATATCCCAAGTACGCCACTGCGTTGATCAAGGAGGCTTTCCCCTCTGCTGACATTGAGTTCATCAATCAGGGCATCAGCGGAAACCGTACCGGTCAGCTCTTTGACCGTCTTTATCCCGACGCCATCGCATTTGAGCCCGACGTCATTTCGATCCTCATCGGCATCAACGACATTTGGCACCGACACGGCTCCGGAAAGGTCGAGACCACCGACGAGCAGATCGCATTGAACTACCGCACCATTCTGACGCGCCTCAAGGCGCAGACCAATGCCAAGATCGTCATGGTGGCTCCCTTCCTCCTCGACAATGAGGAAAAGGAATCGTGGAGACCCGAGGTAGATCGCTTGATCGGTATTGTCCGTAAGCTCGCCGACGAGTTTGCCGACGTTTACATCCCCCTCGATGAGCTTTTTGCAGAGGCGCTGAAAACCCAGCCCGAGCCTCAGTTCTATTCCGGTGACGGCGTTCATCCCAACGAAAACGGCGCCAAGTTCATTGGAAAGCTGTATTTTGACGCAATCGCTCCCCTTCTTGAGAGCATGCTATAAAAATCGTTATTCAAAAAACAAAAGGAGATAAAAACATGAGCAACGTAAGTGAATGCCCTTACGCAATGAGCACTGAGGTTATGAACCAGTGCGTTGTAAAAAAGGGTTGCGACCACGGTCCTGCTCCCCTGCCCGAGGAAGGCAAGTGGATCCAGGCAAAACAGATCACCGATATTTCCGCATACACCCACGGTGTGGGCTGGTGTGCACCCCAGCAGGGCGCCTGCAAGCTTTCTCTGAACGTTAAGAACGGTATCATTGAGGAAGCTCTGGTTGAGACCATCGGATGCTCCGGTATGACCCACTCCGCCGCTATGGCAGCAGAGATCCTTCCCGGCAAGACCATCCTCGAGGCTCTGAACACCGACCTGGTTTGCGATGCCATCAACACCGCAATGAGAGAGCTGTTCCTGCAGATCGTTTACGGTCGTAGCCAGTCTGCCTTCTCCGAGGGAGGCTTGGTTATCGGCGCAGGTATGGAAGACCTTGGCAAGGGTGAGAGATCCATGGTTGGTACCATGTACGGCACCAAGGAAAAGGGCGTTCGTTACCTGGAGATGACCGAGGGCTACTGCACTCGCATGGCTCTGGATGAGAACAACGAGGTTATCGGCTACGAGTTCGTA
>SVSL01000067.1 GCA_015064315.1 Oscillospiraceae bacterium
GAGCTGACGCCGAAGGCGGCTGAGGGATTGTTTTACGATGATATTTTGTTTTTACAATCCCTCCGTCACGGCAATCCGTGCCACCTCCCTTTACACAAGGGAGGCTTATTACCGCCCGATAGTAACAAAAAGGAGTACGAACAAAATTGCTCGTACTCCTTTTGTGTTTGCGGTAGGTAAAACCTGCTTTATCGCAGGCACCCCTTGTGTACAAATTTGCTACGCAAATTAGGAGCTGGCACCGAAGGTGAGTGAGGGGTTGTTTGGCGATAAAACGTTGCTTTTACAATCCCTCCGTCTCGCTTCGCGATCCACCTCCCTTTGCACAAGGGAGGCTTTTTGTGCAATATCACTTTAATGAGACAGCCTCGTTCGTTTATTGCTTCTCCGGCTCTCCAAAGACGGGTGGGAAGGAAAACTCCTTATCATCCACGTCATAGAACAGCTCGTAAAAGCCGCATTCCACCCGATTATTCACGGGAGAGGTGCGATACATCCCGTAACGGTGCTTCAAGATGGGATAAAATCGGTTATCGGCAATGATCAGATGCTCCACGAGCGTCACGTCAATGGCCTCCAAATGCTGACGAACCGTGTCGGTGACCTCCATATCGTTGGGAGAAGGAACCGCCAAGCCGTCGGGATGGTTATGCGCCAAAACCACGGCAGCCGCCTTCTTTTGCACGATCAGATCGTTGATCTTATTGAGCGGAATCCCCGTGCTGGTCACACTTCCCTCGGATACCTGCACGCAATCCAACAGATTCATACGATTATTAAAGAGCATTACGTAAAGCTGCTCCTTGGTAACTCCAATATACCTATTGTAGAAATACATTCCGATCTGACTGAGGCGCGTATATCTGGGCGCGGTCTCACGGGTGCATCGCTCATAGCGCTTGAACGCCTCCAGCATCACCTTGATGGCATATGCCGAGCAAGCCCCAACGCCCGGAACACGCAATAGCATATCATAATCCGCCTCAAAGACCGCCTTGATCGATCCGAATTCATCGATCAGCGTGTGGGCGATCCCATTGGTATTTCCTCGTTTGATGGCTGGAAAGAGCGCCGATTCCAAAATTTCATGATCCTTAAAGCTGTCAAATCCGCTCTCAACGTATTTTTCTCTCACTCTTCCTCTGTGTCCCGTATGCATAAGCATCTCCTGTTGTCCGCATCAAAAGGCTGTTGACAAATCCATGTAACAGCCTTTGATTTGTATTTTATTTTTTATTTTTTATTTTTTGTTTTTTATTTTTTATTTTCTTTTTAATTTTCCAACCACGCGACCCTTACACTGCACGTTTGCAAATTCCTTGAGCAAAATAGGACCGTACTCGGGATTGAGGGAGATCAGCGTATCCCCTCCGTACACCTTGAAGAAGCCGCAACCGTCCAACAGGAAGATGCCCAACTCTCCCATCTCCACGCTCTCGGCGTTCTGCACCAGCAAAACGTCGCCGCTGTGATACTTGGGCTCCATACTGTTACCGCTGATGCGCAAAGCGTAATCCGCCTCCGCGGTCTTATCGTTGTTGGGAATATTGATGGACTCCACCGTATCCTCCTCCAGATACTCGCCAACACCGGCGGATACAGGAAGACGGTACAGCTTGATGGGGCGCTTTCCCGTGCGAACACGCTGCTCCTCGGCATAGCGGTTCCCGGTGGAAATAGCGGGCAGAATACGCGCCGTTTTTTCGGGCTTGACGGGAGCCTCCTCCAAAAGATCAGCGGAGCGCGCCACCGCCTTGGACACCACGGTCTCAACCAGATCCTTTCCCCAATCGTCCAGCTTGCGGTATTCCTCCACCAAGCGGATCTCACGGGCGTTGAGCGTATAATTGTTGGTGTTCTCGGGCGTGCCGCTGACGATGTATTCCACCGAGCAATCCAACGCTCCGCAGATGGCTATAATATTGGAAAGCTTTGGCGAATCATTCATGCCCGCAAGCAGCTTGCTCAGCGTTCCCAAGGGGATTCCCGTCATGGCAGCCAGCTGGTCATTGGTGATCTTTTTTTGCGCCTTCAGCAGTTTGATACGATCAATGTAGGTTTCCATTTGCACCCCCGTTTTTCCGTTTATGACACTATTATATCACATTTTTTCAATTTGTAAAGGGGTTTTTGAAAAATATTTTTCTTTTTTTGGAAAAAACCTATTGACAAATCGATTTTGCCGTGCTATAATATGCACGTAAGATTTCCAAAAACGGAATTTTCGGAGGTTGCTATGAACAAATATTTTGATAAAAACGATATGTTTAATTCCAATAGCAGAATTTACGAGGGATTTTTCACCGAAACCTCGGAATGTAAAAACGGACTCCATCAAATCCTTGAAATGCTCTGTCTGCTTCTGCGTTCCATTTTGGAAAGCAGTGCTTTTCGTTACGTAAAGGTTGCTCTTGTTGCCCTCTCTCTCATTGGTCTGATCGGTGTGATCGGAGCGGTCGAGGCAGGCTCGCTCGGCATGGGTTCGGCACTTCTGATCGGCGCTGTCCTGGTGTCCGTGGAGTATCTTTGTATCAGACCCCGTCACCGCGGATAAAGCATATCGGCAAGAGCTTCCCCTACCAATCGCGCGGCGCTTTTTGCCTCCTCCACCGTGTTACCGCCGCTACCGATCTCCAGCAGTAAAAAATGAGGAGCCAGCTCCTGATTATAGGATGCGTTCCGCAAAGAGACCGGGCGGCATACGTTGGATATTTTTTGATTGAGCGTTTCTCGCAGCTGCAACGCAAGGGCGAGATTCTCTTCCCAATTCGGATGAGCCGTTCCGTTGCAGTCACTCCCCACTACCGCCATGATCTGTGCCGTGGAAGGATCCGAGGACTCCGTTCTGACGTACTCGCCTCCCGAGGTCATTACGGCATCCCTGTGCAGATCGATCACACAGGTAAGGGTGGGATATTGCTCCAAATACTGTCGCACCGTTTGGGCGGATCTTTCATAGGAGCCGCTGAGGGTAGGCGCATCGTGCATCACCGTGCAATGAATGGCGGTGATGCCTTTTTCATTCAGCGTATCGGCAAGCTCCTTTCCAACCGCCAATACGTTTTGCGTTTCCTCCCGCGAATAAGTCAGATCGCCCGGCGCGCCGTTGAAGTAGGCGGTTCCCTCTTCCAAATAGCTCTCGCTTGTGTGGGTGTGCAAAATCAGCACCTGCGGTGCATCGCCGGAGGAAAACGAAAAAAGCTCTTTCTTCAGCAATGCCGCCACGTTGGGAGAATAGGGCGTTTCGTTGTGAAGATATCCCACTCCAAGCTCCGTATAGGAAAGATCCTTGGTGATGATCGGCGTCGCTCCCTCCGGAATCGGGTCTGCTCGGTCGGGCTCCGACGCGTGCGATCCGCCGTTTTGCAAGGACGGTCCGTCAGATGCTTCCCCTGCGTCATCCTTGAAAAAGGGAAACCGAAAATCCTGCTTACCGAAAACGCCTCCCTTGACCAGCACCGCAGAAACGGCAAACACGGCGATCAGCAATGCACTGCAGATCAGAAAGACGGCAAAAAAGCGAAAATGACTGTGGGAAGGCGGCAAGATTGATATTGAAGGCGCATCCTCCGAGGCGGGCAAGCGATTTTGAAGCTCTTTGTTTTCCATCTTTTTTTCCTTTCATAAAGATCGTGTTGCTTCATCCTATGCAGAGACGGGAAAAATTAGACCAACCTCAGATCCCCGTAAACGCCTCACGAATGACACCGGAAAGCAATCTTGACACCTCCTCGGTGATCACGTCGCTATCCTTGGGCGAAACAAAAAAGCTTTTTCCGTTTTCCAACACCCTTTTCAAGGGCTCCTCAAGCTCCATAATTCCCGCCTGCGCAAGAGCATCGTAAACCAGCGTTGCCGAATTGACCACCGTTGGGACGCCCATGGCAATCACGGGAACCCCAACCGTCTCACGTGTGATGGGCGCCCGATGATTTCCCACGCCGGATCCGGGAGAGATCCCGGTGTCCGAGAGCTGCAGCGTGGAGGCAAGTCGGTCACAGCTGCGGGCGGCAAGGGCGTCCACCGCTAAGATCAGATCGGGCTTGACACAGTCTACCACGCCCCGTAAAAGCTCCAGCACCTCGATCCCGGTCTGCCCCAGAACCCCCGGCGCCAAAAGGGACAGCGAGGAACATCCAAGAGAATGATACAGCGCGCTCTCATGCGCACAGAGATGCCGCGTGGCGGTCAGATATCCCACCGTTTTGGGACCGATGGCATCCGCCGTCATCTCCGCGTTTCCAAGCCCCGCAACAAAAACCTGAAAATTGGAATCCACCCGCTGCCCCGTCAGTCGCTCCGCCATTTCGATCAAGCGTTCCGAAAGCAATCGGATCAGCAAAGCCTTGTCCGTATCTCCCAGAAAATGGATCCTTCCGCACTCCACGGTCACGTAGCGTCCCATCGGCTTTCCAACGCGCTTCGCCGCCTCTTCCCGCAGGATCCGAAGCTCGGAGATCCGAAAATCGCCAGCGCTTTCGGTGTGCCATTCGGTTCCGTCGATTGTTTCTGCGTTTTCCGTCATACTCTCACAGGCAAGGTCTGTTCTCGTATAAAAATCCATATTTGAAACCTCTTTGTTACAAAATCATTAACTTTTACCATTACTGTACCAAGAAAATTAACAAAATATACATGAAAAGATTTTGGAATCTATTGAAATTCGATAGAAAATAGTATATAATATAAGGGTACATAAGGCGCATTGCGCCAAAAATCGATTTTCCATTCATGAGGAGGATTTACAGTATCATGTTGAAACGGATCATTGCACTGCTTCTGTGCGCACTCATGCTTCTTCCCTTCCTGGCTTCTTGTTCTAAGAAGGATGAGGACGACGTAGGCGCATACATCACAATGTACCTGACCGACGACGTTTTTGACTTTGACCCTGCCAACGCATACTACAACAAGGATGCGCTGAACGTGGTAAGCCTGATGTTTGATACCCTGTTCACCTTGAACGAAAAGGGTAAGGTCAAGGGATCCTTGGCAAAGAGCTACACCATTAAAGAAAACCCCGACCGTAACGAGTACACCATGGAGATCACCCTGAACGAGACCAGCTGGAGTAACGGTACTCTCATCAGCGCCGATGACGTGGTATTCGCATGGAAGCGCTTGGTAAAGCATACCAACGATTTTGCCGCAGCTTCCCTTCTTTACGATATCAAGAACGCAAGAGCCGTTAAGGAAGGCGACGTTTCCATCGACGACCTTGGCGTAGAGGCACTTTCCGTAAATCTGGTAAGAATCTCCTTTGAGGGTCCCATTGATTACGATCAGTTCCTTTTGAACCTGACCAGTGTTGCAACCGCTCCTCTTTATGAGAACTACGTTACCAAGAACGCAGACTGGGCAAAGAAGCCTTCTACCATGGTAACCAGCGGCCCTTACAAGATCGGTAAGATCAACTACAAAATGTCAGAAGCGGAAACCTACTACGATGACTACGCACTGGACTTTGTCTATGCACTCGGCGTAACCGAGGACGGCAAGAAGGACAAGAACAGAGGCAAGGGTGACATCGGCAGCGGTGACTTCCTGATCGGTGACGTAAACTTCTTCTATCTTGAGAGAAACGTATACTACTACCGCGATACCGAGCGTGACGCAATTGATAAGTCTGTTACCAACTACCGTATTCTGGTAGACTGCAGCAAGAGCGATTCCGAACTTCTGGACGAATTCAAGAACAACCGTCTCTTCTACATTGGTGACATTCCCCTTTCCCTCCGCAACGATTCCTACGTCAAGGATAAGGCAGAGGTTTCCAACGCACTTTCCACCTTTGCGCTCTATATGAACGAGGACGCTTTGATTGACGACGGCAAGGACGGCACCAAGCTGTTTGCAAACGCTGAAGTTCGCGAAGCACTCTCCCTGGCAATCGACCGCGCCGCAATCGCCGATGCCATCGGCTTTACGCAGGCTGCCACCGGTCTCGTACCTCCCGGAGTGTTTGAGGCTGGCAAGAAGAGCAAGAAGGACTTCCGTACCGTTGGCGGTGAGCTGATCTCCACCTCCGCAAGCAGAAGCAAGGCAGAGGAGATTTTGGCTGCCGAAGGCATTGATCCCGCTAAGTACTCCTTCTCCGTAAAGGTTGCCGCTTACGATGACGTAAACGTTGCCATTGCCGAGCTGGTAGTAGAGGCTTGGAGCGATCTGGGCTTCAACGTAACCCTTGACAAGGTTCAGGCAATCAAAAACAACGACTACCTCAAGGAAACCAACTCCATCACGCCCGACGTTTGTGATGACCTTTTGATCGAATCCATTCAGAGAAGAAAATACGAGGTGGTTGCGTTCGACTACAACGCTTACTCCGCAGACGCTTGGTCTGTTCTCTCCAGCTTTGCCAATCCCTTCTCCGGAATGCAGCTCGACATGACCGACTCCTCCAATTATTACCTCCACAATCACTCCACCGGCTACAACAGCCAGGCTTACAATGATTTGATGGAAGCGATCTACTACATTCCCTATTACGCAAATCTCGCTGAGAACGATTATGAATTCCTTGGTCTGTACGACACTCCCGAGGAATTTGCCGATCTCTACCAGAGAATCAAGGCAGTTTACGACGAGTATGGCATCACCCCCTCCAAGAAGTCTTCCGATTGGACCAAGCAAAAGGCTACCCTGCTCCACAAGGCAGAGGAAATGCTCATGGACGATATGCCCGTGATCCCCGTTGTATTCCATCAGAATGCAGTTCTGGTCAGCAAAGAACTCAAGAGCGTAACTGCTACCTATTACATTCCCGCTTACTTCCGTAAGACCGACCTTAAGAAGTATCACGATTACATTCCCGTACTCGAGAACTTCCCCAACGTGGATTGGGATAAGCTTGGCTACGTTGAAGAAGAAACCAGAAAGTAATTTCTAAAAGTCAAAGGAACGGAGCGCACGTCTCCGTTCCTTTTTTCTTTGATATTTTTTCAAAAAGCCCTTGCAAAATCCAAACGAATGTGTTATACTATATAAATGTAGAGAAAAGCAAGGATGAAGTTTGCCGATTACCGAAAGAATTTCAGAGAGCACCGCCCTCGGCTGTAAGCGGTGTATTCGGAGTATGATGGCGTTTCGCTTCGGAGCTGATCAAAGGAAAGCTGTTTGGCGTGTAGTTTGATCCGGCAGACACCGTTATCGGTCAAAGAGTGTCGAAGAGGATCTTCTTCGGAATTCGGGTGGTACCGCGAGGGTTTTGTGCCTCGTCCTGATGTTATTGGGACGGGCTTTTTTTATTGCCCAACCCGAAAAAAATCAAAAAAAAAAGAAAGGAAAAGATTTTCAAATGAAAGAAAAGCTTGCCCGTATCCGGACAGAGGCACTGGCTGAAATCAATGCCGCAGACGCCAATCCGGAACAAATCAAAATCAAATATCTCGGTAAAAAAGGAGAGCTGACCGCAGTTCTGCGCGGCATGGGAGCCCTCACCGCTGAGGAACGCCCCGTTGTTGGACAGTTGGCAAACGAGGTTCGTGCCGACATTGAAGCTGCACTTGGCGAAATGGTTGCCAAGAAGCAGGCGAAAGAGCTGGAGGAAAAGCTCAAGGCAGAAAAGCTGGACGTTACCATGCCCGCCAAGGCAACTCCCGTGGGACACATTCATCCTCTGACCCAGGTTCAGCGCGAGCTGGAGGACATCTTTATCGGCATGGGCTTCTCCATTGTGGAGGGTCCCGAGGTTGAGCTGGATTACTATAACTTCCAAGCCCTCAATATCCCCGAAAACCACCCTGCACGCGATACGCAGGACACCTTCTATATTGGCGAGAACGTACTGCTTCGTTCTCAGACCTCCCCCGTTCAGGTGCGTACCATGGAGCATCAGAAGCCTCCCATCCGCATCATCTCCCCCGGTCGCGTTTACCGCTCCGACGCCCTTGATGCAACCCACTCCCCTCTCTTTCATCAGTTAGAGGGTCTTGTGGTAGATAAGGGCATCACCATGGGAGATCTGAAGGGTACCCTTGAGATCTTTGCCAAGAAGCTCTTTGGAGAAAGCACTCGCATCCGCTTCCGTCCTCACCACTTCCCCTTTACCGAGCCTTCTGCCGAGGTTGACGTTTCTTGCTTCGTATGCGGCGGCAAGGGTTGCAGACTTTGCAAGGGCGAAGGCTGGATCGAGATCCTCGGTGCCGGCATGGTACATCCCTTCGTGCTCTCCAACTGCGGCATTGATCCCGAGGAATACTCCGGATTTGCCTTTGGTTTGGGACTTGAGCGTATCGCCATGACCCGTTACGGCATCGACGACATCCGCTTGTTCTATGAAAACGACGAGCGCTTCCTCGAACAGTTCTGATAGGAGGTAACTGACATGAATCTTTCCAGAAATTGGCTTTCGGATTTCGTCAACGTAGACGATATCGATAATAAAACCTATTGCGATCGCCTCACCATCACCGGCTCCAAGGTAGAGGGCTTTGAGGTGCTTGGCGACGACATTGAAAACGTGGTTGTGGCAAAGGTCACCGCCATGGAGAAGCATCCCGATTCGGATCACCTTTGGATCTGCAAGCTGGATGCAGGCGAGAAGCACGGACATGACATTCAGATCGTAACCGGCGCGCAGAACGTGTTTGTTGGCGCTCTGGTTCCCGCAGCCCTTCCCGTGGCAAAGCTGCCCGGTGATATCGTCATCAAGGCAGGCAAGCTCCGCGGAATTGAATCCAACGGTATGCTCTGCTCCATGGGCGAGCTCAAGCTGACTCCCCACGAATGCCCCGGCAAGGAAGAAAACGGCATTCTGATTCTCGACGAGGATTGCGCCGATCGCCTGGGCGACGACATTCGCGACGTTCTGATGCTGAAGGACACCTCGGTAGAGTTTGAGATCACCTCCAACCGCCCCGACTGTCTCTCCGTAATCGGTCTTGCACGCGAAACCGCGGTTTCCTTTGACAGAAAGCTGACCCTCAAGGCTCCCGAGGTAAAGGGGGCAGGAGACGGCGATCAGATCGAAAACTACCTCAACGTTAAGATTTCGGCTCCCGATCTCTGCTATCGTTATGCCGCAAGAGTTGTCAAAAACGTAAAGATCGCGCCCTCTCCCCTGTGGATGAGAATGCGTCTGCGCGCATCCGGCGTTCGTCCCATCAACAACATCGTAGATATTACCAACTACGTCATGCTGGAGTACGGTCAGCCCATGCACGCCTTTGACTATAAGTGCCTGGACGGCGCTTCCATTGACGTTCGCCGCGCAGGAAACGGTGAGGCGTTCAAGTCCTTGGACGATATTGATCACACCCTTGACGAGACCATGCTGGTGATTGCCGACAGCAAAAAGGCTTGTGCGCTGGCAGGCGTTATGGGCGGCGCAAACTCCGAGATCTCCGAGGATACCGCAACCGTTGTTTTCGAATCTGCTTGCTTCAACGGCGCGTCGGTTCGTGTAACCGCAAAGAAGAACGGTATGCGTACCGAGTCCTCCGCTCGCTTTGAAAAGGGACTGGATGCCGAGAACTGCATGGCAGGTCTTCAGCGTGCTTGCGAGCTGGTAGAGCTTCTGGGCGCAGGTGAAGTGGTTGACGGCATCATTGACGTTTACCCCACCAAGGCAGAAGAGGTGGTTCTCCCCTTCACACCCGCAAGATACAACGAGTTCCTTGGTATGAATATTCCCGAGGAGCATATGCTGAATACCCTCATCGGCCTGGGCTGCCGCGTAGAGGAC
The DNA here is from genome assembly GCA_015064315.1 of Oscillospiraceae bacterium. Taxonomy (GTDB): domain Bacteria; phylum Bacillota; class Clostridia; order Oscillospirales; family CAG-272; genus UMGS1865. The sequence goes on from SVSL01000067.1 coordinate 9,686, forward strand.
GGAAAGATCTATGTTCCTTCCTTCCGCGCCGACCTTGCCTGCATGAACGATATTGCCGAGGAGGTCTGCCGTATTTACGGATACGACAAGATCGAATCCTCTACCATGAACGCGCAAACAACCCTTGGTGGCAGAACGCCCAAGCAGTTGTTTGAGGTGAATGTGGAAAAGGCGATGGTTGGCATGGGCGCGTCCCAGATCCACACCTTCTCCTTCATCAGCCCCAAATATTATGACAAGATTCGTATGAGCGAGAACGATCCCCTCCGCCGCTCGGTGGTGATCTCCAACCCCTTGGGCGAGGACACCGGCGTGATGCGTACCACCGCTCTTCCTTCCATGATGGAGGTTGTGGCAAGAAACAACAACTTTAACAACGAAGCAGTCATTCTTTACGAGATCGCAAAGATCTATCTTCCCAAGGAATCCAATAACGAGCTTCCCGAGGAAAAGAACGTCATGACCGTTGGCGCTTACGGCAACACTGATTTCTATGCGCTCAAGGGAATCTGTGAGAATATTCTCAAGCTTGCCGGCGTGAAGGCAACCTATCGTTCTTACAGCGAAAGCGCCGCATACCATCCCGGCAGATGCGCACAGATCGTGGCAGAGAACGGCGATGTAATCGGTATCTTCGGTCAGGCACATCCTCTCATGGCTGAGAATTACGGCATGAGCATTCCCGTAATGATCGCAGAGCTTGATTTTGACGGTATCTTTGCCATTGCCAACACCAAGAAGGCGTACAAGTCCCTTCCCAAGTACCCCGCAACCACCCGTGACTTCTCCTTCGTTTGCGACGAGGAGATGGAGGTTGGTGCTATTGAGGGTGTTATGGCAAAAGCTGGTGGCGCACTGGTTGAGAACGTTACCCTGTTCGACATCTACCGCGGCGCACAGGTAGGAGATGGAAAGAAGTCTGTTTCCCTCCGTGTGACCCTGCGCGCGGCTGACAGAACGCTGACCGTAGAGGAAGCCGACAAGGTGTCCAAGAAGATCCTCAACGACCTCAAATTCAAGATGGGTCTGGAGCTGAGAAGCTAAAAACTAAGAATTTTTTGTCAGAACCTTCTTGAAAGAAGGTTCCGACACCTCCAAGAACTTTCCATGCATTTTCTTATATGAAAGGGGAATGCTTGTTCATCTTCCCTTTGATACTGCCGATAGCGGTTAGGGACCACTACCCTAACCGCTCCACCAAGTTAGTTTTTTTTACAATCAACTTTTGTTATGACTGATTTTTTTAAAGCCTCGAAGGGATCACACGCGGGGCTTTTATAAAAAGAAAGGATTGGCTATGAAACAAATTGACTTAAACTTTTTCCCCGGTTGGGTTCGCAAAAGCATTACCTTTACCATCGATGACGGCAATATGAAGCTGGACAGAAAGTTCCTCGATATCACCGAGCCCGCAATGCTCAAGGGAACCTTCAATCTCAACACACCTCTGAAGCGTGGCACTCCCGAGGAATACCGCGCATTCTATAAGGGCTACGAAATCGCAAATCACTGCAAATATCATCCCATGGCATTTACCCCTAAAATGCCGGTTCGTCCTGTTACGGACGATGTCTTTGACAAGGCAACCGCCGATCCTGCATACCTTTACCGCGCGGAGGAAGAAAACCTTTATTGGGGTTGCGAAGTCCCCCGCAACAGATGGTGGCACGCTGCAACCGATGAAAAATATCTCTCCTGCGCTCTTGATGCTACCGCCGAGCTGGAACAAGTGTTTGGAAAAGGCACCATCAAGGACTTTGTCTGGCCCTATGGCGCGCAGGCAAACGAGGCAGTCTTTGAGGGACTCAAAAAGCAGGGCTACCGCTCGATCCGCAAGACGGGCAACGTAAAAGACAGCACAAATTTTGCCCTTCCCGCAGACCGTATGGCATGGAGCTACAACGCCAACAACACCTGCATGGAGGAGGTTGGCGCCCAATACGATGCCCTTGCCGATGACGGGGAGCTGAAATTCTTCGCCTTTGGCGTTCATTCTCACGATTTTGAGAATGCCGATTGCTGGGACGTGCTCATTGACTTCTGCGACAAGTACGGAAACCGCCCCAATGATTTCTGGTATGCATGCGTGGGTGAGATCTTCGATTACGAGGACGCCGTAAAAGCTGTAAAAATCACCGACGAAAAGATCATCAATCCCTCCCCCATCGATCTCTATATTAAGATCGACGGTGAAAAGGTCAAGTTGATGGCAAATTCGGAGATCAATTTTTAAACAAAAAAGAGACGGATTAGGCTCCTTCTCATAAGGATGTTTACCGTAGGGGCGATCATTGATCGCCCGCGGAAATCCGCAAAAAACGGGCGACCAATGGTCGCCCCTACAAACAAATTTCGGCAGAGAGATTGTTTTCTCTGCCGATTTGTGTTATAATGGGACTAACAAAAAGCCTCTCCCTTTGGGAGAGGTGGCGGCGTAGCCGACGGAGAGGGCAAATGGTCGCAATGACGCCCCCTCTCACCCGACTCCGTC
>SVSL01000068.1 GCA_015064315.1 Oscillospiraceae bacterium
AAGGCATTAAGCTCGCCCTTGGCAACGGTGTGGTTGCTCTTAAAGATCGTGACAACGGCTTGACCGTGGAGTTGAACAGAGGCATCATTGATACGGATATGGTTCTTCTGTCCGTAGGCGTGCGCCCCGATACCGCTTTTATCAAGTCAGCCGGGATTGAAACAAACGAACGCGGCAGTATCATTGTAAATGAGAAAATGCAGACGAGCGCTCCCGACGTGTACGCTGTGGGCGATGCTGTAGCGGTCAAGAATTTCGTAACAGGCGCACCGTCCTTCATTCCGCTTGCAGGTCCGGCAAACAAGCAAGGACGCATCGCGGCGGATAATATCGGCGGTATCCCCTCGAAATATAAGGGCACGCAAGGCTCGTCGGTGATGAAGCTCTTTGATATGACGGTTGCCACCACGGGTCTGAACGAAAAAAGCGCGTCTGCCGCAGGCTACGATTATGATAAGACCTACACCTATTCCGCATCCCACGCATCCTATTATCCGGGGGCGTCTATGATGTCGATCAAGGTGCTGTGGGATAAGGCTACGCAAAAAATTCTCGGCGCGCAGATCGTGGGCTTTGACGGTGTGGATAAGCGTATGGACGTGATCGCCACCGCCATGCGGCTCGGTGCGAAGGTGACCGACCTTGCAGAACTCGAGCTTTGCTACGCGCCGCCCTTCGGCTCTGCCAAGGATCCCGTGAATATGGTAGGATTTGTTGCCGAAAATGTCATCACGGGCAAGATCGGGCAGTTCTTCTGGCACGACGTGGAAAAGCTCCCACGCGACGGAAGCGTGACCCTACTCGACACCCGAACCAATACCGAGGTCGCACGCGGAAGAATCGACGGATTTATGCACATTCCGCTTGACTCGTTGCGTGAGCGCATGGGTGAGATCCCCACAGGTAAGCCCGTGTACGTGCATTGCCACAGCGGACTGCGCTCTTATATCGCTTGCCGCATCCTTGCAGGCTTTGGCTTTGAGTGTTACAATCTCGCAGGCGGATGGCGGCTCTATGAGTCGGTCATCAACGAAAAAACGGTGCCCGAGTATATCTGCACCGAATGTACCTAATACCAAATAACGATAAAGACCTTAAATGTCTATAAACCCGTAGGGGCGTTCTTTGAACGCCCGCGGGCGAACACAGTTCGCCCCTACATGTCTTAAGTTCAATATTTTTTTGTAATACGTATAAAAACATGGAGGTATATCTTATGTCAGTACAAAAACTGAATCAAAATAATTTTCATAACGCAATCGCAAACGGCACGGCTCTCGTGGATTTCTATGCCGATTGGTGCGGACCTTGCCGTATGGTTTCTCCCATCGTGGACGAGATCGCCGAGGAAAGAAGCGATATTACCGTTGGCAAGGTGAACGTAGATGATGAGAACGCCCTTGCTATGAAATACGGTGTGATGAGTATTCCCACGCTGATCGTCTTTCAGGACGGAAAAGAAAAGACAAGGATCGTCGGAGCAAGACCCAAAGCCGCCATTCTTGCGGAGCTTGTGTAATGAAGCGCATTTTCATTGCCGTATCGGTTGCGCTGATGCTCATTCCTCTGCTTATAGGATGCAACGGTAATCATAAAAGCGCCTATGAGCAGATCACTCCTGCCGAGGCAAAGGCGCTTATGGATAGCGAGGAAGGATACATCATTCTCGACGTGCGAACCCCCGAGGAGTTTGCCGAGGGACATATTGAGGGGGCTATCCTCATTCCGGATTATGAGATCGGAGAGAAAGCAGAAAGCATATTAACCGACAAGGCTCAGCTGATCCTCGTCTATTGCCGAAGCGGCAGGAGAAGCAAAAACGCCGCAAATGAGCTTGCGGCGTTAGGCTACACGAATATCAAGGAATTCGGCGGTATCAATGATTGGAAATACGGAACGGTAACCGAATAATACCTGCGGGGTGTTGTCAATAGGCAATACTCCGTAGCTTCTTTTTGTCCGTGATCAGGATGCCCTTTCTCGTGACCTCGATCACGCCGTCGGCGGCAAGATGCTTCAGCATCCTCGTGATCACCTCCCGGGCTGTTCCCAGGTGTCGGGCGATGGTCTCGTGGGTCATATTCACGCTGTCGGTGCCGTTCGCCTGGGTTTCTTCGAGAAGGAAGATGGCAAGTCGTTTGTCCATGCTCATAAAAACGATCTGTTGCATGATCCACATCACATCGGAAAAACGGCTGACGGCGGTCTCAAGGGCGTAATTCTTTACCTCAAGATAGCGATTGCCGACGTCGCCAAAGGCGGACGCGCTGATGTGGTAACAGTTGCTCTCCTCCTCCGCGTCTACGTATACGTCGAAGGTTACGCTCTGCAAAACGCAGGAAGCCGAAAGCATACAGATGTCACCCGGCGAGAGGCGGTAGAGGGTGATCTCCTTGCCGTCCTCGGAAAGCATATAGAGACGAAGCCTGCCCGAGCGCACGATGAAAAGCCCCGTGCATCCCATATTGTCGTGGACGGGTTGGGAACGGTCGAAGTGCTTTTCTGCCGTGTTTTCGCACAGTAGCTGCTTGTCCGCCTCGGCAAGCACACTCCAGAACGGGAAATATGTTTCGTAGAATTTTTCAAGTGGCATGGCTTAGACTCCTTTCAAATGACTTTTTTGTATTATACCATATTTTTATGAATTTTTCAATCGTTTAACAGCAAAAAAAGCCGACCATCGTAGCCGATTCTTAATTTGCAAGCGTGTATTACATCATCACCGTCTCCTCGCTGTCGTTTGTGAAGGTGAACACAAGCCGTCCGTCATTGTGGACGGTGGTGCGTTCGATGGTGGCGCGGAAACGGCTGTCCTTCCATTCGGTGTCGAGGACATCAAGCTCTCCGATTTCAAAGAGGAAACCTCCTAAAACTTCCGCTTTGAATTCTTTTTCGGCTTTCTTTGAATTAAACAATGAGGTCAATTTTAAACATTTTTAACTTTTTTATGATTTTACTTGCAAATATTGAAAAATCGTTGTATAATATAGTCAGCGCAGAAACGCTGGTTGTGAGGTGGTGATTTTCGTGATAAAAAGCGATTACATGAATATAGCGGAAGCTTCTGAAAAGTGGGGGCTTTCTGCTCGACGGGTGCAAGACTTGTGTAAGCTTGGCGCAGTAGAGGGGGCGATTCGCTTCAGTCATGCTTGGATGATACCCAAAGGTGCGTCCAAGCCGATAGATAGAAGGACCAGACAAGCGCGAGAAAATAAATTGACGGAAAGCAATATCAATCTTCCTATGCCTCGAAAGTCTCCGTTTCTCGATATGACCGACCTCTATTCCAAGGCAGGTACGGCGGATCAGGTCATACAGTCTCTTGTCGGGAACCCGGAGGCGCAAGATCTGTTTGCCGCTGAGATTGCGTACTGCCGCGGGGAAATCGACAGAGTCATTGCCTATTCCAACGAGTTTTTGAACCGTTATTCGGGCTTTTACGCGGTCAATGCAGGCGGTATGTTGCTTGCTCTTGCCGCGATATGGAAGGGAGATATCCATCTTTATCGAGAAGCCAAGGTTCACATCACCAAAGCACCTGCCAAGTCCGACACGGACAGAGATATCATGGCACTCTCGCTTGCCTGCATCAACAGCGCCGTTCGTGATATTTCCAACTATCCGGAGTGGTTTCGGCGGGGGCAATTTGAATATCTCCCCTCCGATTCGCACCCCGCGGCAAAGGTTTTCTACATCAGATATTTCATTATAGCGGCACAGGAGCATGCAAAGGGCGGTTCTTTTCTTCCCGACGTAATGGGGATCGGGCTTATGCGAATGATTCCCTATATTGCCGAGCCTCTGATCTCCCGTGTGGTTGCCGAAAAGCTCGTTATTCCCGAAATCTACCTTCGCCTTCTGACGGCGATCTCCTATCATCAGCTTGGCGACGATGAAAGTGCTATTCTGCACATTGACAAAGCGATCGCACTTGCTCTTCCCGATAATCTGCTTGGCATCCTTGCCGAGCACCGTCGGAATCTCGATACTTTGCTCGACGATAGGCTGATGCAAGCTGATCCCGGGGCATTCGCGCGCTTCAAGGTGCTTCACAAGGGGATGCTGGAGGGGTGGACCAAGCTGCACAATTCTCTTCTTTCCAGAAGTGTATCGAGCGCGCTTTCAAGCAGGGAAAGAGAGGTCGCAAGACTTGCCGCCTTTGGCTTCAGCAACGTTGAGATTGCGGCACAGCTTTCAATTTCGGTGGATACCGTAAAGAAATCCATATTCCGCATTATGAATAAAACGGGTGTTGACAAAAGAGATCAGCTGGGCGCGTTTGTCTGAAATTGTCCACTTTTTTCTCTCAAAAAGTTCCCCAAAAAGAAAAAACAATCCTGTATAATGATCGCAACAAGATCATTATACGGGATTTTTTTGCAAAGGGGGGGAATCAGCAGTGCGAGATGTCAAGGAAGGTGATCTCTACAAAGTGATTGAGGCAGGCGGACGTACCTTTGAGATCAAGTACGGATATTACGACCCCGCGCTGGAGCGCGGACATAGCGATCCAATGCCGATTTTCCCGGATTTTATCAAATCCCCATTGTACACAATCGACGGCTGTCCCTTCGTAACGGCGGATCAGGAGATCTGCCCGTATTTCAGACCGAAGCTGAGAATATCGGAGGAAGGCTGGTGCAACGACTGTACGTATCTTGAGCATTGCGAGGAATTCCTCGGAATCTGCCGCAGTCCCGCGCGGCGGGAGCGCCAAAACGAGTAGAGCGCAGGGAAGCTCACTCATACATTGACATTGAAATAATTTTTCACCATACATGGAGGACCCCGAATGAGAAACAATCAATATTCTAATCTGTATAAACTCAAAATTAAGAAGACTACGGCGCTTCTGCTGACGCTGCTGCTTTGCGTGGGTCTGCTTGCAATTCCCGCGTATGCGACAGAAACGGTTCAGGACGGTCTGGAGATCACTCTGACGACGGATAAAGACGAATACGGTCAGGGTGACGTCATCGAGGCTGTGCTGACGGTTACGAACACCAACAATTTCGTCGTTTACGACGTGTCACTGGAGAGTGTTATCCCGGAAGGCTGCGAGCTTGCGGACGGCGACTCGTCCTCGTTACAAGTGCCTTCCTTGGCGGTTGGCGAGACGGTTACGCTTACCACGCGTCTTGTTGCGGGTAAAACACAGCCCTCTCTGATCTGGCTGTGGATTCTCCTCGCGGTGGTGGCAGGCGGCGGTCTTGCGGTTGCGATCTTTTTGCTTGTAAAGCATAAGCCTTGGAAGCGTACCGTTTCCTTGGTGCTCTGCCTTGCGATGGTAGTGTCTGTCTTTGCGGGAATTCCTTTGCCCGTTCAAGCGGAGGAATCCGAGGCGCAGCCAAGGACCGAGGCGAAGCTTGAAGTCAACCCCGACACCAAAGCCAACACCAAAACCTCTGACGTCACCACAACGGTGAAAATCGGAGGCGATCCGGTGGAAATGAAGGCAACCGTCACACATGTGCAGTACACAGGTGGTAATACGGTCAACCTCAGCACCTTCCACAAGGTCAGCTTTGCGCATCCCGACGCCTTGACAGAGGATGACGTGATCAACACTTTGCTTCCCGAGACGCAGATCGTCTACGAGGGCGCTCTGGTTTACGGTCTGCCCACACCTTTGCGCGAGGGCTACGTCTTTGCCGGCTGGTATTATGATGCCGCCTTGACCCAGTCTGCCGATGCGGAATCGGTCATTACGCGGGACACGGTGCTGTATCCCATGATGGTGAAAAGCGACGCGCCCCTCAACGGCTACGCAACTAATAACTACGTGTCGGATCTTGACATATCGGATCCGGATCACAAAGTAATCGTTAAGGCACCCGATCTTCAGTTCGTAAAAGACAATCTGGCGTTTGTGGACGTTCTGGCGGGAAATCATAAGATCGATTTTAGCGTCACGGACAACGGCGACGGCACCTATGCCATTCAAGCCGTTGGCGGTTTACAGGGTGGAAGAACCTATCAGCTGCGTGCTCTGGATCGGGACCAGCTCTTTGATCCCGTGTACGGAGAGAATATTTCCGAACGATATATCCGATTCTATCACGACGGCGAGCTTCAGACCACAGAGGTTCGTTATTACAATATCTTTACCACCCGCGAGGAAGTGAACAACCTCAAGTTGAGCTACGGAATGATTCCGATCCCCGTCACGCAGACCCAAGGCTTTGACATTGAGGCGGCCGGACGCCTGTACTCTCTGGGAGCTGACACGAACGGTCAGATGAGCATTGCCGACAACGAGTCGGAGGGTTCCTTCGTCTACACGGGAACCAAAACTCTGGCGGTAGGCGACGTGGTTCTGGTTTACGTAGGCGACTCGGCGGTAGAAGAGGAATATCTCACGCATCGCACCGTTTCCAAAGCGACCGAGACCGCATTTATTGAGATCCTTTCGGTGGATGGCAACCTTTACTCCTATCGCTCCGCAGAGCTTGAGGATACGCTTTTCATCCCCGACGTTCTGCCCGTTCCCGTGTCCGCGGACGTTGATGGAGATTCTGCAAATCATTCGGTTACCATTGCCGACAGCTATCTCGATTTTCGTTCTTTCCCCATTGAATCCAAGGTTTTGAATGAAAAAACCATCGCGGAGGTGGGCGATTTCATCGCGTTCTACAGCGGAACGCTGAATGATCCCGGTACCGTCAGCTACGCGAGAATCACCTCGGTGGAACATAGCAACGGTAACACGGTGCTTGTCTTTGAACCGGCAACACAAGAGGATATTCAGACCGCGATGGACAGCTTTATGAGCATGAACTCCAAGGTGGATCTGCGTGAGGAGGAGAAGATTCTTCTGGAGGATGAGATCATTCAGCAGAGCATAGACAGTGGCTTCATCGAGAAAGCGGCTGCGGTTGCGGTGATGGAAAAGCTGAACATGACCGAGGCACCCGTTTGGGGACATCAGTATCCCTTGACCGAGGCGCAGGTGCGAAACGTGGGCGCGAACGTTGAATTTGGCGAGGAGATCGATGCCGGCGCATTTCTCTATATGCTCAGCTTGGATCCTCCCGACGTAAACGCCAACGTCACCACGAATCTGAAGCGCATCACTACCATCAATGGCGGTGAGGGCTTGCGCGTGTTCTTCGGCGTTTATATTCCCGTGGGCATCGAGGTCGTAAACATTATCACCGGAGAAGTGGATGAGAGCTTGAAGCTGGATCTGTACGTGACCCTGGAGCAAGAGTTTGCCGTTGACATCAGAGTCACGGCGGACGGCGGCGTGGATCTGGTTTTGGGCTTTATTCCCACAGACGCCTGGTTCTCTCTCACCGCAGCCCTTGACATCGGTATTTACACGGGTGTGGGCGCGGTGGTTATGGTGGACACCGAGAAAAACTATGAAAAGAGCTACCTTTGGAATGAGCTTGTAAAGAATGACGGCAGCAACGGTGCTTTTACCACCTCTACGGGACTGACCGAGCAGCTCAACGCCATGTTGAAGGATGGCAACACAAGCTTCTTTGATCAGTACAAGGACGAAAACGGCAACAGCACCCTTGTGGAAGCCTACGTTGAAATGTTGAACGATGAAGTGGATTACATCGATATTCTGGCGATCCCATTAGGCAGAATCAAGGGAAAGATCGTCCCCTCGACTCCCGTAGCGGAGTATCTGATCGAGCCGGAGCTGGTTTTTGCCGCTAAGCTGAACGTCATACTCGGCACATCCTTTGAGGCAATGAACGTCAAGGAGTACAGCTTCACCATCAGGGCATCGCTTGCTGACGGTGTGGATGCCTGGGCGAACGTGGTGGATAAGCAAACTCCGTATCACAGCTTCAATCTGATGATCATGGGTAACGTGGGTCTGCGCGCGGGCTTCCGCCTGAGCGCCAGCATCGGTCTTTTGAGCTTAAAGTTGGGCAACGTTGGAATCATGGGCGAGCTTGGCTTCTATCTGGATCTGTACGGCTTTGGCTATTATCATTATGACTGGACGGCAAATCCGCCCGAGGGCAGAGGAAAGACCAATATCCAAAGCGCGGGTGCCTTCTATCTGGAGATCGGATTCTATATGGATATTGATCTCTTTGGAGGCATACTGATGGATCTGCTCAGCTTCAATATCCACATTTTAGAGCTGGAGGTACCGATATGGAGTCTTGGCTCCACCAGGTACGTTTACGATCTGGAACTTGCGAGAGACACCATCTCTATGCACGATTACTCGACAGACGGACGTGATTGGCATAAGCTCTACCCCAACGCGAGGGCAAAGACCTTTAACATCAAGACCGGTAAAATGGAGACTTATCAGCTCTTTGAAAGCGCGCTCGTCATAGAGGTTCCCGAGGAATATCAAGACACGATCATCTATCAGGAGAAGTACCCCGACGGTCGATACAGCAACATCGTTTATTTCACCACTGAGGCGTCGGTTATGAGCACTACGGTAAAGCTCAACGTGTATCTGAAGGAATCCCTGTTTGCAACAAGCGACGCCTATCTGAGCAGTATGTACGATCTGATCGACGTGGCAAGCACCACGCTGACAATCAATTGGGATCGGATCAGAAAAAAATTCGAGATCCAATACAGCACCAATGGCCCAACCTATATCTATGACGATCCCAATATCTTTATCGGTTACGGCAGTGGCGATTACGTAGCGGTAACAAAGCTTTGGGAGGGGGACACCATTCCCGAGCTTGCCTCCATCAACCACATGGCACCCAAGGTTCCCGGTATGGACATCGCGGGCTGGGAGATCTATTGCTTTGAAGACGATACGCTGGACGGTATGTTCATCAAGGATATTTCGGAGCTGGCGGGCTACAAGATGCCGACTGACGATATCCTGCTCAATCCCAGATATACCCCTCGCGACGACACCAAGTATACCGTGCGTCATCTGGTTCCGAGCTTGACGGATCCGGAGAAATACGATCTGCTTTTGGAGGAGGAGCATCAAGGAACCTCTCACTCCTATGTGAGTGCAAAGGAGTTTCTCAGGTACGATCTCAAGGGCGTTTCTGTTGACTTCAGTCGGTTACCGATCCAAACGGTGTACTACGGAGACGACGGCGAAGTGATCTATATCAGCTTTTACGTTACGATCCGCGCCGACGGAAGCACGGTGATCGAACTGTATTACGTAAGAGATTCTTACTGGGTAACCCTTCATGCCAATAATCCCGATTATCCCTATTACGGTATCATGGGTCAAACCTATACCGCCAAGATCCCATACGGCGGTGCGGTTACCGATCCCGGATATGCAAAGACGCAGATCCCCGGATACACCTTCCTTGGCTGGTCTGCTACCGCTGACGGCTCTTCCGGTATTATGGATCAACTGCCGGACGCGCTTGATCCCAATGATGGCGACGCAACGTGTTACTACGCGATCTGGGCACCCGAGAAGGTCTCGGTAAAGGTTAACTACTACCTGCTCGATCCCCACGGAGACTATCAGCTTCAGGGCACTGAAACGCAGGAACACACCTATGGTACCAAGCTGTATACCAACAATTTTATACCCGAGACGGTGAAGATGCCTGCCAATGCTTACGGCAACTACGTTGATGCCTTCTTGATGATCAAGAATGTTCATCATGCTTACGCGAAGGATTATGTTTATTTCGCCGACGGAGAGCATGTCATCAACGTCTACTATGCCATAGGCTACAGTGTAGTCAATCTCGACTGGAAGCCCTTCTACTATATTTACGGGGAAACCGTTACGTTGCCTGAGCCCGAAAAGGAAGGCTACGTATTCAAGGGGTGGGCTCCTCACGGAGATGAAACCACCCTGTACCTGCCAGGACAGAGCATTACCCTGAACGATTGGCATTATTACCTGGAATCGGTATTTGCCGAGGCTGACGATACGAAGTATACCGTGAAGCACTATCTGGAGCAGATCGACGGTACTTATGCCGAAGAACCCGACGAAACCCAGACCTTCTTTGGTACCACGAACGGCAGCGTTACGCCTGCGGTCAACACCTATGACGGATTCCTTTCTCCCACCGCAAAGACGGTGAAGATCGAGGCGGACGGCAGCACCGTAGTGTCTTATTACTATGAAAGACAGAACTACAACATCAAGGTTGCGTATCAAATCGAGGGCGAGGATCTGATCCTGTACGGCAAATATACCGGCACCTATACATACGGCGTACCCTTCTACTTTATGGACGCGTTTGATTCTCCTCTTTCCATACGCCGTGAAGGATACAAGATTGTCGGATGGTATCTGGCAGACGAAGCGCTGAATCCCGATATGACCCTGTTGGATAGCAGCTACCTCGTGGATGGCGACGCATTGACCTGTGAAAGGGAACTGGTGTTTAAGCCAAAGTGGGAGAAGGTTCCCTGCGAGTATCAGGTAGCGCATTATCTGGAGCAGCTTGACGGTACCTACGCTTTGCAGCAGACCGATACACTGACCGCTTACATTCAGGATGTGGTGCATGCACAGGTGGCTGATTTCAGCGGCTTTACCCACGACCCCACCGTGGCAGGAACGGTCGTTTCTACCACGGTCACAACCGAGTCGGAGAACACGGTGCTGAAGCTGTACTACACCAGAAACAGCTATACCGTCACCTGGTACGACTATGACGGAAGCACGGTGCTTGCAACCAAGCAGTTCAAGTTTGGTGAAGCGATCACCTCTCCCGACGCAACCGCAACCCGAGAGGGCTACACCTTCGACGGCTGGAAGGAATTTGGCACGATGCCTGCGAAAAATACGGAATTCCTAGCCGCTGATTTCGGAATTTGGACGGCACTGACAGGTCCCTACGATCTGGTTCTCGACCTGGGCGGTGACACGATGAAACGTGCGGAATACAATTCCGATACCAATTTGATGGAACTGACGACCTACGATGCAGCGGACGTGATCTATCAGATCGCCCCCGGCGCAGCCCTGAAGAGCTATCTTGACGCCGACGAGGTGACTGCCTTTATCAATGCCACCTATCCCGGCTACACCTTTGCCGGCTGGTATGATGAAGAGGGGAACGCGTATGACGGCAGCGAAGCGATGCCCTACGGCAATCTGACGCTGACCGCAAAATGGATCCCCATTAAGATCTCCGTCACCTTCCACCCCGGTAGTTACTTTTGGTTTGACAGCAGTGTCGAAATGGAAGCGGTAACGGTAGAGTATGATTACGGCAGCAATATTTCGCTTCCCGAATACTTCTCCATGGAGAACTGCACGATCACCGGTTGGTACGTGGGTTCCACTCAGGGCAATTATCCCACAATCGTGGATTGGCCCGCGCCTCTGGTATACGGATATTATGAGCGCTTCACCGAGGGAACAGAGATTACCGTCGCGCCCTTCTGGGTAACGAATGGATCTATCAGACAGATCACCTTCAACGGCAACGGCGCGGGATCCGGATCTATGGATAACATCTGCTTCGATTCCTCTTCCGCCTGCGGTTACCTTTCTCGCAATCGGTTTGTAAAGGAAGGATATCGCTTTGTTGGCTGGAACACGGTAGCAGATGGTAGCGGAGAGTCCTTCTTCGACGGCGGCTGGTTCAATCTGTCCGACGACACGGTGCTTTACGCACAGTGGGAAAAGATCGACTAACGATCTCACAAAAGCACGGGGGTTCATGGTGCTTACCAATCGTAAGCACTGTGAACTCCCCCCATCAAAAGACTTTATTTTTGTAGGATCATTCCCATCATCAAGGATTCATTGTATCAACGAGTGAGTCCGTACACAAAAAAGAGAGGCTGTCTCATTAAGAAAGCCCCTTATTCAAAGCATTTTCAATGTTTTTTCAACAAATACCTGTATTTACAGAATAAAACAACAAACCGAAAAATCCAATTTATCGGTGTAGGGACCGGCGTCCCCGACGGTCCAAGAAGTAAAAAATTTTGTTTTTTTTCTCCGGCTACAAACAATAGCCATAAAGAAAACAAAAATCCTTTGTTTCCGGACCGTCGAGGACGCCGGTCCCTACAAGTTTTTGGGTCATTCAAAGAGATAGCGTAGCCATGAAATAACTTCAAGGCTACGCTATCTTTCGGTTTTGAGGTGTTCTTAATGAGACAGCCCC
>SVSL01000002.1 GCA_015064315.1 Oscillospiraceae bacterium
GCGGCGGAAAAAGCTATACGGTGGAAACCTTGCGTGAGCTTTCGGGTGAGGATCGCAGACTCTTCTTTCTGTGTGGCACCGATATGATGCTGACGCTGGATCGGTGGAGAGAGCCGGAGGAGATCTTCAGGCTTTGCTATCCCGTGTATATCCGACGCGATAACGACCGAAGCCTTGATGCGGTGATCGTCAACAAGATCGCCCAATATCAAAGAGACTTTGGCAAGGTGGTTCGGCGTATTGTTGCCGATCCCATTGAAATCTCCTCCAGTCAGATTCGCAGGATGATCGCTGAAGGAAGCGATCTTTCGGGCGTGGTCACCAAAAAGGTGGAAAATTACATTCGAAACAATCATTTGTATGTTTGAAAAAAACGGAGCTGGGTATAATGATAGAAATTACGGAATCCACGTTGGATGATCTGCGCGGTCATATCGCGTCGAGAATGTCACCCAAAAGACTTCGCCACACGCTGGCGGTAGAGGAAATGGTAACAAGACTTTGTGCACTGTTTTGTCCCGAAGAGACCTTAAAGCTTCGTGCGGCGGCGCTCTTACACGATATTACCAAGGAGCTTGCTGCCGAGGAGCAGATTGCACTCTGCCAAAAATTTGATCTTCCCGTTACGCGCGCAGACGTTCTGTCTCCCAAGACCTTTCACGCGCGTACGGCGGCGGCTTTGATCGGCGCGGAATTTCCCGAGCTTGCCGATCCCACCGTTGTGAATGCGGTGCGCTGGCACACCACAGGCAGAGCCGGCATGACGCTTACCGAGCAGCTTTTGTATCTTGCCGATTACATCGATGCCTCCCGTACCTTTCATTCCTGTGTGGTGCTCAGACGCTATTTCTTTGGCGCCGAGCCCGAAAAGATGTCTGCCGAGGATAGGCTCCGTCTGCTTCGTCAGACGCTGGCGTTTTCCTTTGATCTGACCGTGCGTGATCTGCTTGACGACGGTGCGCTTATTGCCAAGGAAACCGTGGAGGCTCGGAACGAGCTGATGCTTCTGCTCAAGGAGTGATCCCATAGACCTCCTCTTTACATATTTTTGAAAAGAGGATGATTCTATGAAACGTTTTTTGCTTGTATTGATCTGTCTGTCCTGTATTTTTTTGCAGGGATGCGAAAGTCATTTTTCGACATCGACGGAGAACCGTTCACTCAGCACCATGAGAAGCGAATCCGATCACGTGACCCGATTTCTGGTGATGGGCTGTGATCGCGCGGCGCATCTTGCCGACTGTATCATGGTGATTACGGTATGCGAGGAAAACGGTGCCGTTTCGGTGATGCAGATCCCGCGCGATACCTATGCGGAGTATACCTCCCGGGACTATAAAAAGCTTAACGGGATCTTGCAGGAAAAAGGAGAAGCCGGCGCAAAAGAGTTTCTCTCAAAAGCGCTTGGCGTTCCCCTAGACTATTTTTTAATTTTGAATCTGGATTGTCTTGATCGCTTGGTGGATGCCGTTGGCGGTGTGGATCTGGAGATCCCCATGGATATGTACCATTCGGATCCCGACGGAAATCCGGAGATCGCGCTTCCCAAGGGAATGCATCATCTTAGCGGTGCCGAAGCCGAGCAATTTGTGCGCTATCGCGCGGGCTATGTCAATGCCGACTTGGGGAGACTCGATGCGCAAAAGCTCTTTTTGCGCGCGTTTATCAAAAAATGCAACACGCTTTCCACCAAGGAAAAGATCAGCCTTGCGGTATCGGTTCTTAATAAGATACAAACCGATATTGATCTTCCCGCCATCATTCGCATGATCAGGCTTTTGGGAAGCTTTGATGCCGATGCCATTCCTATGGTGACCATCCCCGGGCAGGCGGTGCAGGGGACGAGTGGCGCGTGGTACTATTCTATCAACCGCCAAGGGGCAATTCGTGCTTTAAACGAATATCTGATGCCTCAAAATGACGTTGATGACAGGACCTTTGATCCGGACGGTGTATTGGACCGCGAGGATCTGAGGGATTTTCATAACATTTATATTGCCCCCGAGGAGAAGCTTCCCCTTGGGTAGAGTACAGAAAGGATAAAAGCATATGGAAGAAATGATGCAAGAAAAGCTTCCTTCCTTGGCAGATGCCACGCCGGAGGAGCTTGCGCACGCCATTTTTGACGTTCTGGATGCCAAAAAGGCGCAGAATATCAAGGTGTTGCGTGTTCATGATCAAACCGTTATCACCGACTACTTTGTAATCTGCACGGGTAACTCCAGCACGCAGGTCAAGTCGCTGGGCGGAGAGGTGGAATATAAGCTGGGACTTCGCGAGGTCGATCCTCTCCATTTTGAGGGGCGTGACAACAACGGCTGGATCGTGATTGATTACAGCTCTGTTATCGTTCATATTTTCAATCGCGAAAACCGTGATTTTTATAAGCTGGACAAGCTTTACGGAGATGCCGAGGAAATCAAATTCGTAAGCATCGATGAAAGAGCCGCCGCAGGTGAGCTGTAAAAGAACAATATTGAAAACGAATACTTTTGATAAAGCGAGGAATCAATCATGAAGTACGATTTTAAAAAGATCGAGCCGAAATGGCAACAAAAGTGGGAGGATGCCAAGGCATTTTGTGCCGAGGATTTTTCCGAAAAGCCCAAGTATTACACCCTTGTGGAATTTCCTTATCCCAGCGGAGCGGGAATGCACGTAGGACATATCAAGGCATATTCCGGACTTGAGGTAGTCTCCCGCAAGAGAAGAATGCAGGGATATAACGTCCTGTTTCCCATCGGCTTTGATGCATACGGTCTTCCCACCGAGAACTATGCCATCAAGACCGGCACGCACCCCAGAATCGTTACCGACCGTAACATTGAAAAGTTTACATCCCAGCTCAAGCGCGTTGGATTTTCCTTTGACTGGTCCCGCGTAGTGGATACCACCGAGGAGGATTACTACCGCTGGACTCAGTGGATCTTCCTGAAGATGTTTGAAAAGGGCTTGGTATTCCGTGATACCGCGCTGGTAAACTACTGTCCTTCTTGTAAGGTAGTTCTTTCCAACGAGGACTCCCAGGGCGGAAAGTGCGATATTTGCCATAGCGATATCGTTCAAAAATCCAAGGCGGTTTGGTATCTCCGCATTACCGAATACGCCGATAAGCTGCTTCAGGGACTTGATGACGTGGACTATCTTGCCAACGTCAAGCAGCAGCAGGTCAACTGGATCGGTAAGTCTACCGGTGCGTTTGTCAACTTCTCCCTCAAGGAGATCGACGAGAAGCTTCGTATCTATACCACCCGTCCCGACACCCTCTTTGGCGTAACCTTTATGGTAATCGCGCCCGAGCATCCCATCATTGAGGCAAATCGCGACAAGATCGCAAACATTGACGTTCTGGATGCCTATAAGGAGGAGTGTGCCAAGAAGACCGAATTCGAGCGTACCCAGCTGGTTAAGGAGAAGACCGGTGTTTGCATTCAGGGTCTTACCGCCATCAATCCCGTAAACGGCAAGGAGATTCCCATCTATATCTCCGACTACGTTATGATGGGTTACGGCACTGGTGCAATCATGGCAGTTCCCGCACACGACGAGCGTGACTGGGCATTTGCCAAGAAATTCGGCATCGATATCATCGAGGTTATCAAGGGCGGCAACATTGCCGAGGGCGCATACACCGGCGACGGCGATATGGTCAACTCGGATTTCCTCAACGGATACACCAACAAGAAGGATTCCATCGAGCGTATGCTTGCGCACCTTGAGGAGCAGGGCATTGGCGAGAAGGGTGTTCAGTACAAGATGAAGGACTGGGCGTTCAACCGTCAGAGATATTGGGGCGAGCCCATCCCGATCGTTCACTGTCCTCATTGCGGAATCGTTCCCGTGCCTTACGATCAGCTTCCTCTTCACCTTCCCAAGGTGGATAACTTTGAGCCCGGCGAGGGCGGCGAGAGCCCCTTGGCAAAGATCGATTCCTTTGTAAACTGCTCTTGTCCTAAGTGCGGCAAGGACGCAAAGCGTGAGACCGACACCATGCCTCAGTGGGCAGGCTCTTCTTGGTACTTCCTGCGCTATATCGATCCCAACAACAAGAACGCGTTTGCGGATCAGGATAAGCTGAAATACTGGATGCCTGTTGACTGGTATAACGGCGGCATGGAGCACGTGACCCGTCACATGATTTATTCCCGTTTCTGGCACAAGTTCCTGTACGATCTTGGCGAGGTTCCTTGCCATGAGCCTTACGCCAAGAGAACGGCACAGGGCTTGATCCTTGGTCCCGACGGTGAAAAGATGTCCAAATCCAAGGGTAACGTAGTTGACCCCAACGACGTGGTTGATATTTACGGTGCCGACGTTCTGCGTACCTACGTGCTCTTTATGGGCGACTATGCAAGTGCGGCTCCTTGGAATGAAAGCTCCATGAAGGGATGCAAGAGATTCCTCGAGAGAATTGCCGATCTGACCGATCTGATCAAGGGAAGCGGTGTAACGCCCAAGCTGGAAACTCCCATTCACAAGACCATCAAGAAGGTGTCCCTTGACATTGAGGAGCTGAAGTTCAACACTGCCATTGCTTCCATGATGGGACTGCTCAACGAGATCTATGACGTTGGAAGCATCACCAAGGAAGAGGTTATGGTCATCGTTCGTCTGCTCTCTCCCTTTGCTCCTCACTTGGCTGAGGAAATGTGGGAGACCTTGGGCGGCAAAGGACTCTGCTCCTTGGCAGAGTGGCCCGTATGGGAGGAGTCCAAGACCGTGGATAGCACCGTAGAGGTTGCGGTTCAGGTCAACGGTAAGGTAAGAGCCACCATTGCTTTGCCTCTCAACTGCCCCAAGGACGAGGCAATTGCCGCCGCCAAGGCTGACGCTCGCGTTGCCGTTTACGTAGAGGGCAAGACCGTGATCAAGGAGATCAGCGTTCCCAACAAGATCATCAATATCGTTGTAAAATAATTTCGCGTTTTGAGGGGAGGGGATAAAAATGGAATATCAGGTGGCGATTCTTTCAACCGATTCCGTTTTTGCGCGGATGCTGGAGATCGAATTTAAAATTTTGAATCTTTCGGTCTTGGTTGCCGACGGCTTGAATTCCCGTGATCATTCCCAGGTGGTGCTGTTGGATCTTGACAGTGCCGCCCCGCCTCCCGCGGGATGCTACCGACAAATGATTGGCTTTACGAGAGATTCCGCATTGCTTACGGTGGATAGTCACCGTCAGTGCTCCATGATCCTGCACCGTCCCTTTGAGGTGCGACTTTTGCGTCGCGAGGTGCTTTCCTGTCTTTCCCAAGATTCCGCTACTCCTATGAGTTATCTGCCCAAAGCCGAGATCAAAGGGACAAGAGAGGTTCTTTTGGACACGGAAAAAAAGACTTTTACTTCCGATATGGGGCAGGAGATCTCTTTGACTCCCGTGGAATGCAAGCTCATGGCGTGCCTTTTGGAAAATCGCGGAAGCACGGTCTCCAAGGAGGAGCTTGCCGCTTTGATCGGAGAATCCTCTGCCAATAAAACCGAGGTTTACATCTGCTATTTGCGCCGAAAGACCGATACACAGGGCGGTATGCGCTTGATCCGTACCGTGCGTGGCAAGGGCTATCGAATCGACTAAAAAAAGAGAATCGAACGTGTTTGCGTTCGATTCTCTTTTTTAATCGATGATTCCGCCGCCAACAACGACGTCGCCGTCGTAAAGCACCACCGATTGTCCCTTGGAAATGGCGCGTTGCGGCTCGTCAAAATGGAGCGTTAACCGATCGTCGTCGGTCTGCTCGGCGGTTGCCCAAGCGGGTGTTGCGCGGTAGCGTACCTTGGCTTGTACGCGAATGGGCACATCCAGCCGCTCTGCGGCAATGAGATTGATACCGCTTGCCGTCAGCGTGCTTGAAAACAGATCGTCGTTGCTTCCAAGAGTTACCGTGTTGGTTGCAGCATCCTTGCCCACCACGTAGGTGGGAGCGCCAAATGCAATGCCAAGCCCCTTGCGCTGTCCAATGGTATAGCGGATCATGCCTTGGTGGGTTCCAAGAATATTTCCGTCAAGATCCAAAAAGCTTCCCGTAGGATAGCTCTTTCCGGTATAACGCTGAATAAATGCCGTGTAGTCACCGTCGGGAACGAAGCAGATGTCTTGGCTATCCTGCTTTTGCGCGTTGGAAAAGCCGTGAGAGAGGGCAATTTCGCGAACCTCGCTCTTGTTCAGATCTCCCAAAGGGAAGAGCACACGGGAAAGCTGCGCCTGTGTCAACGACCAAAGCACGTAGGTTTGGTCCTTGGAGGGATCCTTGGCACAGGAAAGAAGAAAGCGCCCACTCGCATCCTTTTGAATTTTTGCGTAGTGTCCCGTTGCCATTTTTTGACATTCCATTTCGGCGGCTTTTTCCTGCAAGAGCCCGAATTTCATGGTCTTATTGCAGACGATGCAGGGGTTTGGCGTGCCGCCATCCAGATAGGTTTTTACAAAATAATCCACCACGTGTCTGCAAAATGCGTCGGAGGCATCAATGACCATATGGGAAATTCCCAAAAGACGCGCGACCTGCCTTGCCAGCTCGATCTCCTCGGGGTTACAGCAGGACTTGGTGGATTGTAAAAGCGTTGCCGCAGGAGGCGTCAGCTTCATAGTGGCACCGCAGCATTCATATCCCGCTTGTTGCAATAAAAGGGCAGTAACCGCACTGTCAACGCCGCCGCTCATGGCGACAAGAACACGCTCTTGCTTCATGAGAAACTCCTTTCTCGGTGTTTTTGAAAACAAAATTTAATCTTCCCACGAAAAGGTGGTGGGAACCCCCAGCTCCTGCAGATCAGAAAAGTTTCTTTGCCGAAGGATCTCATAAACCGCAATGGCAACCGTGTTGGAAAGATTCAGGGAGCGAAGTCCCTCTCGCATGGGAAGCCTTACACAGGTGTCGGGATTTGCCTGTAAAAGCTCCTCGGGAAGCCCTTTGGTTTCCTTTCCAAACATGATAAATATGTTGTCGGGGTAGGTAATATCGGTGTAGACGTGATTGCTTTTGGTAGAAAAATAATACACCTTTGCATCGGGATTCTTCTCATAAAAATCCTCAAGACCGTCGTAATAGGTGATGTCCAAATGGTGCCAGTAATCCAGCCCCGCGCGCTTCAGCTTTTTGTCGTCGATGGTAAAGCCCAGGGGACGAATCAGGTGAAGCGAAGCTCCGGTGGCGGCGCAGGTGCGCGCGATGTTTCCCGTGTTTTGCGGGATCTCCGGCTGGTGAAGAACGATGTTGATCTTACTCATGGTTATGCTCCTCGGCGTGATTTGTTATACATCATAGCACATTTTTTGCTTTCTTGCAAGAGAAAATCAAAAAGATTTATTAAAATTTACAATTTGTAATACAATTTCATCCTCTTTTATAGTATAATAGAGTATTATATAGCTTTGCGAAGCCCACGCAGCCGTTCGTTTGAAGGATCAACCGACGGTTTCACGGATTCAACTAACGGATGATTGCTTTTTTGTGCTTTTCATGTTAGAATGATACCGTGACAGAGGGGCAAAAATCGAAAGGAAGTTTACGTCATGTCTCTTGCTACAAAACTGTTTGGAACTTATAGCCAACGTCAGATCAAAAAGCTCAACGCGGTTGCCGATTACGTGGATGAATTGGGAGAAAAATACAAGGCGATGAGCAATGCCGAGCTGCAGGCGGTGACACCTGCGCTCAAGGCACGTCTTGCCGCCGGTGAAACGCTGGAGGGGATTCTCCCCGACGCCTTTGCGGCAATCCGCGAGGCGGCAGACCGTGTGCTTGGAAAGCGCCCCTTCCGCGTGCAGATTCTTGGCGGTATCGTTCTGCATCAGGGACGCATTGCCGAAATGAAGACCGGTGAAGGTAAGACCCTTGTGGCGACGCTCCCCGCATACCTTAACGCATTGACGGGAGAGGGCGTTCACATCGTAACGGTCAACGACTATCTGGCACGCGTGGGTGCCGAGGAAATGGGACGCGTTTATGAGTTTATGGGACTTACCACGGGTCTTGTGGTTCACGGCCAATCCAACGAGGAAAAGCACGCCGCCTACAACGCTGATATCACCTACGGAACCAACAACGAATTTGGATTCGACTATCTGCGTGACAACATGGTGATCTACAAGTCTCAGATGGTACAAAGAGGACACGTGTTTGCCATTGTGGACGAGGTGGACTCGATCCTCATCGACGAGGCGCGCACGCCTCTGATCATTTCGGGTATGGGAGACACGGCAACCGATCTCTACCAGCGCACCGAAACGCTGGTTCGCTCCATGAAGAAGTTTGTCATCAAGGAGCTGGATCAAAAGGAGAGCCATGATGATATCAATGCCGATTACATCGTGGACGAAAAGGCGAACAACGCCATTCTGACGCCTCGCGGCGCGAAGAAGGCAGAGGCTTTCTTTGGTGTTGAAAACTTTACCGATGCCGAGAACGCAACCCTTGCTCATCACGTGAATCAAGCCATCAAGGCACACGGCTGCATGAAGCGTGACGTGGATTACGTGGTCAATGAGAACGGCGTTATGATCGTTGACTCCTTTACGGGTCGTCTTATGCCAGGCAGACGTTATTCCGACGGTCTGCATCAGGCAATCGAAGCCAAGGAAGGCGTACAGGTGCAAAAGGAGAACAAGACCCTTGCTACCATCACCTTCCAGAACTATTTCCGTATGTACCGCAAGCTGTCGGGTATGACGGGTACCGCGCTTACCGAGGAGAACGAATTCCGTGAGATCTATAGCCTTGACGTGGTGGAGATCCCCACCAACAGACCCATGATCCGTAAGGATCAGAACGACGTGGTCTACCGCAGCATTGACGGAAAGTACAAGGCGATCGTAGAGCAGGTTAAGGAATGCCATGAAAAGGGTCAGCCTGTATTGGTCGGTACGGTTTCCATTGATAAATCCGAGGAGCTTTCCAAGCGCTTGCGCAACGCGGGCATTCCTCATACCGTTCTGAACGCGAAATATCATGCCAAGGAAGCCGAGATCGTGGCGCAAGCCGGAAAATTCGGCGCCGTTACCATTTCTACCAACATGGCGGGACGCGGAACCGATATTCTGCTTGGCGGTAATCCCGAATTCATGGCAAAGGCGGAGATGCGCTCCAAGGGATATTCCGAGGAGGCAATTCTCAACTGCACCGGTGTTGCCGATACCGAGGATGAGGAGATCCTGGAGGCTCGCCGTACCTTTGGAGAGCTGGTCAAGCGCTTCAAGGAGGAGATCGCGCCTGAGGCAAAGAAGGTCTGCGAGGCGGGAGGTCTCTTTATTCTGGGTACCGAGCGCCACGAGAGCCGTCGTATTGACAATCAGCTTCGCGGTCGTGCGGGACGTCAGGGTGACCCCGGCGAATCTCGCTTCTTCCTCTCCATGGAGGATGATCTGATGCGCCTGTTCGGCACCGATCGCCTGCAGGGCATTGTCAGCGCGTTGAAGATGCCCGAGGATATGCCCATTGATGCCAAGATCCTTTCGGGTGCCATTGAGGGGGCGCAGAAGAGAATTGAGGATTCCAACTTCAAGCGCAGAAGATACGTGCTTTCCTATGATGACGTCATGAATCAGCAACGCAATATCATTTACGGTCAGCGTCAGGACGTGCTCAACGGCGAGGATATTTCGGGCACCATTCAGAAGATGATCCTTTCCAACGTGGAGGAGATCGTTTTGGGCTTCACGCAGAGCGATGATGCGCATGAGTGGGAGCTGGATGCTTTGCGCGCACATTTTATGGGTCTTTTGACAAACGAAGATGATTTCCGATATACCGAGGACGAGCTGAAGCATATGAAGCGCGACCGTATTGTTGACGAGCTTTGCGAAAGAGCCATGGCTTCCTACGGTGAAAAGGAAAAGCTGTTTGGCACCGAGACCTTCCGCGAGGTGGAGAGAGCAATTTTGCTCCGCAACGTAGATACCGCTTGGATGGAGCATATCGATATTATGGACGATCTCAAGGGGAACGTGGGCTTGCAGGCTTATGCGCAGAGAGATCCGATCAATGAATTCCGTATTCAGGGCGCAAATCTTTTTGACGATATGGTAAGTGACATCCGTCAAAAGACGGTCAGAACCATTCTTTCGGTTGTTCCCAGAGAACAGCCCATCCGCCGCGTACAGGTGGCAAATCCCATCACCGCAGGCTTGGATAGTGGGGAAGGACGCAAAAAGACGGTTGTGAAGCGCGCTTCCACAACCGTGGTAAAGGATGCCTCTGCAACGGGACGCAACGATCCTTGTCCTTGCGGAAGCGGAAAGAAATATAAAAACTGTTGTATGCGTAAAAATGAAGGTTGATGAGGTGACGTCATGGGCTTTGGATATGTTTTTATCGGCTATTTGACAGCGTTTTTGTTGGAAAATACCGTAAAAGGGCTTGGCGTTAACGGAGCGGCTGCGCTGATTGGGTACATGGCTATGTTCCTTGGACTTCTTACGCTTTCCCTGTACCACAGTGATTTCAAGGTCGCAAAATGGAGCTTGATCCCCATGATGATCATCTCCGCTTATAAGCTGTTGATCTCGCTTTCCGAGCTCCTTACTTTTGAAATCGGCATGCTTGCGCATGAAACGGTCAGGACGTACGTCGATTGGGGCGAATTTTTCCTCGTCATGCTCTTCCAGATCGCTTTGCTTTACGGCATCCGTATGATCTCCGAGAGCGTCGGTCTCAAGCTGATCACCATCAAGGCAACGCGTAATTCGCTTTTCGTAGCTCTTTATGCAGTGGCTTACGTGATCTCCAAGCTGATGACCGAGGGGGATGCCGTGAAGTATCTGGCACTTTCCATGACGGTTTTGCAGCTGGTGTATATGGTGCTCAATCTGCTTCTGATTGCCAACTGCGCAAAGGATATTTGTCCTGCCGGTGAGGAGGATCAGCCCATCAAGCGCTCGCGCTTTGCTTTGATCAACAAGATCGGTGATGCCTACGAGCGCAATCAGCAGCGCGCCGTGGAGAATACCATGCGCGAGGCAGAGGAAAAGCTTCGCAAGCGTCAGGAAGCAAGGAACAAGAAAAAGATTCAACATCACAAACGCAAGAAATAAGCGTTGAAAGGAGGGAATGTCGTTGAAGGTGAAAATCAAAAAGGATATGGGGCTTGGGCTTTTTATGCTCGCCGTCATCTTTTTGTGTAATCCCATCATTGGGTTTATCGACGTTCTGCCCGACTGCATCGGCTTTTTGCTGATTTTTAACGGCCTTCGTTTTGTTGCGGATATGGACGAGCATCTCGAAGCTGCCAAAAAACGCTTTCTGATCCTGTTTTGGGCGGGCGTTTCGCAGATCGTTTTGCAAATGCTGGTTTACAATTTTTTGCAGGGCGCTCCCGGTGAGGAGACCAATCCTTACGGACTTCCCAGTACTGTTCTCAGTGTTTCCTTCGTGTGGTTCGTGCTATACGTGGCAGTTCTGATCCCTTCGTTCAAGGAGTTGTTTTTGGGACTTGACCGTCTGTGTGAACGCTTTGGATACGAGACGGTTTCCTGCAACCGAAAGGGGCGTTCGATTCAAAAGAGCGATGGCGAACGCATGATCAAGAAAACCGCAGCTTTTGTTTTTGTGATCGCGTTGCTGGGACTTTTGCCGGAGCTGTCGATCCTGACCTCCTTTGAGCATTATGTGGGAAGCTCGACCTTTCGCTTTGACTGGTATGAATTTATTGGAATGTTCCGCACCCTTGCCGTGCTTTTTTCGCTTGGATTTTCCGTAGCATGGGTGATTTCCTTCCTGCGTTATTTTGGAAGATTAAAGAAGGACAAGCCTTGGATTGAGCGTATGAAGGAGCATTACCGCAGGGAGGTGCTTCCCAAAACCGGAATGCTGGCAATGAGACGCTTCTCCGCGGCATTTGTGATTCTTTACGTGGGCATTATTTTTGCCATTCACTTAAAGATGAACTTTTATGCTTGTCTGCCAGGCGTGATCTTTGCTTTTTTGGTGTGCGCGGGCGTTTCTTCCTTGGGCGATCTGTTACCGCCCCAAAGAAATACTTATATTGCCGCAGGGGCATTGGCGCTTTTCAGCGTGGCGCAGATCATTGCCAATCGGATTTATCTTGGTCAGTATCTTCCGGATGAATCCTTGTTCAATCCCAATGCGTTTTGGTATTATTTGGTGGTTCAGCTGTTTGAGATTGGCGAGGCGGTCTTTACGGTCGTTTTGGTTGCCTACCTGTTGCAGACGCTTTACGAGATCGTAAAGGCTTATACCGGCATTCGGTACGGTGGGGAAGAGAGCAAAAGCCTATCCTATTCGGCAACTCAAAAGCTGCATAATTCCTTTCGGGTCCGTATGTATGTGATTTTTATTCTGTTTTTTATTTCCGCAGTTGGGAACGTTGCCGATGTGGTGTTGCATTTCCATTTTGGATGGCTTTGGTTGATTCCTCTTTGTTTTTCGGTGCTCGGAGTTTTCTTCTATCAATCGCTCCAGCACGATCTGTTGGATGAGATCCGCTACCGTTATCAGTCCGAGGAAGCCTATCCCAAAGAATAAAAACGGATCGCCAACGTATAAAAGCATTCTTTGCGACGCATACTTTTGATGCAATCTTATAAAAAAGGAGTTACTCAAAAGATGCAAAACAAGTACCAAAATCAGAACAACAACCAAAACAACAACCAAAACAACAATCAGAATCAGAACAATAACAACCAGAACCAAAATAAGAATCAGAACAACAATCAGAACAACAATCAGAACAACAATCAGAATCAGAACAAAAACCGTATTTGAGAAATTCTCAAAGCCCCTCCACAAGAGGGGTACATACATTTTTACATACGGAGGTTGAATCGTGTTTGAGATAGACAACATTCCCTCTGTGGTAACGGATGCGTTACAGGAAAAAAATATCCGAGCGGAGGATATTTTGCTGGGAGCCTTCTGCGACCGTGATCGTGAGCAGACACCCATTCAATCCTATCTGTTTGCCACAGAGGATCAATTATTGATCCTTTCCGGTGCGATCTCCACCGAGGGGAGAGCTCCTCGCGGGAACAAAAAGGAGGCGCGCGTCAAGCGTGTTTGGACGGAGATCGCCTTTGAAGCCTACCCGCTTCGGGAATTGAAATCGATCCGTGTGGAGGAGCTTCTCTCCACCGGTCGTCTTTGCGCCGAACGCAAGGAGGGGGACGAGCCTCTTTTGCTGGCGTGCTTTACCAATTTTTGCAAGGATTCCATGCATTTGTTTGCCAAGTACGCGGAGAAGATCTCCAAGGGCGAATTTGAAGGTGTGGATGAAAAGGATGATCCCAAGAGCAAGTGCTGTCCCAAGTGCGGCATGCGTTACCCGGATAAGAATCGTCGCGTTTGCCCGCGTTGTATGGAAAAGGGAAAGCTTTTTAAGCGTTTCTCGGTTTTCTTTTGGCGCTATCGCGTAAGCCTTGCCATTATGGTGGTGTCCTTGGTGGTGATGACAGCCATGAGCATTCTGGCACCCTATCTTTCCAGCGGCTTTTTCTACGATGAGGTGATTTACGGAACGGGAAGCTTTGCGGGGGAGATCCTTTTGGTGCTTGGTTTGATCATTTCCACCAAAATATTGAAAACGATCACCACTATGATCAACAACCGCTTGTCGGCAAAGATTGCCCTGAACATGGTGTTTGATCTGAAAAAGACCATTTTTGGTGCGATCAAGCGACTTTCCTTGAACTTTTTTACCGCCAGACAAACGGGGGGACTGATGACGCAGGTCAACCAGGACGCTCTTACCATCAATTTCTTCTTCTGCGACGGCGTACCCTATTTCATCATCAACGTGGTGCAGGTCGTTGTGCTTACCGTACTGCTCTTTATCATTCAGCCCGTGCTGGCGTGCTTTGCGCTGATCACCGTTCCGGTGTTTTTGGTCTTTGTGCGCTGGATGTATGCGGGAATGAGACGGCTTTACGCCAAGCGCTACTCGGCATCCAGACGAATGAATTCCTTTTTGTCCGACGTGTTTTCCGGTATGCGCGTGGTAAAGGCGTTCTCAAGGGAGAACGTTGAGGTCAAGCGCTTTTCCGAGCGAAACGAGAGCCTTGCGGGAAGCGACAAGCGATTGGCTCTTTTCAACGGCTTTACAAGACCCGTTGCATCCTTTGTGCTGGTTCTTGGAAATCTGATCGCATGGGGCGTGGGCGGTTGGATGGTGATGAAGGGGAGTTTCGGACTTACCTACGGTATGCTCCTTACCTTTATTACATACCTCAATATGATTTTTTCGCCCCTGGAATTCTTTGTGGATTTCTTTGAATGGACTGCCGATTGCACTAACGCCATGAGTCGTTTGTTTGAGATCATGGATGCTCAGCCCGAGGTTGCCGAAAAGGAGGATGCAATCCATCCCGAAAATCTTTCCGGCAGCGTGGAATTTGATCACGTTTCCTTCTCCTATCAAAAGGGAAAAAAGATGATCCAGGACGTTAGCTTTACGGTTCCGGAGGGAAGCATCCTCGGCATTGTAGGACACACCGGTGCGGGAAAAAGCACCCTTGCCAACCTTCTCATGCGCCTCTATGATGCCGAGGAGGGCGAGATCCGCGTGGGCGGTTATCCCATAAAGGATCTTGCGCTGTCATCGCTTTACGGTCACATTGCCATCGTTTCCCAGGAGACTTATCTGTTTATGGGAACCATTCTTGAAAATATCCGCTACGCAAAGCCCGAGGCGACCTTTGAGGAGGTTGTGGAGGCTGCAAAATTTGCGGGCGCTCACGAATTTATTATGAAGCTTCCCGATGCTTATCATACACGCATCGGCTTTGGATATCAGGATCTTTCGGGCGGAGAGCGTCAGCGGATTTCCATTGCCCGTGCCATTCTCAAGGATCCCAAGATCCTCATTCTCGACGAGGCTACTGCCGCCATGGATACCGGTACCGAGCGTAAGATTCAGGAGGCGTTGACGCAGCTGATCAAGGGGAAGACCACCATTATGATCGCGCACCGCCTTTCTACCTTGCGGGATGCCGATCAGCTTGTGGTGATCGAGCACGGTAAGGTGGCAGAGTCGGGCACTCACGAGGAGCTTTTGGCAAAGGAGAACGGCGTTTACAAAAAGCTGTTTGATCTCCAGCTGGAGGCACTCAGAAACGCCGGCATCAGCGAATAGGAGAGAAAGGAGATTTTTGCCATGAAAAAAGAGACCGAAGCTCTTTCCAAGGAAGAAAAGAAAGAGAAAAAAGAAAAAAAGGAAAGAACGCTGGCAGATCTTGCGGTCACCAACTGGCTGACCCCCGAGAACGCTTCTTTCTACATGAAAAACGGATTTTTGTACATCAAGCAGGGCGAGACGGAGGAGCGTGCGTTCCTCTACCGTCAATTTCCCTTTGAGGTTCAGTGGGAGTTTATCTCGGTTATGAACGGTGATAAGCAGGAGATTGGGATTCTGCGCGAGCTGGAGCAATTTGACGGGGAGACCAAGGAACTTCTCATCAAGGAGCTGACACGCAGATATTATACCCCGGTCATTAAACGGATCCTTTCCATGAAGGAACGCTACGGCTTTTCCTATTGGAAGGTCACAACGACCGACGGCGATATCAGCTTTACGCTTCAGGATACCTTCCGCAGTATCATTCGCATGGGAGAAAATCGACTGTTGCTTTTGGACGTGAACGGAAACCGTTTTGAAATTCCCGACGTTACGGCGTTGGACCGAAAGAGCTATAAGAAAATCGAGCTTTATTTGTAAGGAGGCGATCTTGTGGGAAAATTCAATCCTCTCTTTCTGGGAGAACTGAAAAAATGGGTTCCCGATATTTGTGAAGATCGGATCATTGAGTTGGTCGGCTCCAATCTGGATCCCTCCGAGCCCCAAAAAAAGATCAAATCGGTCACCGTTGTGCTGGAGGATTCCATCCGTGTTTATATCGACGGATCGCTTTCCCGTGAGGAGCATCTGGATAATATTGAGAAGCTTCAAATCATCGGTGGCGTTGGCTGCGTCTTTGTGGAATGCGTAAAAAAGGGAAGCGGAGAGCCGGTTCTCCTGGCTCGTGCCGACAGTCGCTATCAGTCTACCTTTGGTTCCTTTGTCAAGCGCGTCAACTATTATCTGCGTTGCAAGGATAGGGATTTTTCAAGGCTCAAGCAGGAGACGGGCAAGGTCTGTCCCAAGTGCGGAAAGCCCTTTCCCAAGGGCTCTCATACCTGTCCCAAGTGTGTTTCCAAAAAGAAAGCACTCAAGCGCTTGGTTTCCATGGCGAGAGATGAGTGGAAGCGGATCGCTCTTGCTATGCTCTTCTTCTTTGGAACTACGGGCATCAGCGTTTGGATTCCTTACATCAACCGCGTTATGGTGGACGGTTACATTAAGGCAGAGGGCACGGAGATCTTCCTTGCAGGCTTTGTAAGTGTGATCTTTACACTTCTGTTGGCTAACACCTTGAGCCGTCTGTTCAACGTGGGAAGAAGATACTTTTTGGTGCTGGCGGGGAACAACCTTGTGCTTCGTCTGCGCGATATGGTGTTTACCAAGATTCAGGAGCTTTCGATCTCCAAGATCTCCAAGAGAACCTCGGGAGAGCTTCTCAAGCGTGTCAATCAGGATACGGTAAACATCAAAAACTTTTTGATCAATCAGTTTCCCAACGTATTGGAGCAAGGGCTGCTGTTGCTTGCAATCTGTTGCGTGCTCTTTGTGTATGATCCTTTGTTGGCACTGCTGGTGCTGGTTCCCGCTCCCTTTGTGGCACTGTCCTTCCGCCTGTTCTGGCGCTTTTTGAGGAATCTCTACAACCGCTACTGGGAGCAGAACTCCAAGTCGGGTGCCATTCTGCACGATATTTTCTCGGGCATTCGCGTGGTAAAATCCTACGGAACCGAGGAAAAGGAGGAGGCACGCTACGTAGATGCATCGGCAAGAGAGCGCGATTCTCAGCTTCGCGCCGAGCGCTTTTGGGCAACGCTGAATCCCATTTTGAATTTTGTTATGGGAATTGGAGAATACGTGCTTCTTTACTACGTTGGAACCAAGATGCTCAGCGGTGCCATGACGGCGGGTGAGATGTCTCAGTTCTCGGCGTACGCAGGTATGATCTATGCACCCTTAACCACGCTTATGATGTTCCCACGTCACTTGATGCAAATGATGACCTCCTTGACCCGTGTTTACGAGATCATGGATGAGGACGTAGAGATTCAAACCAAAAACGAAAAAAGCCTGCCCGAAATCAAGGGGTATATCGATATTGAAAAGGTTGCCTTTGGATATGAGGAGGGCGAGCCTGTTCTGCAGGACATCAATCTGAAGATCGCGCCGGGTGAATTTATCGGCATTGTGGGAAAATCGGGTGTTGGAAAATCCACGCTGATCAATCTGATCATGCGTATGTATGACGTAGATGAGGGCATTATTCGGATAGACGGCGTTGACGTACGGGAGCTTTCCCAGGAAACGCTGCGCGCGGGCATGGGTGTTGTGTTGCAGGAGACCTTCCTGTTTGCGGGCTCGATCTGGCAGAATCTGACCTATGCCAAGCCGGAGGCAACCCGTGAAGAGGTCATTCGGGCAACCAAAATGGCGGGGGCGCACGAGTTTATCGTTCAGCTTCCCGACGGCTATAATACCTACGTGGGAGAGAAGGGACATAAGCTTTCGGGCGGTGAACGGCAAAGAATTTCCATCGCCAGAGCGTTGTTGCATGATCCTAAAATTCTGATTTTGGATGAAGCAACCTCGGCACTTGATACCGAGACCGAAAAGCTGATTCAGGACGCGCTCCAGTCGCTTTCTTCGGGAAGAACAACCATTGCCATTGCGCACCGTCTCTCCACGCTTCGAAACGCCACACGCCTTGTGGTATTGGACAAGCACGGCGTTGCCGAGGTGGGAAGTCATGAGGAGCTGATGGCAAAGGAAGGAATTTACTACGGACTTGTCATGGCACAGCGCGAGATGACAAAAATGGAAGCGTAAGCCCATAGCTTGCGGAAAGGATATCTATCATGTGGAAACGAAGGGAAGGCAGGATATTTTTGATAGCGCACGCGTGCCTTCTTGTGGGGTGCCTGCTCCTTCCTTTCTATTTGCGCATCACAAGTCATATGCGCTTTTTGGGATGTGTTCTCCATGACCGTTTGTATCTGTACTGCGCGTTCTGCGGCGGCACGAGAGCAATTTCCGCATTGCTTCATTTTCAGATCCTCGACGCCATCAGATACAATGCTTTGGTGGTTGGACTTGTGGTTTGGGCATTGGTGCTGGATGTGGTTGTCTTGGTTCGCCTGTTGCAAAACCGAAGATCGATCCTTCGCTTTCCAAGGAACGGATGGGTTTTGATGGTCTGTATTCTGGTGGCTTTTATGATCCTTCGCAACGTCCTTATGATTTTTTGGGGAGTTGATCCAACGTCAGATCTTGGCGCGGTTTGGCAAAATTGGAAAACATAATTTCATAGCCCTTTCGTAGAGAACAAAAAGTCTGCACATACTGTATGTGCAGACTTTTTTTGCGTGCAAAGGAGATATTATTATATATGAAGGTTTTACACGTGATCAGCGACGAAAACATTGGCGGCGCAGGGGTGCTTTTGACAACGCTTTTGTGTAATTTTGACCGGGAACGGGTGCAGAGCATTGTCGCTTTGCCGCAAGGAAGTGCCTTGATTGAGCGCATCCGCGGGCTTGACATAGAGGTGATCGAATTAAAGCACCCATGTGACCGTGTGTCCCTTGCTTCTATTGTTGAATTGATCCAAATCATTCAAAAAAACAAGCCTGAGATCCTTCATGCAAACGCGGCATTGGCGGCAAGAATCGCCGGACGGCTGAGCGGCAGATGCGTGATGCATACCAGACATTGTTGCTTTCCTCCCACGGGACTTTTGCAAAGCGGGTGGATTCGTTCTCTCAGCGGAAAATGGAACGCCATGCTTTCTCATCGGGTCATTGCTACGGCGAATGCCGCCGCCGAGAATCTGGTGGAGCTGGGGATTCCGCGAAAGAAGATTTGCGTGATCATCAACGGATCCGAGCCGATCCGATCTGTTTCCGAGGAGGAGCTGCGGCGATGCCGTGAACGGTGGAGAATAAAAGAGAATGATTTTACCGTTGGGATCTGCGCAAGGCTGGAGGCGTGTAAGGGGCAGAGGATCTTTCTGAGAGCCGCAAAGCGCTTGCTTGAGAGACAGCCGACTGTTCCGTTCCGCTTTCTGATCGTGGGGACGGGAGGTGAGGAAGCCGATCTGCGCGAGCTTGCAAAAACGCTGGGGATTGAGGATCGCGTGTTTTTTACCGGCTTTGTGGAGGATATGGCGCCTGTTTACCGCCTTCTGCGTGTAAACGTCAACTGCTCGGTAGGAACCGAGACCTCTTGTTTGGCGCTTTCCGAGGGCATGAGCGCATCACTTCCCATGGTAGTAAGCGATTACGGTGGAAACAGAGCCATGGTGGGGGATGAAAAAGCCGGGATTCTCTTTCCGTCCGGGGATGAAAAGGCACTTGCCGATGCGATTGAAAAAATTGCCTTGGATGAAGGCTTGGAGCGTGAGATGAAAAAGGCTTCCTATGAACGGTATTTGAAAAAATATACCGCCGCACAGATGACCGAGCATCTGACGGCGGTATATGAGGAAGTCTTGCGCTGATTAAGCCAACTGCTTCAGTGTGATCTGATACTGCGCCATCTTTTCCTTGGCGTCTGCCTGATCCTTGGCGGTGAGCATATAATAATATTTGATCTTGGGCTCGGTTCCGGAGGGACGTGCAACAATGACGTCGCCGTTTACCAGCTGATAGTAAAGCACGTTGGAGGAGGGAAGACCCGTGGGAGCGGTTTCTCCGTTTCTTGTAACAATGCCGGTCTTGTAGTCGGCAATCATCTCTACGGCAACGCCGCCAAAGGTTTTGGGGGGATCGTTGCGGAGTGCCTCCATGAGCGCCGCCATACGAGCTGCGCCGTCAAGTCCTTCCATGTAGATTTCTTCGTTTGCCTCGTAGCAGTAGCCGTATTTATCCCAAAGTGCAAAGAGGGCGTCGGAAAGCGTCATGCCCTTTGCCTTATAAAAGGCGGTCATTTCGCAGATCAGCATGGAGGACACAACCGCATCCTTATCACGGGCGTAGGTGCCCTTGAGATAGCCGTAGCTCTCCTCAAAGCCAAAGAGGAAGGAGCCGTCTCCGGTCTTTTCGTAGTTCTTGATGACTTCACCAATGAACTTAAAGCCGGTGAGCACGTTGTGCATCTTGATGCCGTTTGCCGCGCAGATCTTGGAGACAAGCTCGGTGGATACAATGCTTTTGACCATATAGGGATTTTGGGGCATGGTATTCGATTCGCGGTACGCGGTAATGATATAATCCGCAAGGAGCGCCCCCATTTGATTTCCGGTGATCACGTCAAAGGAGCCGTCGGGCGTTCTGGTCATAACGCCAACGCGGTCGGCGTCGGGATCGGTGGCGATCACAAGATCAGATCCCACGCGGTTGGCAACGGCAATGCCAAGATCAAACGCGGCGGGATATTCGGGGTTTGGCTTTTTCACGGTGGGGAAATTGCCGTCAATTACCATCTGTTCGTCTACGGTATAAAGCTTCTTCAAGCCAATGCGACGCATGATCTCAGGTACCAGCTTATGTCCCGTGCCGTGCAGAGGGGTGTAAACGATGGAGAGACTGTCGGCAACCTCGGCAACTGCCTTGGGATTGACCGCCTGCGCCTGTACCTGCGCCAGATACTTTTCATCAATTTCTGCACCGATCAGCTCGATCAACCCTTTTTCCAACGCCTCGGCGTAGTCCATGATCTTCACGTCTTTAAAAACGTCAAGGCGTTCGATCTCCTCGGAAACAATGTCGGCGTGCTCGGGCGGAAGCTGTGCGCCATCCTCCCAATATGCCTTGTAGCCATTGTACTCCTTGGGATTATGAGAGGCGGTGACGTTGATGCCCGCCACGCATCCCAGCTCACGCAAAGCAAAGGAAAGCTCGGGAGTTGGACGAAGCTCGTCAAACAAATAGGATTTGATGCCGTTTGCCGCCAGTACGCAGGCTGCGGTCTTGGCGAAAAGAGGAGAGTTGTTACGGCTGTCGTAAGCGATGGCAACGCCGTCTTTCTCCCTGTTCAGCTTTAAAATCAGGCAAGCCAGACCTTGTGTTGTGTGGGCGACCGTGTGACGGTTCATTGCCGCCATACCGGTCTTCATAGTGGCGCGAAGTCCTCCCGTTCCAAAGGTCATCCCCTTGGTAAAGCGAAATTCAATTTCCTTAGGATCGTTTGCGATCGCCTTCAGCTCGTTTTTTTCCTCCGCGGAAAGTTGGTCAGCGTTTAACCATTTTTGGTAATTTTCAAGATAATTGCTCATTACAAATGAACCTCCGTGTTATGCTATTTGAATAGAGTATGAAATTATTTTGCAAGATATTCCTTGAGTGCCTGCGCCAGCTGATCGGGGCAGGAGGTGCTTTTAAAGCCGCAACGGATTCCCTCCAGACGTTCAATGGCATCGGCAACCGTCATGCCTCTGACCAGTGCGGCAACGCCTTGCGTGTTTCCGGAGCAGCCTCCGTGATAACGTACCTTTTGGATCACGTCATTTTCAATTTCAATTTCGATCATTCTGGAGCATACGCCCTTGGTTTGATAATTGATGGTTTCCATGATCTATAGTTTTTCCTTTCCTGTATTTTTTAAAGATGGGAATATATGCCGATCATGTCATAGTGAGGAACCTCCATGGCAAGATAAATCAAGAAGGTATACAGATCGGCGTTTTTTGTTTTGAAGAGATAGTGCGTAGAAAATTTGTGGGGCTCGGATGCCGGGAGCGAATCCAATCGGTAGAGTGTCAAGCCGCAAAGCTCAGCGGCAGAGAGAATGCTTGCCTCTGACGGGCTCACACCGGGCGGTGTGGCAAATTCAAAAAAGGCTTCCTTTCCGGTTTGAAAAGAGACGGTCAGCGAACGGGAAAGCAGGGCAAAGCGCGTGATTTTTGCGGCATCGTTTCCCGCCATGACCTCGCAGGTGGCAGTGATCTTGAGATCGTATCGCTCGATCAGTCGCGAAAAGCTGTTGAGCTGACCCTCCGAGGAGCTTTCTACGGGAAGGATGCAGTATTCGCAAATGCCGTTGTAAACGTCCTCGCACGCCGATAAAAAGCTATGGGAATAAGAGACGCGAGGATCCTGCAAAAGCTTTGAAAATTGCAGATAAGCCGAATCCGAATAGCTGTTTCGCTGATACGCCACACGGCAGGTCTCCGGGGGCGTGGCGTCGTTCATTTCCAAAAAGAAGAAGCGAGGCGTCAGCAGATTCTTTTCCGCAAGCAGCTTTTTGATCTCGCCGCAAAGAATGACGCTTTGCCACACGCGATGCAACGGATGCATCCCCTCCAAGGAGCCCGCGTTTTGCTTGAGGGGCTTGGAGAGAAGCCTTGCGGTAGGAAGAATACTGTCGGGAAGTGACGCGATCCAATCGGGATACTCGGTGCAGTCGGCGGTGATCTCCTCGGCAAATTCCCGCAAATGGGAGATTTCCTGTTCGGAGAGCATTTCCATGCGAAGTGCCGATTCCCGCAGGTTTTCTTCAATGGCAGATTCGGGAGAATAGCTTTGAAATTCTTTCATGGAAGACTCAGAGCAGCTCCAGGATGGAGTAGCTTTCACCAAGGAAGGACTGAAGCTCCTCGGCACTCAGCTTTCTTTGAGAAAGCTGGGCAAGACGGTAGAGATATGCGGCGGTCTTTCTTTGCTTATCCTCCTCCATTTCGCCAAGCTTGGCGATCAAGGGGCAGGCGGTGTTTACCGTCAGGGTCTCGTCGCGAGGAAAGCTCATGCCACCAAGATTCATGCCCGACATCGCGTACATCTTCATCATTTCTTCCATGCGTCGGGATTCCTCGGAGATGGTAAGAAGAAGCGGAACGGTGGTATCCTTCAAAGCCGAAAAGGTCACCTTAAGCTGATCGTTTTCGGCCACGTTCTTGAAGAGCTCGGCAATCGCCGTATCCTCGGCAACCGCTTCGTCACTCTTGAGTGCGCCTGCAACGTCGGCGTCGATACGAACGTACTTGATTTTATCGTCATAGCTTTCAAGCATGGAGAGGAATTGGGTATCCAGCTGCTTGTCGAACACGGCGATCTGTATCTCTTGCGCTTCAAACATGGAAACATACTGCGCCTGTGCCGCCTTGTCGGTGGTGTAATACACGGTACTCTCGTGCGTTTCCTTGGCTTTTTCCAAATAATCGGCGGTGGTGACAAAGCTGCCGTCGGTAAGCTCCATGAGCAGCGAATCCTTTACGCGGTCATAGAATTTGCGATCTCTCATGCAGGCGTATTCCACAAAGGTGCGGATGTCGTTCCAAACCTTTTCATATTCCTCGCGGGAAAGGTTGCAAAGGCTGTTCAGCTTGTCGGCAACCTTCTTTACAATGTGTGCCGAGACCTTTGCCACGTAGGTGTTGTTCTGCAGATAGCTGCGGGAGACGTTCAAAGGAAGCTCGGGGCAATCCAAGGCGCCCTTGAGCATCAGCAGATACTCGGGAATGACCTCCTTGATATTATCTGCCACAAAGACCTGGTTATAATAGAGCTTCACCTGTCCCTCGATGGATTCGTACTCGTTGGTGATCTTGGGGAAATAGAGAATGCCACGGAAATTCAATGGATAGTCGGCATTGATGTGGATCCAGAACAGAGGCTCCTTGAAATCATGGAAGACCTTTCTGTAAAAATCCTTGTATTCCTCGGGAGTGCAGTCCGAGGGATTCTTGAGCCAAAGAGGAGTTGTGTCGTTGATGGGGGAGGGCTCTTTTTCTTTCTCCTTCTGTTCCTCGGTATCCTCCTCGCAATGGAAGTAGATCTCTACGGGAATAAAAGTGCAGTATTTTTCAAGGATCTCCTGAATCTTGTATTTTTCCAGATATGCGGCTTCCTCATCGGAGATATGCATAATCACGGTAGTGCCGTGCTCCTCTCTTTCGCCAAGAGCTGTTTCATATTCTCCGTCAGCTCCGCAGGTCCAATGCACCGCGTTGGTGCCTGTGTAGGATTTGGTGATCAGTTCAACCGTATCGCTCACCATGAAGGAGGAATAGAAGCCCAGACCAAAGTGACCGATGATACCGTTGCTCTTGTTTTCACCCTCGTATTTCTCTACGAATTCCAAGGCTCCCGAAAGCGCGATCTGACAGATATAGCGATCCAGCTCCTCGGCAGTCATACCAATACCGTTGTCCGCAACCGTCAAAGTTTTTGCAACCTTGTCGAGGGTTACGTCAATGCGATAAGGAGATTCGTCTCCCTCGTACTGTCCAAGAGAAGCCAAACGCTTCAGCTTTGTAATGGCGTCTGACGCGTTGGAGACGATCTCTCGCAAAAAGATATCCTTTTCGGAATAGAGCCATTTTTTAATCACGGGGAAGATATGCTCGGTCTGAACCGAGATTCCGCCCTTCTTGAATGTGTTTTCCATGCTTGTCAAAACTCCTTTGGGTAAATGAAATGCTTGATATGATCAGTCTTTTCCCGAATCCATGCTTGCAAACTCTTGATCCAGGATCTTATCTGCGGATTCAACCGCCTGCAAAAGCGCGTTTTTCTCAGCGGTATAACGGGAGAGGGCATCGTCGGAGCTCTCCGAGAAGATGTGATACTTAACGGCTAAGGAATAGGTCTCCAGCTGGAGCTTTTCCACACGCGTTAAATCCCCCTCGCCTCCGTCTGCGCGATTTTCGCGTAAGCGGATCGCTTTCTTCTTAAAGCGGGAAATAAAGCCCTTCTTTTTGGGCTCGGTTTGAGAATCGTCCTCGCCGGTTTGATCCTCCGAGACAATTCCTTTCTTGCGCAATCGCTTTTCGAGATACGTGTTGGAAAGCTCCAAAACAGTAGCAAAGAGCGGAACGCCCAAAACCATGCCCACAAGTCCCGCCAAGGAGCCCATGGTGGTAATGGCAATGATGACGCACAGGGAGCTGACGCCGGTGTTTTCTCCGAGGATCTTAGGAGCAATGATATTTCCGTCGATCTGTTGGATCACCAGGATGCAGATAATAAATACGATCACCTTGGAGGGCTCGGTCAGGAAGATAATAACTGCCGAGGGAATTACGCCGATGAAGGGACCGATCACGGGAACGATATCGGTGATGCCCACAATGGTGGCAATGAGGATGGCATAGGGGACGTTGAAGATCGAAATCAGAATATAGGTCAGCACACCGATGATCATGGAGTCTATGATCTTGCCCTCCAAAAAGCCGCCAAACGAGCGGTCTGCCGTGGTACAAAAGCGCGTGATCGTTTCGTTGGTAGAATCGCTGAACAACGCGCGGCGCATCCGCATGATCTGCGCATAGCGCTTTTCCTTGGTTGCCAACAAATAAAGGGAAATAAACAAGCCGAAGATGATATCTGTGATGACCGACACAATGCTGCTGGCAATATTGAACACCGTAAAAAGATTATCGGCGGTTAAAAAGCTTGTCAGAGTCTGAGAGGAGACGTTCAGGGATTGGAAAAATCCCGTGATATCGCTTTGCAGGTCCGCAGCGTTGAGATAGGGGATCAGAGGTGCACCGTCAGCAGAAGATGCCTTGCTGTTCACCCATTTGATCAATCCGTTGATCTGCTCGGTTGTGGTAGTCAGATAGGTTTCGTACTGGTTGATAAAGTTTTGAATGCTTTCGATCAATTGCGGAACGATCAAAAGGATCAGCAAGAAAAGGATCAAAAACAGTACAAGATAAGAGAAGAACAGAGAAAGTCCTCTGCGAAGCACGAAGGGGGATATCTTTTTGAAGAACTTTTTTTCAAAGAATCGGAAAAAGGGATTGAGCAGGTAAGCGATCACAAGACCGATGATAACGGGGCGCAATAGCCAAAGAACCTTTCCCAGCCATTCGTTTACCGCGGACAGATTGATGATCAGCACGATCAAAAGCAACAGTGTTGCGTAAATCACTGCGCTGACTGTCCAAAATTTCTTTTTTTGAGCATTCATACAGCCGGACTCCTTTCGTTGTTTGGCGTTATTGCTGTGCGGCAGAGCCGGTGGCACTGTCGGCGTTTTCGGTGAGGCTGCTCATCATCCGATCACTTTCCTCCAACGCCTGACTTTCGGCAAGCGCGGTAGAAAACTGACGGTAGGTCTCATCGGAATCGTCGGAAATAATGTGAAAGCGATAGGCAAGCTCGTAAAGCTTCAAATGGAAATTCTCCCTTTTTGTCAGCTTAACCGAGGGGTTTTCCGCAAGCTTTTTGCGAATGGCGATCACCTTTCTTTCAAGCTTGAGGACAGTTTTGTTGGTGGACATACTGATATCCTTTACGGGATCCACGTCCGTACCTGCGGGATAATAGCTTTCAAGTCCCGAGGGGAGTCCTTTCTTTTGCAGGCGCTCGGCAATATAAAGATCACTTAATTCAAGCACGGTTGCAAACAACGGCACACCCAAAATCGCCCCCAAAAGTCCCCACAGAGCAGACATGGTCGCAATGGCTATGATAACACACAAAGAGCTGACGCCGGTATTGTTTCCAAGGATCTTGGGACCGATGATATTTCCGTCGATCTGCTGCAGAATAATGACAACGATCAAAAAGGGAATTACCTTGGAGGGCTCTGCCAAGAGGATGATAAAGGACGTGGGAATCGCACCGATCAGCGGACCGATAATGGGGATGACGTTGGTGACTCCGATAAAGCTTGCGATCAGAATCGCGTAAGGAACGTCCAGAATAGAAATTACGATATATGCTAAAAGACCAATGATCAAAGAGTCGATGATCTTTCCTTCCAAAAACTTACCAAAGGAGCGGTCCGCAATCTGACACAGCTTTGTGATTCTGCCGTTGATCTTGTCGCTGAACAGAGCGTTCCGAAGCTTCATCACCTGACGGTAGCGCTTCTCCTTGGTGCTCAGCAGATAGATGGAGATAAAGAGTCCAAAGATGGTATCCGTGGCGGCGGAAAGGGCATTGCTCAGTGTGTTGGTGATGGGGGCAAGGGTGTTTTGCGATTCGGCAAGGGTTTGCAGATCCAATCCGTTGATCCAGCTTGAGAACCCGCCGGAAATCGTTGAGGACTCCAAATGAGGGAGAAAGCCCGGAGCTTGCGTGAGTTGCTCGGCAAAGCCATTGATCTTATCAATGACCTTATTGAGCTGGAGAATGGCTGAGGCACTGTAGCTTTCGTAGTTCTTCACAAGATCTCCGATACTGCTTGCGAGCTGCGGAAGGATCAACGCCATCAACAGAATGATGATCAAAAGGATCGACAGATAGGTGCAGAGTAAGGAGATCGCCCGACGAAGTCCGGAGGGGCGGAGACGCGGGAAGGCTTTTTGCTCAAAGAAACGGAAAAAAGGATTGCACAGATATGCAATCGCAAGTCCTATCCAAACCGGACGCAGGATGGTCATCAGATGACCGAGCCATGCGTTGATGGTGGTGATGTTCGCGGTTGTGATAATAAAAATAAACAGGAGCGCGTAGATCACAGCGCCCTTGAACAGCCGCGTTTTGAAAATGCTTTTTTCCTCGCCCATTTCACCCGTGTCCTCTCTCAAGTACGTTTAGATAAATAAACAAAAATATAACATATAATATTTTAACGCAAAAACAGCTTTTCGTCAATAGCTTTTGCAGGATTTCTGCTCACTTTGCAATATTTTTTTCAATTCTTTCGAGAATCCTTGAAAAAAAACAAAAAATGTGTTACAATATAGAAAGCAATGAAAACATCCGGAGGTTGAACGCCAAGCATGAGAATGGAAAAAGCAAACGCCAAGATCAATCTTTATCTGGACGTGGTTTCCAGAAGAGAGAACGGATATCACAATATTGTCAGTCTGATGCAGACCCTGTCCCTTTGCGATCTGGTAACCCTTGACTACCGCCCGGCAGAGCACACGGAGATCCGGCTGTCTGCCTCCGGAAACACGGATATGCCCACCGACCGCAAAAATTTGGCGTGGCGTGCCGCAGAGCTGTTCCTTGCCGAAACAGGGAAGACGGGAGAGGTGGATCTCTTTATTGAAAAGCATATTCCCATGGCGGCAGGTC
Organism: Oscillospiraceae bacterium; assembly: GCA_015064315.1. GTDB lineage: Bacteria > Bacillota > Clostridia > Oscillospirales > CAG-272 > UMGS1865. The sequence goes on from SVSL01000002.1 coordinate 27,975, forward strand.
TTGCGGGGGGGAGCGCCGACGCGGCGGCTGTCCTTCGCGGCTTGAATGCGTTGTGCGGAGCCCCTCTGTCCTTGGAAAGACTCTGCGCGCTGGGCGCTCGTCTCGGTGCCGACGTTCCGTTCTGTATTGTAGGCGGTATGGCGTTGGTGACGGGAATTGGAGAACAGCTGGAATATCTTCCTTCCATGCAGGACTGTCCCATGGTGGTAGCCTGTCAGGGGGAGGGGGTCTCTACGGTTTGGGCTTACGGACGGCTGGATGAAGCCTACGGTGGCTTTTCTTCTCCAAAGGCTGAATCCGACGTGCCCACAAGACTTTCTGCGCTTCTTACAAAAGGAGATTTTGCTTCCTCCAAGGGCTTGCTCTTCAATCTGTTTGAGGAGGTTGTCCCCGAGGTGCAGCCTTGTGTGGAGCCGCTGAAGGCGGCAATGCTGGCGCACGGGGCTATTGCTTCTATGATGAGCGGTAGCGGACCTTCGGTGTTTGGTATTTTCGGCTCGCTTTCGGATGCCGAGGCGGCGTGTGCTTCCTTGAAAAACACAGGAGCGGCGGCGTTTGTATGTCATCCCTGCGAAAAATATGAAAATTGACGGCATAAGTCATGTGAATATTCACACGGAGTTCACACATAAGAGTTACAATATATAAGATTTTTTCTGAAAAGAGGATTTTACATTGAAAAAGCAAACGAAAAATGCCTGCGCGCTGAGGACGTCTATCGGCGGTCAGGCTTTGATGGAAGGAATCATGATGAGAGGCCCCAAAAAGGCGGCAATGGCGGTTCGTAATCCCGAGGGGGAGATCGTCCTTGAGGAGGTTGAGCTGAAGGCGTCAAGTCGTCCCAAGTTTTGCAAATGGCCGATCTTTCGCGGCGTGCTTGGCTTCGTTGATTCCATGACTCTGGGCTACAAGTGCTTGATGCGCTCCGCCGAGATATCGGGTCTTGAGGATCTTGTAGAGGAAAGCCCCAAAAAGAAAAAGCAGCGCGAGGAGCAGGAAGCAGCAAATGCCGAGAGTGCGGAGTCTTTTGTGGAAGCCGCAACCGAGGCGCCTGTGGCGGAAGAAGCCCAAGCGACTGACGCGGAGCCTGCTAAAAAAGAAGAGGAAAAGCTTCCCGCGTGGGTGGCGACTCTGATGATGGTGGCATCCGTGGTGCTTGCGGTTCTGTTGGCGATCGGACTTTTCTTCTATTTGCCCTCCAAGCTTTATGAGTTGATTTTCTATAACACCGGATTTTTACAGACCGACAGCGACGTGCTCAATTCCTTTATCAAGTCCTTGTTTGAGGGACTCTTTAAGATCGCGCTTTTGGTGGGATATATGTCGGCAATCTCCTTGATGAAGGATATTCGCCGCACCTTTATGTATCACGGCGCGGAGCACAAGACCATCTTCTGCTATGAGGCAGGTCTGGAGCTGACGGTGGAGAACGTACGCAAAATGGGAAGATTTCATCCCCGTTGCGGTACCTCCTTCCTGATTCTGATGCTTCTGGTAAGTATGTTTATTTCTTTCTTTATTGATCCGATCTCCATTGCATTGACCTATGACGTGCTTCCCACCGCATGGAGAACGCTGGTTCGTCTTTTGATGTTTCCCATCGTGATGGGCGTTGGTTACGAGCTGATCAAGTTTGCGGGACGTCACGACAATCTGCTCACGCGCATTATCTCTGCGCCCGGTGTATGGCTTCAGCATCTGACGGTGTTTGAGCCCACCGACGATATGATCGAATGCGCTATCATGGCGGTCAAAGAGGTCATCCCCGATGACGGAAGCGACAAATGGTGATCCCATAGAGGTATATGATATGGAAACGATCAAACAGCAGGCGAAAGAGGCGATTTTAGAACTGATCGAGAAGGCAGAGCTGAAAAAAGGGCAGATTCTTGTCATTGGATGCTCTTCCTCCGAGATCGTGGGAGAGACCATTGGACACGGCTCAAGCCTGGAAGCGGCAGAAGCGTTTTTTGAGGCGATCTATCCCGTTTTGAAGGAGCAGGGGATCTATCTTGCGGCGCAGTGCTGTGAGCATCTCAACCGTGCGCTGATTTTGGAGAGAGAATGCGCCGAGCAATACGGATGGGAGCCGGTATGTGTGGTTCCTCAGCCCAAGGCGGGAGGCTCCTTTGCCACCACGGCGTGGAGACGCTTTGACGATCCCGTGGCGGTAGAGCATATCAAGGCGCACGCGGGATTGGACGTTGGCGGTACCCTCATCGGTATGCATCTGAAGGAGGTTGCCGTTCCCGTCAGACTTTCCGTGAACAAGATCGGATGCGCAAACCTGCTTTCCGCGCGTACACGCCCCAAATATATCGGCGGAATCCGCGCAAAATACGAGTGATTTTCGTCTTTCTCGTGAAAATGCATGATTTTTGCAAAATGGCAAAAAAATATTCTGTTTTTTCTTGACAATCGATACGGTTTTGTGCTATAATATATAGCGTGAATCTGATATCTCCGTTGGAGTTTCGTATTTTCCGACGTACCAACGATTACAAAACGGAAAGGAAGGACGATCTGACATGGAAATTGCCATTATCGCACATGATTTAAAAAAAGAATTGATGACACAGTTCTGTATTGCTTATTGCGGCATTTTGAGTAAACACAATCTGTGCGCGACCAGCATTACCGCAAAATATATTTCCGAAGCCACAGGGCTTGAAATCGAAAAGCTGCTTGCCGGTGTTCAAGGCGGAAAGCAACAGATCGCTTCCCGTGTTTCTTGTAATGAGGTGGACGTGTTGCTCTATTTCAGAGACACGCGCGCCGATGCGATCCAGGATGAGATCGATACCGAGCTGCTTCGTCTGTGTGATCTTTACAACGTTCCGGTTGCCACCAACATTGCAACCGCCGAGGTCATCGTAACAGCGCTTGACCGAGGAGATCTGGACTGGAGAGAAATTGTAAACCCTCGCTCCGCTTATAACCTTCGTTTAAAGAATAAGTCTGATCTGTAAGGATCAGCCAAGAGAGACACGTCTTGCCGACACCGCGCAAAAGAGAGAGGATCAGTAGCTGAAAGATCCTTGGCGTAAGGGCGGCAGGGTACCACTCTGCTTGTAACAACCGAATACCAAATGAGTAAAAAGCTCGGGTGGAACCGTGCGGAATTTTCCACACCCCGAATTGGCAGACAAGCCGTCGGGGTGTGTTATTTTTATTTATCAATTATCTTAACATAAAGAGGAGAAAAACCATGAAAATCAAAATTCAAGACAAAGTTTTGGAATACGCCGCGCCTGTGACCGTATACGATGCGGCAAAGGACGCCGAGCTGATCACGCGCGCCGTGATCGGTGCCGTTGTTGACGGAAAGACGGTTGCGCTGACTCATGAGCTCTGCGCAGATACTGAGGTTAAGCTTTTGACCTTCGCAGATCCCGAAGGTAAGCACCTCTTCCGTCATACCGCCTCCCATATTCTGGCGCAGGCCGTTAAGAGACTCTATCCCGCTGCCAAGCTGACCATTGGTCCTGCCATTGACAACGGCTACTATTATGACATCGACTCCGACGTTCCCTTTGGCGCCGACGCGCTCAAGGCAATCGAGGGTGAAATGAAGAAGATCGTCAAGGAAAACCTCAAGATCGAGCGCTTTGAGCTGCCTCGTGAAGAAGCAATTGCTTTGATGACCGAGAAGGAAGAGCCCTACAAGGTTCAGCTCATTGAGGAGCTTCCCGAGGACGCCGTTATCAGCTTCTACAAGCAGGGCGAGTTCACCGACCTTTGCGCAGGTCCTCACCTCTTCACCACGGGTGCCGTCAAGGCGTTCAAGCTGACCCAGTGCACCGGTGCTTACTGGAAGGGTGACCAGAACAACAAAATGCTTCAGAGAATCTACGGTATCGCTTATCCCTCCAAGGACGAGATGAACGAATACCTCAAGCAGCAGGAAGAAGCCCTCAAACGCGACCACAACAAGCTGGGACGCGAGCTTGAGCTCTTTACCACCGTTGACGTCATCGGTCAGGGACTTCCCATTCTTATGCCCAAGGGCGCGCGCGTGATCCAGACCCTCCAGAGATGGGTTGAGGACGAGGAGCAGAAGCGCGGCTATCTCTTGACCAAGACTCCCCTGATGGCAAAAAGAGATCTTTACAAGATCTCGGGACACTGGGATCACTACCGCGACGGTATGTTCATTCTGGGAGATCCCGATGATGAGACCAAGGAGTGCTTTGCCCTCCGTCCCATGACTTGTCCCTTCCAGTATCAGGTATTCCTGAACAAGAAGCGCTCCTACCGCGATCTGCCCATGAGACTGGGCGAGACCTCCACCCTGTTCCGTAACGAGGAATCCGGCGAGATGCACGGTCTGATCCGTGTTCGTCAGTTCACCATTTCCGAGGGACACCTGATTCTCCGTCCCGATCAGCTTGCCGAGGAATTCAAGGGCTGCCTTGACCTTGCCATCTACATGATGGATACTCTCGGACTCAAAGAGGACTGCTCCTTCCGCTTCTCCCAGTGGGATCCCGCCCGTACCGATAAGTACGAGGGAACTCCCGAGCAGTGGGAAGAGGCACAGGGCATTATGAAAGAACTGCTGGATGCCAACGGCATCAACTACACCATCGGTATCGACGAGGCTGCCTTCTACGGCCCCAAGCTGGATATTCAGATCAAGAACGTATTCGGCAAAGAGGACACCCTCATTACCATTCAGATCGATATGCTGCTGGCAAAGAAGTTCGGTATGGAATACGTGGATTCCAACAACCAGCTGGTAACGCCTTATATCATTCACCGTACCTCCATGGGATGCTACGAGAGAACCCTGGCGCTTCTCATCGAGAAGTACGCCGGCGCGTTCCCGTTGTGGCTGGCTCCCGAGCAGGTTCGCATTCTGCCCATCGGTGATGAGCACATCGATTACGCCAAGAAGGTATACGACAAGCTCTTTGCCGCAGGTCTGCGCGTAGAGCTGGACGATTCCTCCAACACCATCGGATACAAGATCCGCGCAACCCAGATGCAGAAGGTTCCTTACATGCTGGTCATTGGCGCCAAGGAAATGGAAGAGGGCACCGTTGCCGTTCGTAACCGCGCAGGCGAGACGGTCACCAAGCCCGTGGATCAGTTCCTCGCAGAAGCTCTTTTGGAGATCGCAGAGAAGAGAAGATAATACACGCTTTGGAGAAGGATCCCTTGTGTAGAAGGGCAGGCGGCAAGCCGCCGACGAATTTGCCTGCGGCAAAGTTCGCGCTGTCAGCAAAACTGACTGAGGGGTTGTTTTGCGATAAAACGTTGCTTTTACAATCCCTCCGTCTTGCTTCGCAATCCACCTCCCTTTACACAAGGGAGGCTTAAAGATAGCTGCCACGTTTGTAGCGGCAGGGCAAACTACCGCAAGTGGCGGCTATAACGATTATGGTAGTAAAAACAAGGAGGATGGGTACGAATGAAAAAAAGAATACTGAAAATATCGCTTGTAATCGTTCTAATTGCTTTGATCATCCTTTTGGCCGTCTGGATTGTTGCCGTGCTTCCTAAAGACAAGGGAGACTATCGAATAGAAGATTATACCGAAGAATTAGAACTGTTCAAATATGATTCCGAAAAAACATATGACGAGGTCCACAACATTTACGATGCTTGTTGGATTGCTACAAACGCGGTGTCAGAGAGGTTTCCGGAAGAACGTTTTTTGCTTTTTTCTATAGAATATGAAAGATGGGTTTATCATGATACGGAATCGGATACGTGGTTCGTATATTTTGCGCTTTCCGATCCCGATGTGCTTGGGGGTGGGTATGCTTGTGTGATAGCATCCGATGGCGAAGTGATTGCTTGTTGGGGCTACGAATAAAAAGTGATGTTGCGATGTGTTTTTAAATCCCACACGGTTTGAGAAGATAATATTTTTGAGAAGGGAATGTTGCATTAAGAAAAAATGAAACAACTCCCGATAACGTAAAATAGCGTAGCCTTGAAAAGTATTATTTCATGGCTACGCTATTTCTTTCAAAGATCCGTAAAACGTGTAGGGACAGGCGTCCTCGACTGTCCGAGAGCAATGCTTTTTGATGATAAACGTCGGGGTGTCCTTGTTTAATCGTAGGACAAGTTCACAATTTGTCTTGTGGGTTAAAAAGACTTATCAACGCTCTGTTGAGCCGGTTTTTCTAATTTGTTTGTTTACAATGGCGCTTCTTTGTGTTATAATGTAATAAATCAAGGGTAGAGGTGCTATATGGTAATCAGTGATATCATCAAAGAACGAAGAAAAAAACTGAATATGACGCAAAATCAGCTTGCAGAGATGATTGGTGTCACTCCTCAAGCTATATCGAAATGGGAAAAAGGAATTGGTTGCCCTGATGTATCTTTACTGGTGGCACTGTCAAAAGCACTTGGAGTGAGTGTGGATAATATGCTTGGCGGAGATAGGCGTAACGAACTTGAAAAAGCATGGGAAGAAGCCTGCCGTTTTGGTGAGGAAATCTCACTTCTCTTTGCTGTTGACGCTTTGGAGGAATTTCCGGAGGATGAGACCTTTTTATATCGTCGCGCTTGTGGTGAATATTTTGTCGGATTAAATTATAACCGGCAGAATGGCAGTAACTTTTATTTTGAAAAAGCAGAATGCCATTTTAATGAGCTTTTAGAGAAAAATCCGGACAATATCTCATATAAAACTATGCTGGCAGAGGTTTTATTTGCACAAGGAAAAAAGGAAGAAGCCAAATCTCTTGCTTATGCTTGCAATAATGATGATTTGATTGAAAAATTTAGCGAACCCGAGACAAGGCTACACTTGAAGCAAAAGAAAATCAAGCAAAACACGCTGGATCTATACTATAAGCTTCTGGATTATAATACCCGAGAATCCATAACAGCGGCTTACGGCTTGCTTGATATTATTATGGACGAAGACAAGCAGCTTTACGGAAATTATCGTTCGGAGCTTTGCGTGAAAGATGCATTGCTTTATTTTGACGAGGAAAATTATCAGCGTTATGCCGAAAAGCTTACCGAGGCTTATGAGATTGCCAAAGCCTATGACAACCTACCTTTTTTTGAATCGTACGCTTATCATAATCCGCTTTTTAACAGCCTTCGTTTGGAGGCATTCAGACAAAAAGCAATTGAAGAGCTTCTGAACAGATTTTTGTTTGAAGACAAACTGGCACACAGTTCTTCACTTGCGTTAAGGCGCCGCTTTGCGGATGAGATTTTTACATATTGTCCGTTGCAAAAATTCAGAGGGCTTGCTTTATATCGCTTTTTTAGAAACTGTATTTCTCAAGGTAGCTACATCAATTTTGGAACAGGATGGTACGTGACAGCGGAAGAGTTTTCAAAAAAGATAAAAACTCTTGTTATGAACAGAGCTTACGGACAAGAGCGTTTTATAAAAATGAATAAGGATGAGATCGAGCAATTTGTACGGAACGGTGTTATGCGCGGTTATACCGTTATGTTTAGCGAAACTATAGTTGCGTTTTGCCATTGTGTGTCAAAACAAAATTTCAAAACAAACAACCCGGGATTTTTTGCCGATGAAAAAGTAGGCAAAAAAACTTTGCTTATTGCCGAAACCTTTATAGCGCACAATTTTAGGGGATGCGGAATTGAAGAAAAATTGATTTCTTTCGCAATTAACGATGCTAAGAAAAACGGATTTACACATATCGAACTTTTTTACATTGAAGGGATTTATCCGAAGGAAGATCAAGAATATTTGGAGACCAAGTTTGAGCTTTACAAGCGTATGGGATTTTTCGTAATACGCGATTTGTCGGAAGAAGGTAATAAAAAATATATTATGCAAAAAGAATTATAAGGGTGATGCGGTATGGCAATCAGTGATGTAATAAAAGAACGCAGAAAAAATTTGAACATGACGCAAAGTCAGCTTGCAGAGATGCTTGGTGTAACTCCTCAAGCTATATCTAAATGGGAAAAAGGTATTGGAAGCCCCGATATTTCTTTCATAGTACCGCTTGCAAACGCTTTGCAGATAAGCACAGATGTTCTTTTTGAACACAATACTTTGCCAAATTTTAATCTAAAATGGGTGAGTTTGTTCAGAAAATGCACTCTGGGGGAAGCTTCGTGGGAGGAGCTCGTTGATCTTGATAACGAAATTTTGCAGGATTATCCCTATGATGTAACCGCATTATACCGCAGAGTGCATGATGAGTTGTATGCTGCACGAAGCAAAGAAAACGACGAAGAGAAAAAGAAATGGATCTGGCAAGCCGAGGTTCATTGTTCTCAGCTGATTGATAAACATCCTGATTTTGAGGGCGCGATACACAAAATGGTTGAGATCAAAATGCTGAAAGGAGAAAAGGAGTCGGCAATATTTTGGGCGAATAAATGTAAGTCTCGCGACGATGCAATGAAAATAATTCTTCATGGCGATGAACTGCGGTTGCACAAACAAAAGCTTATTAACAAAAAGCTTTTGGAGCTGCTTAGAGAAATGACATATCCCGATCTCGGTTCATTGAGGGCGGCAGAGGATATCATCAAAGCGGTTTTCTTTGACGAAAATTATCTGTGTTATTATGACAACTTAATGATGATCGAATATAACCGCGCTCTCTATTACGACAAAAGACAAGATATTGACAACACGATTTTGCACCTGTATAAAGCACTTGATATTGCAAAAGAAAACATGATCAGAGGTCAGGAAAAAGGAATTTTCACGGTGCCTGTATTTGATATGCTTTCGATAGAGGATGAGCCTGTGACACTGATTATACAATTATATGATATACTTAGCGCACAGCCCCCCAATTTTGAATTTGCATATAATACGGAACAGTATCGAATGCTTTTAGAAGATATAAAATCAGAATATCGCAAATAAAAATATTGGACACATCACCGCGCAATTGCACGTAAATGATGTGTCCAGCTTTTTTATTGATTTACTTGTAGGTGCGACCATCGGTCGTCATATTTCAAAATCTTTTGAAAATCTTTTGAAAATCTCATTGACACCGAGCCCTTGTATAAGGTATAATATTAAGAGTATATTTGTATAAGGAGTTTATCATGGAACAATTACTGGAAATTTTGTGCCGTATGCATCCCGACGTGGATTTTGAAGCGAATGACGACTTGATCGGAGAGGGCGTGTTGGATTCTCTTGACATCGTCACTCTGATCACCGAGATCAACACCACCTTTGACGTATCGATCCCTGCCGAGGAGGTCATTCCCGAGAATTTCAACAGTGCCGAGGCGATCTTTGCCATGATTCAGCGCTTGGACGAGGAGTAATTTTTAGGCGTTTCATACGTGAAAGCGTTAGCCGCTTTTCTCTTTGACACGAAAGGCGCAAAGAGAAAAGCTAACAAAAGAGAAACGCCGAGGATAATTTCGCACTCTGCGGAGTGCGACAAGGGCTCCTCGCCCTTGACCTCGCGAGCTTTTGAAAAAGCTCGACCAAAACTTTTGGCAACTGACAAGAAAGGAGAATTCGTCACATGGCGTTTACGTCGGCGTGGTTTTTGCTGTTTGCGGCATTGACCTTGTTGGTTTATTATCTTGTGCCCAAGCGTGTGCAATGGTGGGTATTGCTGGCGGCAAGCTACGGCTTTTACGCCTATGCCGGTGCGCATTACCTCCTGTTCATTCTCTTTACCACCCTGGTTTCCTACGTGATCGCGCGGATCATGCAAAGACGTGCCGATGCTGAGGATGCCTTTGTGGAATCTCACCGCGACACCTTGGAAAAATCCGAGCGAAAGGCATACCGCGCAAAAGAAAAGAAGAAGCGCTTTTCCATTCTGCTTTTGGGCTTGTTCCTGACGCTCGGCGTTCTTGCCGTGCTGAAATATACGGGCTTTGTTCTGTCGGGGATCAATTCGATGGTTTCAGCCTTTGGCTATCAGACCTTCTCGGTTCCGTCGCTCTTGTTGCCCCTTGGAATCTCCTTTTACACCTTCCAAAGCGTGGGGTATCTGATCGACGTTTACCGCAAAAAGGCGAAAGCAGAGAAGAATCTCGCTAAATTTGCTTTGTTCGTTTCCTTCTTTCCCCAACTGATCCAAGGTCCCATCAGCCGATTCTCGGATCTCGGCGCGCAGCTGTACGCGCCGCACGCCTTTGACGGACAAGGTTTTGGAGCCGGGCTTATTCGCGTGGTGTGGGGATACTTTAAAAAGGTTGTGGTTGCCGATACCGCCATGATCGCGGTGCGAACCCTTGTCACCGAAAATGTCACCTACAACGGCGTGTACGTATTCTTGCTGATTCTTCTGTATTCGGCACAGATTTACGGCGATTTTACGGGTGGAATTGATATTACCATTGGACTTTCCGAGATGATGGGCATTCGCCTTGCCGAAAACTTCAACTGTCCCTTCGCGTCGCGCTCCACCAAGGAATACTGGAGACGCTGGCACATCACCATGGGCTCCTGGTTTACCGATTATATCTTCTATCCGCTCTCGGTTACGCCCTCCATGCAAAAGCTCTCCAAGTGGTCACGGGCAAAGCTGGGCGAATCGGTGGGCAAGAGAATCCCCGTTTATACCGCCACCATTGTGACCTGGTTTCTCACGGGGCTTTGGCACGGCGCAGGCATGAACTTTATTGTTTGGGGACTCCTCAACTGTCTTGTAATTCTGGTGTCGCAGGAGCTTCAGCCCCTGTATAACCGCTTTCACAAGCGATTTCCCGGCGTGGCGGAGAACAGAGCTTGGATCTTTTGGCAGTGTGCCAGAACCTTCCTGCTTATGGGACTCATCCGATCTCTTGATTGCTACCGAGACGTACCGCTCACGTTCCGTTTGTGGGGCAGTATGCTCACGGCAGGGAACTGGGGCGAGCTTTTCTCGGGAGGACTTCTTTCCTTTGGTCTTTCTGCGGGACATTGGATTCTACTTCTTTCGGCGATTGCTCTGATCTGCCTTGTCAGTACCCTTGGAAAGGATCAGCCTCTGCGTTACCGTCTTGCCAAGCGACCTTTGCTTCTTTGCCTCTGTGCTTGCGTGCTGGTGATCTTGATCCTGATCTTTGGTGCTTACGGCACGGGCTTTGACGCATCCGACTTTATTTACGGTCAGTTCTGAACATAAGGAAAAACATGAAGAAAAAAATCATTACGTTTACAGGCATCCTCTGTATTCTGCTTGCCACCGTGCTTTTGCTTGGCTTTTTGCAGGCACTTCTGATGCCAAAATACATGAGCACCTCGAGAGAGGGGGCTCTGATTGCCGAATATTACCGCGACGAGTCCTCCCATGACGTTCTGTTCATTGGAGATTGCGAGGTCTACGAAAGCTTTACGCCCCCCACCCTTTGGGAGGAGTACGGCATTACCTCTTATATCCGCGGAAGCGCTCAGCAGCTCCCGTGGCAGTCCTATTATCTTCTTGAGGACACGCTCCGCTACGAAACACCCAAGGCGGTGGTCTTTAACGTGCTTGCGCTCAAATACGGCGAGCCCCAGGACGAAGCCTACAATCGCATGACTTTGGATGGCATGAAGTGGTCAATGTCCAAGGTGAATGCCATCAAGGCTTCCATGACCAAGGATGAGAGCTTTCTCTCCTACGTCTTTCCGCTTCTGCGCTTTCACAGCAGATGGAATGATCTGACAAGAGAGGATCTTACCTATCTGACCCACCGCGATATCATCTCCCACAACGGATATCTGATGCAAACGGATATCAAGGGGGGAAAATCCGACCGCATAGGAAAACCCTTGGCGGATTATACCTTGCCGTCTTATTCCATGGAATATCTTGATAAAATGCGCGCGCTTTGCGCCGAAAAGGGCATTGAGCTGATTCTCATCAAAGCTCCCACCAACGATTGGAAATACTACTGGTACAACGAGTGGGACGAGCAAATTGCCGATTACGCCAAAGAATACGGCTTGTCCTACTACAATTTCATCCCGCTTTGCGAGGAGATCGGCATTGATTGGCAGACCGACACCTACGACGTGGGAGTGCATCTGAATGTCTTTGGCGCCGAGAAGCTGACCTCTTACTTTGGTAAAATCCTTGCCGAAAAGCACGGACTTGCCGATCATCGAGAGGATAACGAGCTCTCTGCGCTTTGGCAAGAAAAGCTGGATGCCTATTACAAAGAAAGGAACTCTGAATCATGAAAAAAATCTTATCTGTTTGCTGCGCGATTCTTCTTTTGATCGGTCTTTTTACGGCTTGTAAGAAGGAGGAAAAGGAAGAACAGAATGCGGGCGAATACGTTTTCACCGTAGGAGACGTTTCGATTGCCATTGATGCCGATGCGGCGCCGATTTTGGAATCCCTCGGTGCATGGAAGGACTATGCCGAGTCTCCCTCCTGCGCCTTTGAGGGCATGGACAAGGTCTATACCTATGCGGGCTTTGAGATCGAGACCTACTGCATTGACAATGTGGATTATATCGCCGGTGTGCGTATTTTGGATGACTCTGTCAAGACAAAGGAGGGAATTACCATTGGAAGCACCAAGGAGGCTTTGAAGGAAGCCTACGGAGAGCCTGCCGAGGAGAGCGAAACGTCTGTCAGCTACCAATCGGGAAATACCAAGCTTCAATTTTTGCTTCGCGATGGCGCGGTTTGCGATATTCAGTATTTGAAGGTGAATTGAGACATTTGAACGGAATCTTCGGGTTCCGTTCTTTTTTGCATAATTCCGCATCCCCTTGAATAATCAATAATAAGATAGGAGGCGCGGTTATGGAGCTTGAGTTTCTGGAGGTTCACAAGACGGTGCGGCATGGCTATCAGGTGCTGTTGCGGGTGGAGGGGGAGTTGTTTCTTCCCGAGGATTTTTTCAAAATACGGGAATTTTACGAGAAGCTTTCAAGTGCCTGCCTTTCTTGGGCGCAGGATCAATACGGAGAAAGGCTGAAAAAAGAGTATTCTGCTTTGGAAAGCACTAAGGAGCGCGCTCGCTTTCGCACACAAAAATATCGGCTTCGCATTGGGCGTTGCTTTGAGAACGAGAGCTACGTTGCTTTTCTGTGTGAATCGGAGCTGACCGATCAATGGTCCGGTATGGGAGAGCGATACCGCCGCTCGTCGCAGGTCTGGAACAAATCGGAAGAGAACCAGCTTCCGCCGTCGCAGATTCTGCGTGTCTTTGGACTGCGCCTTGGCAAAAAGGAGCTTCCGTTTTCACCGGACGGAATTTATCCGGAGGGAGGCGCTTTGGTGATCTTTCGAAACGCTACCGAACGCCTGCCGTTTGCGGAAAAGAAAATTTCCATTCAAAAGATCGATTGAATTTCCTTTACAAACCTCATTTTTTGTGATATAATAAGGATAATGACAGGAAAAGGAGCAAAAAAACATGAAACTGGAATTTGATAAGATCCCCGTAAAGCATCTGGAGCGCTTCAATGGCGGCGAAAAGGAGCTTGCGGCAAATATGTTTGTGGACGAAAACAACAAGATCCTGCGCGGTCTTTTGGTGCCCGGCGCGTCCATTGGATACCATCAGCACGCCACCTCCTCCGAGGTTTTTTATATCATCTCGGGATGCGGCAAGGTGATCTGCAATCCCACCGATTCGGGAATCGAAAATGGCGAGACCGAGCGTCTTGCGGCAGGAGATTGCCATTATTGCCCCAAGGGCGGCTTCCACACCTTGATCAATGACGGTGATGAGGATCTGATCTTCTTCGCAGTGGTTCCGCAGCAGTAAAAAGTGTTTGTTTGGGTTGCCGTTCTTTGCTTTCGTGTTGGTTGAAACAGCGTAATACAAAGGAGATTTTCGCAATAAAGCGAAAAAACTCAATAAGGGGGATGTCATGAAAAAATTATTGATTTTATTATTATGTTGTTCCGTTTTGTTAGTATGTTGTGTTGGATTCTCCGATTGCAAAAAAAATCCTTATCCATATCGAGGAGAATATAAAGAACTGTATACTGTTGCTGTATATAGCATTCCGGATGCCGAAGGATATATGCATCACGGAGAAGGCGCCTATAATTCCGATATCTACGTTTGGGAACAAGACGACTATGGTAGAATATTATTCTCCTATTGCGAGGACTACGGCAATGAGATTTTTGCTTTGGTTATTTCCCAAGCTTACGATAAAACCAACGTGTATTTTTACCCGGATACCAATTATGTATTGACGATGATAGATTCCGAGTATCTGTACGAGGGTGCAAAAGACGATCATTTAAAGAACAGAACCGAGGATTTTTACTTGAAGAGCAAGGAAAAATTGAAGGAACAAAATGATTGGAATAAACCTTTGGATAAAACAAAATGTGTTTCTTATCCAATTACGGATCACAAGGATCTTGGCAAAAAGATATATTCGCTCAAATCGCATGAATGTAATAAAATACTAAATGAAACTATGAATTTCTCAAGTTCAGCCGGTACTCCACATAGATACAATAAAGTTCTTCAAGTGGATGCAGAAGGCAAAATATTACATGAAATTTATGGCATTTATAGGCTGAGTTCGAGTGAAAACAATGGACACTCTTCCCATTACGTAACTCTCTGGGTAATCACCGACAAAGAAGGAAATTATGACAAAGAAAACGGTGTTTTAGTGATGTATTCAGACGTCTCTTCTAAGGAATTCATATACAATGCAGAGGATATTTTAGCGTTTAAGAATAAAAACAACTGGAAAAATGTGTATTGTGATGAATAACTCAAAAACAATATAAGAAACGCAAATTTTTATAGTCCCCGACAGACCTTTAATATCTGTCGGGGGCTTTTCTTTTTCAAGAATGCACGATATTCGCCTCCAACCAATCGGCGGCGCCCTTGAGCTTCTTTGCCGATTGACGGAGCTTGATTTCTTCTTCCTCATTCAAAGGAATTTCCAACACCTGCTTAATTCCCGAACGGCTGACAATGCAAGGAAGGCTCATATAAACGCCCTCCAAGCCGTAATGTCCGTCCACAAGGGCGGAGACGGGCAGGATGGTGTTTTCGTCTCTTACAATGGCTGAGACGATGCGCTTGACCGATTCGGCAATGGCAAAATAGGTGGCGCCCTTGGCTTCAATAATGCGGTAGGCACTGTCTCTCACGTCATAGAAAAGTCCATCCAGCACGGTCTGATCGTAGCCTCTCCCACAACTGTCGCAATAGTGCAAAAGATCCACGCCCGATACGTTTGCCGAGCTCCACACGGGCAGCTCACTGTCTCCGTGCTCTCCGATGATAAAGGAATGCACGTTTCGGCTATCCACGCCAAGGTGGGTTCCCACAAGCTGCTTCAGTCGCGCGGTATCCAGAACCGTTCCCGATCCGATGACGCGATTGGCGGGAAAGCCCGAAAATCGGTAGGTCACGTAGCTCAGCACGTCCACGGGATTGGTTACCACCAATAGGATCGCCGTTTGATTGTAGATGGCAATGTTTGTGACGATGGAACGGAAGATCCTCGCATTGGTTCTGAGCAGATCCATGCGCGTGTCACCCGGATTCTGCTTGGCGCCGGCGGTAATGATGATGAGACCGCAATCGGCAAGATCGGCGTAATCTCCGGCGTAAATGTCCATGGGCGTGTGGAAGGGAAGCCCGTGGGCAATATCCGAGGCCTCGCCCTCGGCACGCTTGGTGTCCAGATCGATCAGCACCATCTCCGAGAACCATCCCGTTTGCATCAGGGTGTACGCCGTGGTGGAGCCCACGTTTCCACAACCGACGATTCCGCACTTTCGATAGTTACAGGTCTTTTCAAAATGGTATTTTTCCATATTTTTCACGCATCCTTTTCTTTGATTGGCATTAGTATGTGCAAATTTAAAAAATAATTCTCTTTTTTTGAAAAAAACTCTTGACAAATCATACTTGTTATGGTATACTTGTAAAGCATTTTGCTTTACACCTACAAAAGAGGTGAAATAATGTTTGAAAAAGACATGAAAATCGGCTTTTTGCTGGATTTTTACGGCGAGGTACTTTCCGAGCGAAAGCGTCTGGTCATGGATTATTATTATAATGACGATCTTTCTCTTGGAGAGATCGCCGAGGAGATCGGCATTTCCCGTCAGGGGGTGCGGGATCTGATCAAAAAAGCGGGCGAGGAGCTCTGCTTTTATGAGGAAAAATTAAAGATGGCGGAGCGCTTTGGAAAAATTCAGGAGCAGGCGAGTGAGCTGATCACGCTCTTGGAGAGGGCTGACGCCGAGAAAAATATTTGCGATAAAGCAAAGGAGCTGGCAAGGATCGCCGGCTCGTAAGGAGAGAAAGGAGGAGCTCTCGATGTTTGAAAGTCTGGGCGAAAAGTTAAACAACGCCTTTAAAAAGTTTCGTAACAAAGGAAAATTGACAGAAGCCGACGTCAAGGCGGGAATGCGCGAGATCAAGCTGGCGCTTCTGGAAGCCGACGTAAACTTCAAGGTCGTTCGTGATTTTATCAAGATCGTATCCGAGCGTGCGGTAGGCACCGAGGTTTTGGAATCTCTCTTGCCCGCACAGCAGGTTGTAAAAATAGTAAACGAGGAGCTGACCCGTCTCATGGGCGGCTCGCAATCCAAGCTGACCATCGCGTCTCAGCCTCCCACAATCATTATGATGGTAGGTCTGCAGGGCGCCGGTAAAACCACCCATGCGGGTAAGCTTGCGGGGCTTTACAAAAAGCAGGGCAAGCGTCCTCTTTTGGTAGCCTGCGACGTTTACCGTCCCGCGGCTATCAAGCAGCTGCAGGTGGTTGGTGAAAAGCTGGATATTCCCGTGTTCACCATGGGCGACAAGATCTCTCCCGTGGAGATTGCAAAGGAAGGCATTAAGTTTGCCAACCAAAAGGGATATGATATGGTGTTCATCGATACCGCAGGCCGTTTGCAGATCGACGAGGTATTGATGGATGAGCTCAAGAACATCAAGGCTGAGGTCAATCCCACCGAGATTCTGCTTACGGTAGACTCTATGATCGGTCAGGAATCGGTTAACGTGGCGGAAACCTTCAACAATCTGTTGGATATCACCGGCGTTATTCTGACCAAGCTGGATGGCGATACCCGTGGCGGTGCGGCTCTTTCGATCCGCTACGTAACAGGAAAGCCCATCAAGTTTGTGGGTACCGGTGAAAAGCTGGACACCATCGAGCCCTTCCATCCCGACCGCATGGCGTCCC
Organism: Oscillospiraceae bacterium; assembly: GCA_015064315.1. Lineage (GTDB taxonomy): Bacteria > Bacillota > Clostridia > Oscillospirales > CAG-272 > UMGS1865. Next base: position 45,031 of record SVSL01000002.1, read on the forward strand.
GTATTCTCGGTATGGGAGACGTGCTGACCCTCATTGATAAGGCGCAGGCGGCGTTTGATGAGAAGCAGGCGATTGAGCTGGAGCAAAAGATGCGTCAGCAAACCTTCACCCTGGATGATTATCTGACCCAGCTTGCTCAGCTGAAGAGCATGGGAAATCTGGAGCAGCTTATGGGCATGATGCCCGGTGTTAAGCCCGGCGCGCTCAAGGATGCCAAGATCGATGAAAAGGCTTTGGCACACACCGAGGCAATTATCCATGCAATGACCAAAAAGGAGCGCGAAAAGCCCGATATCATCAATGCTTCCCGCAAAAAGAGAATTGCGGCAGGCTCGGGAACCTCGGTGGAAGAGGTCAACAAGGTGCTCAAGCAATTTGAGCAGATGCTCAAGATGATGAAGCAGTTTTCCGATATGGGAAAAACGCGTCAAGGGAAGAAAATGCTCGGACGAATGAAGATGCCTTTCTGAGTTCAACCGTCATTCATATAAAAAACAATATTATTTTATTTTTTGGAGGAAACAAATCATGGCAGTAAAAATGAGACTGAGAAGAATGGGCGCAAAGAAGGCTCCCTTTTATCGCGTAATCGTAGCAGACAGCCGCTCTCCCAGAGACGGTCGTTTCATTGAGGAGATCGGTTACTACAACCCTCTCACCAATCCCGCTGAGATCAAGATCGATGCAGAGAAGGCAAAGAAGTGGCTCGGAAACGGCGCTCAGCCCACCGAGACCGTAAAGTCTCTCTTGAAGAAGAGCGGTATCGTTGACTGATCCTCTGCCCATAAGGAGACATAGGATGATTAACTTGCAGGAAACTTTGGTTGATATTGCCAAGGCAATTGTAGACTCTCCCGAGGAAGTAAAGGTTGTAGAGACCCAGGATGATAACACCATCACCCTGACTCTTACCGTTGCTCCCGACGACATGGGTATGGTCATTGGCAGACATGGCAAGATCGCAAAGGCGATCCGCACCGTGATCAAGGCTGCTTCCGCAAACTGCGGCAAGAAGGTCAATGTAGAAATTCGCTAAAAACCAAAAAGGCAAAAAGAAATCGGATCCACACCCAAGCGGGTAAAGATCCGATTCTTTTTTTGTTTTCAAGCGTTTTCCAATTCTTTTTTGCGTTCAAGGAACTCCTCGTAGCTGCCGCTGAAATCGGTGATCCCCTCGGGGGTAATCTCAATCACGCGATTTGCCACGGTGTTCATCAGCTCGTAGTCGTGGGTGGAGAAGATCAGATTGCCCTTAAAGGCAGCAAGCCCGTTGTTCACGGCACTGATGGACTCCAGATCCAAATGGTCGGTGGGCTGATCGAGCAGCAGGAAATTGGATCCAAAGAGCATCATACGTGCGAACATACAACGCACCTTTTCACCACCGGACAAAACGTTTACAGGCTTGAACACACTATCGTTGGAGAAAAGCATTCTACCAAGGAATCCGCGCAGGTAGGTCTCGGTGGTCTCCTTGGCGTATTGCGCCAGCCAGTCGATGATCGAAAGGGTACAATCCTTGAAATAAGGGGTATTGTCGTGAGGGAAGTAGGACTTGGAAATGCTCACGCCCCACTTGAAGTCGCCGCTGTCGGGAGTGTCTTCTTCCATGAGAATACGGAACAGCGCCGTGATTGCCATTTCATTGCCCACAAGAGCGATCTTGTCCTCCTTGCCCACGGTAAAGGAAAGGTTTTGGAACAGAGGCGTGCCGTCCTCGGCGTTCTTGGAAAGCCCGTTGACAAAAAGAATATCCTTTCCCGCAATGCGGTCCATATCAAAGCCGATAAAGGGATAACGGCGACTGGAGGCGGGGAGCTCTTCGATGGTAAGCTTGTCCAGAAGCTTTCTACGGGAGGTTGCCTGACGGGATTTGGATTTGTTTGCAGAGAAGCGCGCGATAAAGGTCTGCAGCTCGCGGATCTTTTCCTCGGCTTTTCGGTTTTGCTGCTTGATCATACGCTGAATCAGCTGGCTGGATTCGTACCAGAATTCGTAGTTACCAACGTACATTTTGATGCCGTTGTAGTCGATGTCCACAATGTTGGTACAAACGTCGTTGAGGAAGTGACGGTCATGGGATACCACCAGAACCGTTCCAAAGTAGTCGGCAAGAAAATCCTCCAGCCACATAATGGCATCAATATCAAGACCGTTGGTGGGCTCGTCCAGCATGATAATGTCGGGATTGCCAAAGAGCGCCTGTGCCAGCATGACCTTCACCTTTTCACTTTCCTTGAGCGTTCCCATCATGTCCCAAAGCTGGTCGTCGCGCATGCCAAGGCCTTGGAGAAGCTTGGAAATATCCGATTCCGCCTCCCAACCGTTGAGCTCGGCGAATTCGGCTTCCAATTCCGAGGCGCGAATGCCGTCCTCCTCGGTGAATTCTTCTTTCTCGTAGATGGCGTCCTTTTCCTTCATGATATCGTAGAGCTTACGGTTGCCCATCATGACGGTGTCAAGAACGGTGAATTCGTCAAAGGCGAAGTGGTCTTGACGGAGCACCGACATACGAACCGTATCGGGGATCGATACCTCGCCCGTAGAGGGCTCCAGCTCGCCGCAAAGGATCTTGAGGAAGGTGGATTTTCCCGCACCGTTGGCACCAATGATGCCATAACAGTTGCCGGGGGTGAATTTGAGGTCAACGTCCTTGAAGAGAAGCTGACCGCCAAAGTGAAAGCTTAAATTGGAAATTGTGATCATGTTACACCTCGTTTAGTTTCAATCTTTTCTATTATAGCATATCAACCGTCTGTTTGCAAGTGTTTTTGAGAAAAAGAAAGAAAACGGGAATGCTTTGGGAATATTTCTTCTCTTTTTCTCGTTTTTCCCTTGACGAAAAAGGCTTTTTGGTTTATAATGTATACAAATTTGAAGTCTACTTTTGAAAGGTGATCGAAATGAGAGTTGTAGTAAAGGTTGGAACGTCTACTCTGGCGCATGGAACGGGGTGTCTGAACATTCGCAGTGTGGAGGAGCTTTGCCGTGTGCTGAGTGATCTGAAAAACAGCGGGGAAGAGGTAATCCTCGTTTCCTCGGGGGCCATCGGTATGGGAATCGGAAAGCTTTCTCTCAAGGAGCGCCCCGCGGATATCCCCACCAAGCAGGCGGCTGCGGCTGTGGGACAGTGCGAGCTGATGTATACCTACGATAAGCTTTTTCAAGAATACAACCACACCGTGGCGCAGATTCTTCTGACCGGCTCGGACTTCCGTCACGACGATCGATATCACAATTTCCAAAACACCATGCGACGTCTCTTGGAGCTCGGTGTTTTGCCCATTATCAACGAGAATGACACCATTGCAACCGAGGAGATCAAGGTTGGCGACAACGATACGCTCTCTGCCATGGTTGCCGTCAGCATTGGAGCGCAACGCTTGATTCTGATGTCGGATATCGACGGACTTTACACCTCGGACCCTCATAAGGAGCCCAATGCCAAGCTGATTTCCGAGGTTCGTGAGTTAACCCCCGAGATCATGGCTTTGGCAGGTGGTGAGGGATCGTCCTTGGGAACCGGAGGAATGAAGACCAAGCTTCATGCCGCAAAGATCTGCACTGAGGCGGGATGTGAAATGGTGATCCTCAATGGCTCCTCTCCCTCGCTTCTTTACGATCTGTTTGACGGCAAGACCGTTGGAACTACATTCTATGCAAAGGAAAAATAAACACCATGACCACACTTGAAATTTTGCAGCGTGCCAAGGCGGCGTCTCCCGCGCTGGCATTGCTTTCCACCAATGATAAAAATCGCGCCCTGCTTGCCATGGCAGATGCTTTGGAGGCGCACACCGAGGAGATCCTTGCGGCAAATGAAGCTGATATTCTGGCTGTCAAGGACACTATGAACCCCGTTATGATCGACCGTCTTCGTCTTACCAAGGAACGCATTGTCGGTATGGCACAGGGCATTCGCGAGGTGGTGGAGCTTCCCGATCCCGTGGGAAGCGTGATGGAAACCGTGGAGCGTCCCAACGGCTTGCGCATCGAAAAGACCCGCGTCCCCATGGGCGTTGTGGGAATCATCTACGAGAGCCGCCCCAACGTGACCTCGGATGCCGCCGCCCTTTCCCTCAAGAGCGGAAACGTTTGCGTGCTTCGCGGAGGCAAGGAGGCGTATCGCTCCTCTTACGCCATTGTGGCGGCTTTGAGAGAGGGCTTGAACAAGATCGGCATCGATCCCGATTTTGTCAATATGCTGGAGGATACCACCCGTGCGGGTGCCAATGAATTGATGACCGCCGTGGACTACGTGGATCTTCTGATTCCTCGCGGTGGCGCGGGACTCATCAAGGCTTGTGTGGACAATGCCAAGGTGCCTTGTATCCAAACGGGAACCGGCATTTGCCACGTCTACGTGGACGCCGACGCAAATCTCAATATGGCACTTGATATCATCGAGAACGCCAAGACCAGCCGTCCTTCGGTCTGCAATGCCGAGGAGGTATGTCTTGTGAACCGTAGCGTTGCGGCACAGTTCCTTCCCATGCTCAAAAATCGTCTGGTCGATGAGCGCAAGGCGGATGGAAAGACGCCTGTGGAGCTTCGTCTTGATGCGGGCGCGGCAAGGATTATTGACGGTGTTGCGGCAACCGATGCCGACTTTGACACCGAATTTTTGAATTATATTCTCGCGATCAAGCTCGTGGATGACGTTAAGGAAGCCGTGGCGCACATCGCCAAGCATTCCACTCATCACAGTGAGGCGATCATCACAGAAAACCAAGAAAGCGCCGCATATTTCACAGCGGCGGTGGATAGCGCGGCGGTTTACGTCAATGCTTCCACTCGCTTTACCGACGGCGGCGAGTTCGGTTTGGGATGCGAGATCGGCATTTCCACCCAAAAGCTCCACGCCAGAGGTCCTATGGGGCTCGCGGAGCTGACCACCTATAAATACGTGATTCGCGGCAACGGACAGATTCGTTGACGGGGAAAGGAAAGAACATGAAATTTGGATTTATCGGATGCGGCAATATGGGCGGCGCGCTGGCGTCTGCGGTTGCCAAGAGCATCGAAGCGAATGAGATCGCGGTTTGCGATGCCTTTGCAGAGAAGGCAGATGCATTTGCCAAGGCACACGGTGTTACGGCAACCGACACCGCAAGCATTGCCCAAAACGCAGAATATATCTTCCTGGGTGTCAAGCCTCAGGTTTTTGAAGATTTGTTTGCTGAGATTTCTCCCATTCTTAAAAAGAGAACCGACTCCTTCGTGCTGGTTTCCATGGCGGCAGGCATTTCGATTTCTGCCGTGGAAAAAATGGCGGATTGTGATCCTGCAGTGATTCGAATCATGCCCAACACCCCCGTTTCGGTGGGCGCGGGCGTGGTGCTTTACAGCGTGAATGAGAAGGTAGAAAAGGGCGAGATCGAAGCATTCTGCAAGGCTCTTTCCGCGGCAGGCGTGGTGGATCCCATCCCCGAGGATAAGATCGACGCCGCCAGTGCGCTTTCGGGCTGCGGTCCCGCCTTTGTGGCTCTTTTTGCTGAGGCGCTTGCCGACGGTGCCGTGGAGTGTGGCTTGCCGAGAGATAAAGCAGCTCTTTATGCGGCACAGACCATTCTGGGAACCGCGCAGCTGATTCTGGAATCGGGGAAGCATCCCGGACAGATCAAGGATGCGGTTTGCAGTCCCGGAGGCACCACCATCGAGGGCGTTCACGCCCTGGAGAAGGGCAAGTTCCGTGCCGCTTCCATGAACGCGGTCACTGCCGCTTATGAAAAAACGCTGAAATTGAAGAAATAAAAGAAAGAGGGCTTCAACGGAGTTTTCCATTGAAGCCCTTTGCTTTTTGATGAAACAAAAGCATCATCAAATTCCTTTTCTGCCCAAAGCCCCCAAAAAGTCTTCAGGAGTATGGATAATATATCCGTACGCGCGGTCTCCGGGCTCTAGCCGACGCTCGCCAATGCTGTCCTTGACAAAGATTTTTCCGTTGCAGGGGCAAACGATCAAAAGCTTTTGCTCGCCATTTTCTGCGGTCATTTCATAGGAGTCCAAAACAACGTGACTCCACAGGATACGAAATTTTGCGTATTCTACAATGCCGTCCTCGCGTAAATACAGAGGATTTTTGCGTTGCAGACCTCCTATAAAACAGCAACGGCAGATTTCTCCTTTGCATTGTACCACGATTTGAAAACGATGCTTGGAGGAGATCAACTCCAAACAGGGATGACCTATTGTGGAATAGGAATAGCCGTTTTTCTTGCAGGATTTGTAAAACTGCTTAAGAAACTTATGGCGAGAGAAGAAAACAGAAAGGTATCGCACCGAGGTGACCGCCAAAAACAGGGAAACGAACAGAATCAAAAAGATCCACCAAAACTTGTAAAACAGAATAAAAACGCCCGAAAAGAGAGGGACAAGGGCGGACAACAGAAATCCGCTGAGGATCCAAGCGGGAACCGTGTATCCCAGTTGTACGAGGAGTGGGCGCAGAGTGCTTTTGGGAATCTGCTTCTTTTGATGTGGACGTCCCCACCAGCTTACCGTGGAAAGGGATGCACCCAAATAGACCATCCACAGTATGAGAATCCCCAGAGCAGAATACAGCCAACGGTTGTCTGTCATGCTTCCCAAGAATCCGTTTTGGTAAAAGGAAAGAGGCGGCATTGCCGAGAATAGGAGGGCAAAGATCAAAAGCGCAAGGCTTTCCATCCAAAAAATCGGCGTTTTCAGTAGGAATACCAAACCAAAGGAAGATTTCTTCTTTTCACAATAGCTGTAAAAATCGGCTTTCATTTTGGGGTGATTCAGCAAAAAAACCGATGCGAGAGAGAAAAAGATCAACAGGCTACCAACAAAAGCGGTTTGAAAATACAATTTCTGTGTCCAAAAATCCAAGATGTATTTTTCAAAAAAATGAGAGCGCAGAGTTACCCATGACAAAAGAGAAGTGAAGGAAAACAGAACATAGAGCAATCCGATCCGAACAAAGGAAGGATAAATTTTCTTGAGCCTTTGAACGATGTCTTCTTTCATAAAAACAAAAACCTCCCCCTTGAAAAAACAATCAATGCTTTTTTTGTCACAATCGCTTGATTGTATTATATCACAAGGTTCGGTTTTTGTCAATAGATTTCCAATCGATTTTTATTTCTTATAGTAAAGCCCTTTTTCTTTGAGGTAATCGATCATCATACCCGTCCAGTCGGTTTGAATGATATCAAAGCCGCGGCGCGCCAGCCAGCCCCAGCCATCGTCGGGGTTCGCGCAGATCGAGGTGTCGTCGGAGTGTCCGGCGGTGAGCTGTTCTTTGTAATTATAGATGATGGCGTTTACCCAGATCAGCTTGTTGTCCTTGTGCATCATCTCAATAAATTCGGGGGAGGCTACCTCGGCGTCATCCTTGGTAAAGATAACCTCGGCACCAAGATAGTTGATGGAGCTCTTCATCAAAAGCTCGTGATAAGGATGCGTTCCCGATACAACCGGCATATACTGCAGCTCGGGGCAGATTTCTTCCATGGTTTTGAGCACCTTTTCGTCAAAGGAGGATTTGACCACGATCTGATCCTCCATGCCGTGGCGGACGATGGCATCGTGGATTTCCTTGGGATGCATCCAGAATTTGTCCACGTTGATGTAGCATCTGCCCTTAAAGGTTTCCAATACCTCGTCAAGGGTGTTGAGCGGAAACTGGGTATAAACGCAATCGTAGTTGAGGTAGCGGAGGCGGTCGATGTCCTCGGAGTTCATCTTCTTAATGCGATCCAGATAATAAAGATGCTGACGCTCCATGCCGGGATGGAAAATGTAGAGCTTTCCGTCACGGCTCATATCCACGTCGATCTCGATCATATCCGCGCCTTGACGCAGAGCAGCCTCGTAGGCGGGAATGGTGTTGCAGGGGATATTTCCCGCAGCCGCGCCGCGGTGGGCAACTACCAGAATGTTCTTTTTTGCAGATTCTCTAAAATCAAAATTCATGATGCTTACCGTCCTTTTTGGTTTGATTAAGCTGATAAATAGAGTATAGCACAAAATTCTTTCGGTTTCAATATCTAAAACGAAAATATATAATAAAATTTTGAGTTTTTTTCAAAAATCTATTGACAAGCCATTCTATTTATGATATAATAGTTTGCCGCTTGAAAATGGCTCTTTTTAAGTGCGTCCAAAAGACGCCGCCATGAGTCAGCGAGTCTATCAGAAAGAGAGGTGCTTTTCATGTTCGCAGTTATCCAAACCGGTGGAAAGCAGTACAAAGTAATCGAGCAGGACATTATCTTTGTTGAAAAGCTCGACGCAAACGAAGGAGACGAAATCGTTTTCGACAGCGTTATGGCACTGTCCAACGACAACGGCTTCAAGGCCGGTACTCCCACTGTTGAAGGCGCTAAGGTTACCGCCAAGGTGCTCAAGAACGGCAAGGGCAAGAAGATCTACGTGATCAAGTACAAGTCCAAGAAGAACGAAAAGAAGAAGATTGGCCACAGACAGCCTTTCACCAAGGTTCAGATCGTTAAGATCGAAGGCTGATTTTCGTCAGTTGTAAGGACATGACCAAAATCGTGTTTTTCAGAAGTGGTGGAGTTTTCTACGGCTTCGAGGAGCAGGGACACACAGGCTACGGAGAGGCAGGCGACGACATTCTGTGCGCGGCGATCTCTTCCATGACAATGTTTCTTATCAATACCGTTGAGGTTGCGTATGCTTCCAGCGTTGATTACGATATCAACGAGGGTGCTACCAAAATTCGGGTGCGTGCAAAGGCCGCATTGCCCGAGTTTGAGGCAGACGACTACAAGCGTTACGCTGTTTCGGGCATTATGATGGGTTACTACTGTCAGCTCAGTGACATGCTTGAGGAGTACGGAGATTTCCTTGACGTCAGCGTTAAGGATCAGCCCTGGGAGGACTGATTTCACCGTTACCTACCCAAATTCCCAATCAGGGAAACAAACAAATTTAGGAGGAAAAGAATCATGTTAAAGCTCAGTTTACAATTCTTTGCTCATAAGAAAGGTGTTGGTTCTACCAAGAACGGCCGTGACAGTGAGTCTAAGCGCCTTGGCGTTAAGAAGGCTGACGGTCAGCCCGTAGTAGCCGGCAACATCATCATCAGACAGAGAGGAACCGCCGTATGCCCCGGTAACAACGTTGGCATGGGTAAGGATCACACCCTCTACGCTCTGATCGACGGTAAGGTTAAGTTTGAGCAGAAGACCAGATCTCAGAAGAAGGTTAGCGTTTACGCCGACTGATTCATCTGACAGAAATAGAACCCCGAACGACAAAAACGTTCGGGGTTTTATTGTTTTTCTTTTTGTATTATATTGAAATTAAATACAAAAAGTGAAGAAAACCTCTTGACAAAGCGAAGCGTTTGTGATATAATAGCGTTATACATTTCATTATAGGAGGAAATGCAAAATGTTTCGCACAAAACGGTTATTGACATTGATAGCGGCTATGCTTGTGATGATGCTGCTCATGTCATCCTGTGACCTGCTCGCAAAATTCGGGCTGGGAAGCGATGACTCTGAGACAGAAGAAGCCACAGAAATCCATAGCGAGACTGTAAAAGATGATGAATTTGAGGGTGTTCCAGATGAGGTGGCATCCGTTTATGCCCAGGCAAAGGAGCTTGGCTATGAGGGCTCCCTGGAGGAATTCTTAGAGCTGTGCAAGGGTGCACAGGGCGAACAGGGTCCTCAGGGTGAACAAGGCATCCAGGGTGAGCAAGGTCCTCAAGGTGAACAAGGCATCCAGGGTGAGCAAGGTCCTCAAGGCCCTCAGGGTGAGCAAGGCATCCAAGGTGAGCAAGGTCCTCAGGGTCCCCAAGGTCCTCAAGGTGAGCAGGGTATCCAGGGTGAGCAAGGCCCTCAGGGTGAAAAGGGCGATGTCGGTATCAGCATTTCTCATGCTTACATCAATGAGGAAGGTCATTTGATCCTTGTGCTTACCGATTCCACCGAGCTGGATTGCGGTGTTCTGCAGATTGGTTGCTTCCACGTATGGGGTGAGGCTACCGTTGTAGTTCCCGCTACCTGTACGGAAAAGGGTATGGAATATTATACCTGTGAAGCCTGCGGTGTGATTGAGTTCAGAGAGCTGAAGCCAGAGCACAGCTTGGTTGAGGTTGCCGGTGAGGCACCCACCTGCCAGCACGGCGGATACAGCGATTACGTATACTGTACCGAATGCAGCTATAGCACCTATGAAGAGCTTCTTCCTTTGGAGCATTCCTTTGAATGGGTAGTGATCACGCCCGTTACCTGCACCTCCGACGGTCTGAAGGGAAGCAAGTGCTCTATGTGCGACTACGTTGAGCAAACCGAGACTGTCTATGCGGAAGGACATCATTTCGAGGAGGGCGTTTGCAAGGACTGCTTGACACAAGAACCTGTTTTTAAGCTCTATACTGCAAATCCCAATTTGTTAATTCAGGACGGAAATGTTCCCGGCTTCAATCTGTATGCAGAGTGGAACGACGGTGTAACATTCTTCGATTCCGTTAGACTCGTTGATGCAAACGGCAATTATCTCGCTACCATGTATGATGACGGTCAGTATGCAAGTACCGGTGACGAGTTTGCAAACGACGGTGTTTACACCTGCAAATGGAACGTGCAAGCGGTACCTGCCGAATATACCTACTATGCTTACGGCTACGTGGGCGGACTGCTGACCTTGGAATCCAAGCCTTTGGTGATCACTGTTAAAACCGCGATTACTGACGAGCAGTTGGATAAGATGGAAAGTGTTGACACCACTCTGGAAGAGGGTGTTATGCAGGATGAAAAGTTTGAGGAAATCCCCGTAGAGGAAAAGAAGGCAATCATTGAAGAAAAGCTGGAGCAGCTGGAGGCTGAATCTTTGATCGTTCCCGGTTCTATCGTTTATGATGAGGAAACCAAGATCTTTACCTTCCAGTATGAGTCCGGTGCACTGGGCGCAGTTGCTCTCGTTCCGTGGGAAACCGAAAACGATCAGTTCTCCTCCGCGGAGCAGGATTGGAACGTGATTGAAAACATTGATGAAATCGATGCAATCATTCTTTGGGCGTTCGGTCAGGCTTGGGATGATCCCAATTACCGCCTGCCTTACTACCAAAATCTTGAAAGTCTTTGGGATTCCAAGGGCATGGAGACCTTGGTGGATTGGGAAGTAACCGTTAACGATTACAAGAGCCTTTCTCAGTACGAGATCATTATGATCAGCGGTCACGGCGCATACTACAACTACAAGGTTGGAGAAAATGAGTATCAAACCATTCCCGGTATCATTTTGTGTGAAAAGGCGACCAGAGAAAAGGACGCTCTCTACGCAAACGATCTGAAAATGCACCGCATTGCAAAGATCAGCGTTCAGGGGGGCACCGTATATGCAATTCTTCCCGAATTCTGGAGCTTCTACTACGGCGAAGGTTCTCTTGACGGCTCCTTCGTATTCTCCGAGACCTGTGAGTTCATGGGTGTTGACGGAAGCAACGATAACTCCATGGCAAGCGCTATTCTCGGTGCGTCCGCAGAGAGTGTTGTAGGCTTCTGCAACAGCGTTATGGCGGATTATAGCCGTGAATTTATGCTGGTTTACGTAAGCTCGCTGATCAATGGATACACCTCCGAGGAAGCATTTGGGATTGCTGTTACTCTTTGCGGCGCGAACGATTACTTTGACGGCAGAGAGCTTTACGGTCCTACCGCATACCCCATTTTGAACGGTAGCAACTCCGTTTTGGTAAATACCGATCTGGAAAACGGAAGCTTTGAGGAGTCCACCGAATTGGTGGGCTGGGACACCGACGGAGACGTGCGTGTGCTCAGCAAGCTGGGTGATCTTTATCCTACCCATATCTCCCGTATGGCGATCCTGACCACCGGTGTAGGCTCGGGTACCTCCGATTACGTAGGTTCTAAAGAGGGTAGCTTGCTGAGTCAGACCTTCAAGGTCACCCATAGCGGTATTCTTACCTTTGATTACAACGTGCTTTCTGAGGAGCCTATGGAATATGTTGGATCCAGCTATGATGATAAATTCTATGCCGAATTGATCGATGCTTACGGCAACGTAAGTCTTCTCGCTCAAGAGACTGTAAACAAGAGCCAGTGGACTAAGGTGTACGGTATTAACTTTGAGGGCGGCGACAGCACCTGCTATCAGACCGGCTGGAAGACCGTTTCTCTGGATCTTTCCGCTTATGAAGGTCAAAACATCACCATTCGCTTCACAGTTCGTGACGTCGGTGACTCCGCATATGACACCGCGGCACTTATCGACAACGTAGCAATCAACTAATAATAGTAGCTTTACTAAGCCCCTTGCTCTGTGTTTTGAGCGAGGGGCTTTTTATCTGATTATTGAAAAGAAATTATTTCTCCGTCATACTGTGACATTTTTCTCGCCCTTCTTGTGTTACAATAAGAAAAAAAGAAGGGAAGTGAAAAAATGATTCGGAACGGAGGACAGGTTGTTTATGAGACCAAGGGGGATACGCTGGTTGTGCGCGTGGGCGGCGAGATCGATCACCATAGCGCCGTGGCGGTGCGCGTTGGCATTGACGAGAAGATTTCCGCCGAGCGCCCGGGACGTGTTCTGCTCGAGCTTTCAAGAGTGGATTTCATGGATAGCTCAGGGCTTGGGCTGATCATGGGACGGTATGCGCTGGTGCAAAAATACGGTGGCAATTTTGCAGTGCTTGATCCCAGCGTGGCGGTGCTCAAGATCATTCGCCTTGCAGGCATGGAGCGCATGATCACGATTTTAAAGACCAAAGAAAAAAAGGATGCTTAAAAAGGTAAGAAAGGAAATGAACATGAAAAGTAAAGTGGATTTCAGTGCGACGGTGGAGAATGAGATGGTGCTCTCGCTTCCGTCACTGTCTGTGAATGAAGGCATGGCAAGAGCGGCGGTTTCCGCCTTCTGTGCCCAGCTCAATCCTACGGCGGTGGAGATTGCCGACATCAAATGCGCGGTTTCCGAGGCGGTCACCAACTGTATTGTACACGCCTACCGCGGGGAGATCGGGGAGATCGTGATTGGCGTCAAGCTCTGTGAAGGGCGGCTGATCCAGATCGAGATCAAGGACAAAGGATGCGGCATTCCCGACGTTAAGAAGGCGCGGGAGCCTCTTTATACCACGGATGCGGAAAACGAGCGAAGCGGCATGGGCTTTACGGTTATGGAGAACTTTTGCGATGATCTTCGTGTGCGAAGCCGCGTTGGCAAGGGAACCACCGTCACGCTTCTCAAGCGGTTACATAAGTAAGCCTTGGCTTGCAATTCTTTTTTTGAGGTGACGTATGGAACAAACCTCTATTTATGAGCGTAATATGGAGCTTTTACGGCGCGCCGCCGAGGGGGATTCTGATGCTGAGGCAGCTTTGATCGAGGAGAATCTCGGGCTGGTCCGAACTGTAGCAAGACGGTTTCTGGATCGCGGTACCGAGTACGAGGATCTGGTACAGATTGGAACTGTTGGGATGCTCAAGGCGATCCGTTCCTTTTCCTTGGAGCGCGGTACGGCGTTTTCTACCTATGCAGTTCCATTGATCGTAGGCGAGATCCGACGGCATTTGCGGGATGACGGCCCCGTAAAGGTCAGCCGTATCTACAAGCGGCAGGGCGTTGCCTTGATGCATGAGAAGAACAAGATCCTGACGGAGGAGGGGCGGGAGCCCGGCATTGCAGAGCTTGCCGCAAGATGCAATCTGACGGTGGAGGAGGCGGCGATCTCTCTGGATTCGATCTCTCCCGTTACGTCGCTTTCGGATTTTGTGTACGGTGAGGATTCTGTGACCTACGAGGGGGTTATCGCGGATGAGGAAAGCGAGAACGAAAGCGAGAGGATCTGTGATCGCATCGCGCTTTCCCAGTGTATCAACCGATTGCCAAGCCTTTGGAGAAAGATCGTTTTGATGCGCTATTACCGCAACATGACCCAACAGCAGACCGCCGATGCCTTGGGGCTGACACAGGTCAAGATTTCAAGAGAGGAAAAGAAGATTTTGGCGGAGCTGAGAAAGGAACTGTCATAGAGGGTGATTTCAAAAGTTTTAAATAAAAAATCTCCATCCGATCACTGATAGAATGGAGATTTTTGCAATATGATATTTTACAATTCCGAAAACGAAAAGATGAACTCAAATCCGCCTCTCCTAACCCCGCGTTAGCGGAATTTCATCGCGTAGCGATTTCATCCGCGAAGTGGATTTCTTCCGCAGGGGGGCGGATTTAGTTGAAAAAAGCACACATTGTCTTGGTAGACAAATGTGTGTTTTTTTCTGCTAAAGAGCAGTAAAAGGGTGTATAAATGTAGGTAAGAACAGCGAAAAGGCGCGTGATTTCACACAGTTGTCAGCCCGACAAATTGAAATTTAGAAAACTCCTTTATTGTACTTCTTTTGCACAGCAACAATGTAACCCACTCCAACACATAATCCTATAATCAGAACCACAACAGCAAGAATAGCTAAATTATCCAGTAAACCTATTATACCGCTGAGTAGTAATGCTATTGCGATAACAAACATTGCTTTTCCGAAGGCTTTTCCGTATGCAGATTTATCCGTAACTTTTGTTTGGTGATAATCGTGAATTAATTCAGTTTTACCTCTGTATATTGCAATGCCCACTCCTGCAAAAATTACTGCGACTGTAAACATAATAATAGAATATACTAACATATTGTTTTCTCCGTCAAATTCTTATTTATCGGTTAGATTATATCACATTTTTGTGAATAAATCAAGGTGAAGCCTTGCATTTTAAAAATGATGCATCGCCTGCGGCGATATGATGTTTTTCACTTCGCTCAAAATGATGTTGCTCGTTTCACTCGCAATGATGCGATGTTTGCCCCAAAATGTGGCGAAGCCACGCATCATTAGGCGCGCTTGCGCGCCTTTCATCATTGGCGCAAGCCAACATCATTTGCCGAAGGCAAACATCATTCAAAAAACGCACCTTTGTCGGTAGACAAAAGTGCGTTTTTTGTTGGCGGAGAAGGTGGGATTTGAACCCACGCGACGCGTTAACGTCCTACGAGATTTCGAGTCACGCCTCTTCGACCACTTGAGTACTTCTCCGTGTAAATAAGTGTGTCTCTCTCGCAACGACAAATATTATAACACAAAGCGTTTGGATTTGCAAGCGTTTTTTTGAAAAAAGTTCGGTTTTTCTCAATATTTTTTGTTTTTTTGAAAATCTGTATTTTTAGAGCAAATGTTGTCGATAGTATTGTTAAATATTTGTACTTTTTATTGACATTTTTCGATTTATCATGTATAATGAGGGATAGAGTCACGGAAATACCGAAATTTTACAAAATAGGAGACATTATGGCGACTGCAATTCAAGTGCAATCTGTAATCTATCATAATGACAAGGAGTCTTTGCTACGCGCATATCAAAGTCTGGCAAACGCCGTTCGCGTCAGCGCAAAAAGAGGGCAGGAGATCAAGCTGGTGGTTCATTACAGCGACGCATCCAAAGCGCCCGTTTATTCCGAGGACGAGCTTGCGGCACTGCAAGCCGAATTTGGTTCGTATTTTACCTTCCGCTATACCTTCTTCAATGAAAATACCGGAACCTCTAAGGGTCACAACCGTGTGGGGCTTGGCTGTGATGCGGATTATATTGTGGTAATGAATCCCGATGTAATCGTTTGTCCCAGATTCTTTGAAAAAATGATGCTTCCGTTCCTTGATTCCGACAAGAATGCGGGAATTACCGAGGCTCGTCAAGTTCCTCTGGAGCATCCCAAGGAGTACGACTGTGAAACGTTGGAAACCGAGTGGGCAACCGGTGCCTGCTTTATGATTCCCGCGGCTCTTTATCAAAAGATCGGCGGCTTTGACGAAAAAACCTTCTTTATGTACTGCGATGACGTGGATATCTCCTGGCGCGTGCGTTTGGAAGGAAAAAAGATCTACTATCGTCCCGACTGTCCCGTCTATCACGCCAAGAGACTCTCGGCAACTGCCAACTGGGTTCCCACCGAGGCAGAGCTTTACTATTCCAAGGAGGCTGCGCTCTTGATGACCTACAAGTGGTCGGATGAAAAGAGCTTCCGCAAGATTTACAAGGCTTTCTCCCACGGAGACAAGTATTGTCAGCGTGTCATCGCTCGCTTTGAGGAGATGAAAGAGAAGGGGGAATTGCCCATCCAGCCGGATCCCTCGGGCAAGATCGCGCGCTTTTTGGACGATAACTATACAGAACACCGATTTGTTCTGTGATACGAGGTGAATATCCTATGAATAAGCAAATCAAATCCTCCAGCGTGAATGAATATTTCAGCTGGATCGAACAGAATATTCCTTCTGATACTCCCTTGTATCAAGCTGCAAAGACTTATTTTGAGGCATCTGAGGCGGATGACGCAAAAAGAGACCCCAACGCTCCCTTTTTGACCGTGATCACGCGCACGCAGGGAAAGCGCCCCGATATGCTCTGTGACATGCTTCTTTCTCTTACGGGACAGACCAATACGGATTTCGAGCTTCTGATCATGGGGCACAATCTGACAGATGAGCAAAACGCATCCGTAAATGAGCTGATCTCGGAGCTTCCGGATTGGATGCGCGAAAAGACGCGTCTTGTTCCCGTAATCGGCGGCACACGATCCACTCCTCTGAACGCGGGATTTGAGGAAGCCAAGGGCGCCTATATTGCCGTTCTTGACGATGACGATCTGGTGTTTGACCACTGGGTAGAGACCTTCTATTCGCTCTCCAAGGAGTACAACGGAAGAATTCTGCATTCCTATTCGGTGATCCAGAACTGGGAAACCGTAGGGAAGCATCTTCCCAACACCCCTCGTGTGGCGGGTGCCCCCGAGAATACCTATTGTTGCGATTTTGATTATCTGAATCAGTTAGGACTCAACAAATGTCCTTTCTGCGCCTTGGCGTTTCCTGCTTCGGTCTACAAAAAGCTGGGACTGCGCTTTGATGAGACACTGACCACCACCGAGGACTGGGATTTTCTCATGCGCGCCTCGTTCCTTACCGGCGTTGCCAACAGCTCCGAGATCACCTTCCTGTATCGAAACTGGCTCAACGCAGAAAACTCCAGTAGTCTGCACGGACAGGAAGAATGGAAAAAGAACCGCGATTACGTTGTGAAACGCTTTTCCAAGACGCCCTTCATTATGCCTGTTGGCGGCTTGAAAAAGCTTTACGATGAAATTTTGGAGGTTGATACCCTCTACAACGAGGATATGGATGATACCGAAATGTTCTACGATAACGGCGAGGGCATCAAGCCCGAAAATCTGTTGCGCAGAAGGAACTCCGATGATATCCGAAAATTCCCCTTTGTATATGACGTAAAAGAGGGAGACTCCCTCAGGCTTTGCGGTGTCCGCTTCGATCCTCGTCTCAAGGGCAACTTCTCTATGAAAAATTTGGTGATTCGCGTTCTGGATACCGGGGATCAGATTACCGATTTTGCGCTGAAGGACGTTGTTACAAACGGATATATCTTCAAGGAAAAGATTCTGTTTGTTAAGAGCGATCCGCAGATCATTCTGCATTTCCCCGGTCCCATTGACGTAAAAGAGGTCCGCATTGGCTGTGTAATGAAGGATGGGCTAACCGATCTCGAGCTGGATGCGGTTCTGTCCGGCAAAGCGCATTGCGGTATATACGGTACTCAAAGGCGGTCGGTGGCTTACCGTGGTGCGCGCAAGATCTACCGCATCGCCAAACGAATTCTTCCCAAGCACTGATCTATAAAAAATGAAAAAGGAGTCGCACGGCTCCTTTTCTTTTTTTGCAAAAAAACACCCACTAAAAGAAAGAAAAACCACTTTACTTTTGGTTTGCTTTATGCTATAATGATGGTATCATAAAAGACTTTAAAGGTCGAGAAAGGACGGTTGTGGAAGCATGGCTGACGGCGCAATTAGTAAATTAAAACAGGCATTGAACTGTGATCTGACCGATTATCAATCGATCCCTTTTTGGAGCTGGAATAACGAATTGGATGAGGCTGAGCTGGTAAAACAGATCGAGGACATGAAATCGGTTGGCATCGGTGGCTTCATTATGCATGCCCGTATCGGATTGAAGATCGAATATCTGGGAGAAAAGTGGTTCTCCTGCATCGAGGCTTGCTTGAAGAAGGCAAGAGAACTGCACATGAACGCTTGGGTGTACGATGAAAACGGTTGGCCCAGTGGCTTTGTAGGCGGCAAAATGCTGGAGAACGAGGCATGGCGCGCGCAATTCTTGCGTTACGAGGTTCGTTCAGAGCTTGATCCCGAAGCCTTCTGCGTTTACAAGGAAACACCTGCGGGATACGTGCGAATTTCCTCGCCCGAGGATTCCGTAAAAGAATATCATTGCGTTTATCTCGGAACCAGCCCCGCAAACACCGATATTCTCAATCCCGAGGTGGTGGACGAGTTTATCCGTCAGACCCACGAGGAATATTACAAGCGTTTTCCCGAAAGCTTCGGCAGGGAACTGGTGGGCTTTTTCACCGACGAGCCCCAGTTTTATCGCTACGAGACTCCCTATACCCGCGCGGCGGTACAGCCTTACTTCGATCTCTATGGCGAAGATATTCGCGACGGCCTGATTTATCTGTTCCTTCACGATGAAAGAGGCTATTCCTTCCGTCAACGCTACTACACGCTGCTCAACAAGCTTTATGCAGAGAATTTCTACAAAAAGCTTTACGATTGGTGCGAGGCACACAACTGCAAGCTGACGGGACACTCGATTTCCGAGGATTCGCTTTGCGGACAGATGCTGGGCGGAGCCGGCGTTATGAGTACCTACGAATACGAGCATATTCCGGGCATTGACAAGCTTGGGAGAGATTATACCAGAGATCTGGCGCCCAAGCAGATCGGTAGCGTGGCAAGTCAGCTGGGCTTCAAGCAGGTTCTGACCGAGACCTTTGCCTGCTGTGGCTACGACGTGACCCCCAAGGAGCTGAAGAGCGTTGCGGAATGCCAATATTTTAACGGCGTTAATCTGATGTGTCAGCATCTGTTCCCCTATTCCTTGGCTTCTCAAGGCAAAACCGACCATCCCCCTGTATTCTCCAAGCACGGAAACTGGTGGGAGGGCTTTAAGACCTTCAACGATTATTTCACACGACTCGGCTTTCTGATCGCAAACACCGAGGAGGTGTATGACGTTCTCGTCGTGCATCCCTTGCGCGAGATCTATTTGGAGTATACTCGCGCGGAGGATTCTTTAAGCGTTCGTGACTTTGAGCATGAATTTAAGCACTTTCTCTTGGATTTGAGAAACAAGGGCATTTGCTATCATCTTGCGGACGAAACGATCATGGCGCGCCACGGAAGAATCGAGGGCGACTCCTTGGTGATCGGCAACTGCAAGTATAACAAAGTCCTTCTGCCCAATATGCGTTCGATTTCTGCGGATACGTATAAATTGCTGAAGGAGTTCAGCGGACAGCTTTACATGGCGGGCTCTCCCACCATGATCGATGGAGTCAATGCCGAGATTGATCTGGCTTCCAATATCACCATGGAGGAGATCTGTGCCGAGACTCACGTAAAATTCTCCTGCGAGGACGAGCTTTCGGGCATTACCGCCAGAAGGAGCGAGCTTGGCGACTATCTGTTCATCAAGAATTATTCCCGCAATTTGGATTCCCACGTTCACATGGAGGGAGTAGCCGAGCATTATCGTGCTTTGGATCTTGACACCATGACGCTTCACAACATTTCCAATGATATGGTCATTGAAAAATGTGGCGGACTGGTGCTTGTGCGTGATGAAAATGCCAAGGATGAGACTCCCGTGGAAATCAGAGAGGACATTACAGGGAATTTCAAGGTGACCGACGTTACCGAGAATTATTTTGTGATTGATCAGGCCTCTTTGAGCTATGACGGCGTAAATTACGGGGAAACGCTTCCCATTCAGCGCCTTTTCGAGGATCTTTTGCGCGCGGATTACCGCGGACCGCTCTATATGAAGCATCGCTTTGTGCTTGCTGATCTTGTTCCCATGAAAATACTTATGGAAAAGGAAAAATACACCTCCATTACGGTCAACGGACGTTCCGTCTCGCTTTCCGACAGTGATTTCGACGTTTTCTTTGTAGAGGGCGATATCAGCGATCTTTTGGTGATCGGTGAGAATGAAATCGTTTACTCCTTGGACTACTATCAGCACAAGGGCGTTCACTTTGCGCTTTTCGATCCCATGGCAACCGAAAGCCTTCGCAACTGCCTGTACTATGACACCAACGTTGAACAGCTCTATCTCTACGGCGATTTTGTGGTGGATTCCGATCACGTGATCCGTAAAAGAGAAGGGCTTCCCGCACTTTCCTCGAGCAATTATCAAAACGGCTATCCCTTCTTCAAGGGAAGCGTTACACTGGAGGGCAGCTATTTCTATGATGGTGAAAAGAAGTGCGTAATTTCACTGGAAAAAGGCAGATTTCTTATGGCTGAGCTCTTCATCAACGGGAAAAAGACCGAGCTTGTTCTTGACAGCAAGAAGGACATCACGCAATACCTGCAAAAGGGAGAAAATGAGATCCGCATCCTGCTCAAATCCAGCTTGCGAAACCTCTTTGGTCCCTATCACTGGAAGGAAACGCCCGAGCCCGTTCGCCTCTCTCCCAGATACTTCACCTTCCGCGGTACTTGGAACGGCGGTATTGCTCCCGAGTTCACCCCCGAATATCAAAGCGTGCCCTTTGGCGTGGATGCCATTGAGATGATCCGTTCTTAACGTAAGAAAGCATAAAAACTTTGCGGATTTTTTTCGCAAACCGTCGATCTGTTCATAAAATATTCATACATAACAGAGAGGGTTGTGCTATAATAAAGCGTAAGGTTCTTTATAAAATTCAATTTATAAAAGGAGACTGAAATGGCTGACTTGAAAATGCTTGCCATTGACCTTGGAGCTTCCAGCGGTCGCGGCATCGTTGGTAGCTTTGACGGCGAAAAGCTGACGCTTCGCGAGAATCACAGATTCTCCAATGATCCCGTCATTACCAATGGCAGAATGTATTGGGACATTTTAAGGATCTTCCATGAAATCAAGCAATCGATTACCAAGACCGTATTGGATAAGGATAACGTTTCCTCCATTGGTATCGACACGTGGGGCGTTGACTACGCACTTTTGGATCGGTACGGCAGAATGCTGGCAAATCCTACCCATTACCGTGACACCAGAACCGAGGGGATTCAAGAGTATGTGAGTTCTATCGTTCCCGCGAAGGAGCTCTATGCAAAATGCGGTATTCAAGCCATTAACTTTAACACTGTGTATCAGTTGACGGCGGACAAGAGATACGAGCCCGAGACGTTTGAGCGTGCCGAGCGTATGCTGAATATTCCCGATCTGCTCAATTATTTCCTGACCGGCAACATGGCAAACGAGTACACGATTCTTTCCACCGGTAGCTTTTTGGATGCCGCAAAGCGCGATTATGCCTTTGATTTGCTGGACAAGCTGGGAATTCCTCGCAAGCTCTTCGGAGAGATCGTTCAGCCCGGATATACCGTTGGAAAGCTTCTGCCTCAGGTGCTGAGCGAAACGGGCAAGACCGACGCAAACGTCATCACCGTGGCTTCCCACGATACCGCCAGCGCGGTAATCGCCGTTCCTACCCAAGAGGAGGACTTTATTTACATCAGTAGCGGAACCTGGTCTCTTATGGGCACCGAGCTCAAGGCGCCTTTGATCAACGAGCAGTCTCAGCTGCTGAACCTCACAAACGAGGGCGGCGCCATGGGAACCATCCGTTTTCTGAAGAATATTATGGGACTTTGGCTGATTCAGGAGTCCCGCAGACAGTGGAAACGCGAGGGCAACGAATATAGCTTTGCGCAAATGGAAGCTTGGGCAAAGGAATGCAAGCCCATGCAATGCTTCATCAATCCCGATGATGCATCCTTCTCCACGCCCGGCAATATGCCCGAGAAGATTCGCGAATTCTGCCGTCGCACCGGTCAGCACGTTCCCGAAAGTGTTGGGGAAGTGGTAAGATGTATTTACGAAAGCCTTGCGCTGAAGTACCGTCAGACCGCAGAATCCATTGAGGGGCTCATGGGCAGAAAAGCCAAGGTCATCCACGTGGTTGGCGGAGGAACCAAGGACAGATTCCTGAGCCAAATGACCGCCGATGCTTGCGGAATTCCCGTAGCGGCAGGTCCTGAGGAGGCAACGGCTATCGGCAACCTGATGATGCAAGCCATCGCCGCAGGCGAAGTGGCAGATCTGAAGCAGGCAAGACAGATCGTTGCAAGCTCTTTTGAACTGAAGCACTATACGCCTTCTGCCGACAGATCCCTTTGGGATGAGGCATACGGTCGTTTTTGCGCAATAAACTAACTGACGAAAATGCACCTGTCAGGTTGGTGAGCGCAAAGACGTTCACCGATAATTAGGGACAACAAAGTAAAAAATTTTGGAGGCTTATTATGAAGGACAATCACTACGGAGAGCTTGGCGTTATTGGCATGAAGGGATGCGATCAGTTCGCGTCTCAGGTAGACTACTACCTCAAGGATTGGAGACGTAAGGGTGGCGAGCGCAACACCTTTATCATCGATGCGGAGTGCCCCAGATTCGGCTCCGGCGAAGGCAAGGGTATCATTCACGAGTCCATGCGCGGCAAGGACGTTTACATCATCTGCGATCCCTTTAACTACGGCGTTACCTATCCTATGTACGGTATGACCGTTCCCATGAGTCCCGATGATCACTATGCCGATCTGAAGCGCATTATCGCTGCAATCGGCGGCAAGGCAAGAAGAATTACCGTTATTATGCCTATGCTCTATGAGGGCAGACAGCATAAGAGATCCGGCCGTGAGTCTCTTGACTGCGCACTGATGCTGCAGGAGCTTGCCGGCATGGGTGTTTCCAACATTTTAACCTTTGACGCGCATGATTCCCGTATCTGCAACGCCATTCCGCTTTCGGGCTTTGATAACGTTCAGCCCACCTACCAGATGATCAAGGCATTGGTTCGCGCGGTTCCCGACGTTGTGATCGACAAGGATCATATGGCAATCATTTCTCCCGACGAGGGTGCAATGTCCCGTTGCATGTACTATAGCTCGGTGCTGGGTCTTGACATCGGTATGTTCTATAAGCGCAGAAATTACTCCATTGTCATCAACGGACGCAATCCCATCGAGGCACACGAGTATCTGGGTCAGGATCTCCACGGCAAGGATGCCATTGTGGTTGATGATATGATCGCCTCCGGCGAATCCATGATCGACGTTTGTAAGCAGCTCAAGGAGAGAGGCGCAAGCCGTGTGTTCTGCTTTGCAACCTTTGGACTGTTTACCGAGGGCTGTGACAAGTTCGACGCCGCATTCAAGGCAGGCGTATTTGACCGTGTGCTTTCCACCAATCTGGTTTACCGTCGTCCCGAGCTGGCAGAGAAGCCTTGGTTTGTTGAGGTCAATATGTGCAAGTACGTTGCATATCTGATTGATACGCTCAACAATGATGAGACCATCAGCACTCTGCTCAATCCTGTAAAGCGCATTCAAACGCTTATGGAAAAGCACCGCAAGGATCTTTCCACGCAAATGAAGATCGAGTTTGAAAATTGATCAATCACAAAAGACCGCTTTTTTCCCCAAAAGCGGTCTTTTCTCTTTGAAAAAACGAAAAAATTAAAGATAAATATTGCTTTTTTGAAAAAAGTATGATAAAATAATAGTGTATGTAATTTTCTTTTTTGAAAGGAGAATGATCTTGCAGCCTGTAAGCAACATGCCCTCCAAGAGCCGAAAGTATTGGCTGATCAGCTTGGATAAGGTATTGGATTTTGTTTTGAATTTTTCCATTGCATATGGTTTCTATTTCTTCTATAAAACGGTTTATCCCGGCATCAGCCACGTAAAATCTTTATTTGTAATTGGACTGTTGTGCTTTGTAGCCACCTTTCTTTACAACTACTACAACGTGTATTCTCCCATGCGCACCAAAACGCCTCTGTTTTTTGTAGCGCGCATCTTTCTTGTGCATTGTGAGCTTTTTGCCGTGACGTTGATGGGGCTTTATCTGATCGTTCCCGAAGAAAACCTGGGTTGGTATACCTCGTGGTTGCTGTCGGCTATGTTTTTCAGTACGTTGATCATCACCGCCAAGAAGATCTTTATGATCACGGTTTTATATACGCTCCGCGTGAATAAGAAGAGCATCAAGCACATTTTGTTGGTGACCGACAGCCAGGAAATGGCTGACACTTATATGGAGGAGATCCTCAACAACCCGCATTTCGGCTATTCTGTGATAGGCTACGTTGGAAATTTGAACGTTATTGGTCTTCCTCATCTGGGAACGACCGGAAATCTGGATCGCATTTTGAAGGAATACCATCCCGACGAGGTTGTGATGGCATTCGATAACGTGCGTAAAAAGGTTGTTACAAAATATATCAACATTTGCAACAACAACTGCGCCAAGGTGTTGTTTGTTCCCTCGATCTGCGGATACTTTAAATCCCCCAGACAGGTAAACGTGGTGGGAACCCTTCCTTTGATCGATATCAGAAGCACCCCCTTGGACAATTTTGGCAATCAGCTTTGCAAGCGAATTTTGGATATCGTTGGATCTCTGATTCTGATTGTTCTGACGTCTCCTTTGATGCTGTTTACCGCTATTGGTGTAAAGCTTTCCTCGCCGGGGCCCATTTTGTTCCGTCAGATTCGCGTAGGAAGAAACAACAAGGAATTTACCATGTATAAATTCCGTTCTATGCGCGTCAATGATTCCGAGCAAACCGGATGGTCTACCGAGAATGACCCGAGAAAGACTCGCTTTGGAGCATTCATCCGCAAATGTGCGTTGGATGAGCTTCCGCAGTTCTTCAACGTGCTCAAGGGGGACATGAGCTTGGTAGGACCGCGCCCCGAGGTGCCTTTCTACGTGGAAAAGTTCAAAAAAGAGATTCCCTTGTATATGTTAAAGCATACGTTGCGTCCCGGTATTACCGGTCTTGCCCAAATCAAGGGCTTGCGCGGAGATACCTCGATTCAAGCGCGTATCAACGAGGATATCAACTATATTGAAAACTGGACGCTGCTTGGCGATATCCGTATTCTTCTTCTGACGCCTCTCCATGCCATCAACCGACATGAGAAGTACGCCAAGAGAGACAAGCTGGAGGAGCAGAAGAGCGCGACCAGAGCAAATTGGAAGCCTTCTGTCGAGGTTTTTGAAAATGATGAAGAAGAATAAGAGGATTCTTTACGCGGCATCCACCGCGTCCCATTTACAACGCTTCCATATGCCGTACATTGAAGCGTTAAGAGCGGAAAACGAGGTTCTTCTCATGGCAACGGGAGAAGGTGTGGATTTTCCCATCACCTTTGACAAGCACTATTTCAGTTTTGCCAATTTTCGCTCCTTGCTTGCGATCCGCAAGATCTTAAAGCGCGAGCAATTTGATCTTTTGATCCTGAATACCACGCTCACCGCTTTTTGGGTTCGTGCGGCTCTCTTTGGTATGAAAAAGCGCCCCTACGTTCTGAACGTGGTACACGGCTATCTGTTTCCCTTTGAGGGGGGCGGACTGCGCAAAAAGATCCTCTTGCTCTGCGAAAAGCTGATGCGCCGTAAGACCGATGCCATTGCCGTGATGAATGGCGAGGATCTGAAAACGGCTACGCAGAATCGGCTTTGCAAGGGAGAGGTGTATTTTACCTACGGCATGGGGTTGCCCAATGAATATGCCGGGAAGGCATCGCGGGATGCAGGTGAACGCTATGCGCCCGACGGGGGCTTTGTATGTACCTTTGTGGGCGAATTGAGCAAACGAAAAAATCAAAAGCTTTTGATACAGGCAACCGACGTGCTGAAGCGCCGTGGAATCCCCATGCGCTTGCTATTGGTTGGAGAGGGAAGTGAGCGAGAGGCGCTCCAAGAGGAGATCGCAAGACTTTCTCTGGAAAATGACGTGTTCCTGCTGGGACACAGTGACGAGGTTCCTTCCATCCTTGCCGCCACAGACCTGTATCTTTCTGCCAGTGAAAGCGAGGGCTTGCCCTTCAATCTCATGGAAGCCATGTCGCTGGGACTGCCGATTCTGGCATCCGACGTCAGAGGACAACACGATCTCTTGCTCCAAAAGCCCGAAATGCTTTATCCCGCAGGAGATATAGACGCGCTTTGTGAAGCCGTGGCGTCGATTTACAACGGCGGTAAAAAGGGAAGTGGAAGCTGTGAATATCCCGAATTGGAGCAGTACAAGCTGCGAGCGGTATTCGAAGATAACATGAAAATTTTGACGATGGGGTTGGAATGATATGGCGTCTGTGATGCAACGGTTGAAACATTTTTATGATGGAAAATACTATCCCATTTTGGTTTCCGTTTTGATCTTTTTGGGGCATTCTACCGAGCTGGAGATCGTTTTTGGCGGCTTGATGATACTCAGTCTGATCCTCGGCTTTTGGATTTGTAACGATCTTCGTTTTGCCGTTACCCCTTTTCTGTGCACCATCTTTATCGTTCCAATCAATCATTCTCCCAACGTGCCGAATTACAGCAGATATTATCTGGAGCCGCTTCCATTGACCGTGATCTGTATTCTGGCGGTGCTTTTGATTGCTTCTGCAACAGCGTTTGCAGTGCGGAATCGCAGAATGATCCAAAAGGATTTTCTTTTGAAGAAAAAGGGAATTTTTCTCAGCTTTGCGCTTTTGTGCGTCTCATTGCTTTTGAACGGACTTTTCAGCAAGGGCTACACCGTTCAGAATTTCCTGTACGCAACGTCTTTCATTCTGTCGTTGATGCTGATGTATTTCCTGTTTGGAGGGTATATTCGCTTTGACAAATCGACGGTTTCGTATTTTATGTACTGCTTTGTGTTGGCGGGATTGCAGATCACGGCTCAGCTGTTCTTTGCGTATTTTACGACTGTTTCCTTTGTTGGTATGAATCCCGTCAAGGAAACGGTGCTTCTGGGATGGGGCGTTTGGACGGCGATTGGAGGTATGCTGACCCTTTTAATGCCTGCTTGCTTCTATTTTGCGGCAAATCATAAGCATGGCTGGATTGGATACTTCTTGGGATTTGTTGAATTCTTTGCCATTCTGCTGTCTCAAAGCCGTGGCGCGCTTTTGACGGGCGCTTTGGTGTTGTTCCTTTGTGTGCTTATGCTTTGCTTCAAGGGAACGTACCGAAAGCGCAACCGTTTCTTTGCGTTGGCGATCCTTGTTGTAGGTGCTATCGGCGGCGTTTTGTTGTTTGATAAGATTCTGTCTCTTTTCCAAAACTTTTTGAATTATGGTTTTGGTGACAACGGCAGATTTGAGCTTTGGAGCCTCGGTGTTGAAAACTTCCTGAAGAACCCCGTGTTTGGATCCGGTTTTTATGCGTTTGTCAACGAGGAATGGCTCAAGGACGTTTATCCTTATTTTTATCACAACACGCTGATCCAGATGCTTGGCGCCGCAGGCGCGATCGGATTTTTGGCGTATGCTTATCACCGTTTTTGCACCGTGCGGTTGTTCTTCCAAAAGCCCAATACTTGCAAGCTCTTTTTGGGAATCGGTATTTTGGGATGGCTTTGCTTCTGCTTGATCGACGTGCTCTTCTTCAGCACCTATCCCACCATGTTTTACGCACTGATCCTCCTTACCATGGAACGGAGCGAGGATCTGATTTGATTCAATAAAAAAGAACTCCCTTTGATTTTCTGCTTTTTATGATGCAGAATCAAAGGGAGCTTTTTTGTTCAAGTTTTTTGTGAATTTTTGAGAACGGGCGCTTATCTCTTGGAGAGAACCTCTTGCTCGTATGTTACGATTTCACGGAACCAGCTCTGGTCGCCGACCATACCTGCGCGTGCGCAGAATTCGTTCCAAACGTCGCCAATGGGAGCAAGCTTGAATTCCTCCTGAAGCATCATCAGCTCGGTAAATTGCTGAGTATCCTGCAGCTCCTTCATTTTTGCGTTGGGAAGAAGCAGCGCGGTCAGAAGCGATTTCTGAACCGAACGCATACCGATAACCAAAGCTGCAATGCGGTTGATGGAAGCGTCAAAGTAGTCGGTCGCGAGAACCACACGGTCGAGGGCGTCGTTTCGAACGACCTCCTTCATCATTTCCAGCGTCTCGTCATCATAGCGAACCACGTGATCGGAGTCCCAACGAACACCTCTGGTAATGTGCAGAGCGATCTTCTCGTTGAAGCAGAGGAG